>NZ_CP146991.1:2872500-3022500 GCF_001941975.2 Sporomusa sphaeroides DSM 2875 | reverse complement strand
TCCTCGTTTGCACAAGTGCAAACATCAATAAAACCTAATGCGTAGTCTTTCTTTTGTGAAGTTTTTAGGGAACATGCATTCACGAGATGTTTACCTAAAAAACATTCCTCGATAGCTCAGTTGGTAGAGCAATCGGCTGTTAACCGATCGGTCGTAGGTTCGAGTCCTACTCGAGGAGCCATATTTAGTTTTGGAGAATGATAATTAGGAAGTTCTTCGCTACCGCTCAGAACTAAGCGATTCACGCAAGTTCTAGCGTCGCGTTGCTCCTAATAACTTGGTTCTCTGCTTATATCGCGGGATGGAGCAGTTGGTAGCTCGTCGGGCTCATAACCCGAAGGTCGTAGGTTCAAGTCCTACTCCCGCAACCAATTATGGTGGCTGTGGTGAAGTGGTTAACACGCCGGATTGTGGCTCCGGTATTCGAGGGTTCGATCCCCTCCAGTCACCCCATATAAGGAATGTGACACATAGAACATTTAATTTGCGTCATCCTTTAGGATGATGCAAATTTTTGCGTAAGCAAAAAGGTTTAAGACCTAAAATTAGAATGTATTTCAATACGCGGCCCAAACGCCCCCTGTTGTAGTTTCTATCCTACAACAGGGGGCGTTTTGTCATGAGAAGTCAGCCGAGGGTATTGGTTTAAAAAGAATCAGTTATACCTTTGATCAAGAAATACATAGCCGCGTTTTTTCATTGTTTTTATGTACTTTCGAGTATCATTCTTTTCCAGCTTTTTTCGCAAATTACTGACGTGAACCATAACGGTTCGTATATCTCCCAGACTTTCGCTCTGCCATACCTGTTGATAAAGCTCTTCGCATGAAATGGGTTTGCAGGGGTGCTTTAACATATATAGCAAAATATTAAATTCAATTGGAGAGAGCGGAAGCTCCTGCTGGTGTTTGTAAATAATTTTTTTTTCCATATTGACAACAAAATCTCCGGTGGATAATTCCGCTGCAGCAGTATTGACGGTGCGGCGTTCCAGTTCCACCCGCCGCAGCATGGCTCTGACACGAGCGACCAGCTCCTTGGGATAAAAGGGCTTACGGATATAATCATCCCCGCCAACGGTAAGCGCGCGAAGGACTTGTTCTTCCTCATCAAGGCAACTGACGAACAGAATGGGGCAGGAACGGGTTTTGCGTATGTGCAGACAAAGCTCAGTTCCGCTTTGATCGGGAAGCATGATATCCAGCAGTATCAAATCAATGTCAGTGCATTCCAGTTGGCGGATAGCCTCGGCTCCGTCAGCGGCAGCGCTTACGCAATAACCGGCATTGCCGAGGTATAGGCTGATAATTTCAACGATATCAGGATCGTCATCGACAACAAGTATAGCATTCGTTTTTACGCCGTTAGCCATGGCAACTGGTTACCACCCTTTCATGATTGTTATTTTTATTGTATCATGTTCATGCCGGTAAAAAAAGGTGGGCATGGGCCGTTTCTTCTGATATGGTATAAACAGTGAAATTGAGAGGAGCAGGAGCATGAAAAAACTGCTGATAATGATAGTCTTGTGCTTGTTGCTTGCCGTCAGTCTGGTCCCGGCATCGGCACTTGCGGCTGTCCAGGAGGTACAAAGCGATAAGATAGAATTGAAACTTTCACTGTTCACCCGTGAGGAGCAGGATTGGATCCGGGCTCAGCAGAACAAGGTGTTTTATGTGGGAGTGGCCCAGGATTATATTCCGATTGAATACCTGGATGAACGGGGACGACCGCGCGGTATGGGAGTGGAATTGCTACGCAAGATACATCAGTTGACCGGGTTGAGGTTCAGGCTGTATCAAAACAGCGCGAAAGAAACCTGGGAGGAAATATTACAAAGCACGGTGGAAAAACGGATAGACATACTTTCTACCGTATCGGTTACCCCGGAGCGTCAGGAATACCTGGAGTTCTCTGTTCCTTATATGGAGACAACTCAGGTTATCGTCGGTGATGTGGATACAAACCGGCTCTTTCGGGATGTTGCCCAGATTGAGGAAAACAGTACATTTGCCGTGCCCAGAGGCTATTGGTTTGTAGACATTATTAAGAAAGATATTCCCCAAGCAGGCATCATCTACGTGGATAATATGGAGGAAGCCCTGGAGTATGTGAGCAAAAAAAAGGCGGATTATACCATCTGTGAAATTCCGGTGTTTACCTATTACAAGGATCAGGGCATGTATCAAGAAATAAAAATAGTAGGTGAACTGAACGAAAAAAATCAAATATTTATTGGAACACGAAAAGATCTTAAAGAATTGATCCCCATTATAAATAAAGTCATACTACATATTAATTATGATGAAATATACGAAGCTTCCATGGTAATTCCGCGGAATAACAGGAAGGAAAGACGGCTTACGGCACTTGTCGTCTTACTGGGGATACTGCTCATCATTGTCATATATTATCTTTGGAGAACCATCCGGAAGCTGGTCCGGTCCAAGCAAGCAGCCGAAGAAGCTAACAATGATAAAACACGGCTAATGACCAATATTGCCCACGATTTGCGAACACCGCTGACGGTGATTCTGGGTTATGCGCAGGCTATGATGGAAGGGCAGGTGCAAAAGGAGGCTGATAAGGAGCGGTATATCCGGAAGATAAGTGAAAAGGTAACATATTTAAGTGCGGTCGTGGATGATTTTTTTCTTTTGGCAAGGCTGGAAGACAATAATCTGGCACTAAGGCAGGAACCGGTCAGACTGGACTGTTTCCTGCGTCAAATTGTCGAAGACGCGGAACTGAAGGCTCAGGCCAAACAAATACAAATTTCACTGCACGTGGCGGATGGAGCCGCCGTCTTTAAAAATGTCGATGGAGTCAAACTGTATCGGGCTATTGAAAATATTATGACCAATGCGATTGCCTATACTGGGCGAGGGGGGCGGATTGAGGTATCCGCTATACCGACAGTGGAGGGAAAGGTGGAGATTGCAATCAAAGATAATGGGCAAGGCATTGTTCCGGAAGAGCTTCCTCATATTTTTGAACGGTATTATAAAGGCGGGCAGGCCAGAAAAGAGGCAATTGGCCTGGGTCTCTACATTGCACGGGAAATTATACATAGGCATCAGGGTGAAATCAGAGCGGAAAGCGAACTTGGCAGAGGTAGCGTATTTTATGTGGTGCTGTAACAGGACCGCTTAATCTTTAAGATTTTTTTAGGTTTGTTTCGCAAGATCCTTTGTATAATATAAAGATAGGAGTGTATCGTAACCCGTGTAAATGGAATAATCAACCAGATTATTTAGGAAACTAAGGATGCATTTACTCATACTCAGGATAGTAGGGCAGTGCAGAGGTGCGGCCTGAGGGGGTATGCGGTTACGCGAAGCGGCGATACTTATTAGAGTGTCGCCTTTTTCATTGCCGCCTTGAAAAACCAAAACGATAAACCTTGTGGGTTGGGGCAGCGCCCCAATGACAGTTTAGGAAGCTTTGTTCTCAGGCATCAAAGGACTTATGGTAAAAGGAGCTATTGGTGCTATTATCGCATTGGCGCAATCGTCCGGGTTTGGTGCAATCGGCATGATTCTTGTAGTGATAGGTATTGTTGTTATTGCTGCGATTGTTATGGGTTCAGGCAATGCTCCCTTCTTTGCTGTTGCGGCCTTAATTCTCACTATAGCGGCAAAAATGTCGG
This sequence comes from Sporomusa sphaeroides DSM 2875, assembly GCF_001941975.2. Classification (NCBI taxonomy): domain Bacteria; kingdom Bacillati; phylum Bacillota; class Negativicutes; order Selenomonadales; family Sporomusaceae; genus Sporomusa; species Sporomusa sphaeroides. The sequence goes on along the minus strand of NZ_CP146991.1, from coordinate 3,018,851 downwards.
TAGAGCCTGCGGTTATGCTGTTGCCCATGCATTTTGCCGCAAGTGTGGCCAGGGCTATTTTCCCGATTACACCTGTCATTGTAGTTTCTTCCGGTATGGTCGGGGTATCGCCTTTTGCTTTGGTGAAACGTACGGTCATTCCCATGGCCGGAGCCTTGCTGGTGATTATAGTTGCTAATTTTGTGCTTTTTTACAGATAGGCACCACCGATATTGACGTTCACATCTTTTAAGGAGGAAGATGCTGTGTCTGGTACAAAACCGTCAGAAAAGGATTCTTGTGTAGACATACTGTATAAACTGGCCGTTTCTTTAGCCGGTCAACTGGATTTGGACAAGTTGTTTTCAACCATTGTCAGTATCGGTTGTGAACTGGCAAAGACCTCCCATGTTTTTATCTACGCAGTTGACCGGGAAAAAGAAGTGCTTGAGCTGAGGGCCGGCACCGGTATCTATACCCATTATCAGGGCGTATTGCGCACCAAAGTCGAACCGTCTGTTTCCAGTGTTGTTTGGAATACGGGACAAATGCTGACAGTAAATAATCTGAGTCAATGGGCCGGCCGGGCTCAAGACCGGCCATACGGCTGGGACAGTGTCAAATCGATTTTGGGACTGCCGGTATATGCGGGGCATGAGGTCATTGCTGTCCTGGGGCTGGGTTTTGAGCAGGAAAAGCCGGAGCTTAGTGCTGGAAAAATTGAACTGTTACGCCATTTTGCCGTCCTGGCATCATTGGCGTTAAATAATGCCCGACTGTACGGTGAAGTGAAAACACAGCTTTCGGTGCAAAAGCAGATCAACAAGGAGCAGCAGGCCGTTATTGAGCAACAACTTAAGCTGTATCCGCGTGTTATCCAGGAAATAAATTTGGTGGTGAAAAACACACAAGGACTGCTTGGGAATATATTTAGGGGAGCGGAGCATTCCGGGTTGAATCACCGCCTGCGCCGGACTACACGGCACCATTTGACCGAAAATCGCCTTCAAGCCGACCAGGGGAAGGAGCAGAACCAACGGGGCAGACAGCAGGCGGAACCCCTTACCAGCCGTGAGCAAACCGTTCTTAGCCTGATCGCGGCCGGCTTATCCAATCAAGAGATCGCTGCTGAGATGAAAGTTACGGTTAATACGGTTAAAACCCATGTCAGCCGAATTCTGGCAAAACTGGGTGTGAGAAGCCGGGTTCAAGCTTTGGCTAAGGCCAGGGAAACGGGCTTGCTATAGCGGGTGTGTGGCAAGTATACCGGAAATCGAGCGATGATGGCGCATACAAAAAAAGCCTCCTTCCTGGTTGCGGAGGTATTTTTTGCCATACAGCAAAAATAACTGGAACCGGAGCACTGATTGGTTGTTGCGCTGCCGGTATGAATCATAAAGCTGCAGTAAAACCAGGATCATTTAGCCTGTTCATTGTAAAAAAGATACATTTTATCATTCTTTAGTGTGATGAAAATTTGCCAGCTTTTTGTCATACTGTAAATTATAGCAATAAAATATTTAAACCGGAGGCAGCTATGAAACAACGTATCCTACCAGTTATGGTTATTTTTATCGGATTTTCCCTGGCAAACTGCGCTTATGCCACATCTCTTGACAAGGGTAGTGATGCCGGCGTTATTCTCAATCAAAGCCGGGATTTTTTTCGCCGGCAGGAAATTAATCAGGAGTTGGAGGCGGAAAAAAACCGCCAGCGGGATGGAGCGGAGGTTGAAGACAGGAAGCCGGTTGAGGACAGCGGCGAGGAATTGCATTTTGAGTTAAAAGGCATTGAGTTCACGCCGTCAAAAATCCTGACATCCGAACAACTTACCGCCATCATCGAGCCCTATCTCGGAAAATCCATTTCCCTCAAAGACCTGTATGCCATTGTCGACGCGGTCAATGCCGTGTACCGGGATCAGGGCTATGTCACCTGCCGGGCGGGCTTGCCGCCGCAGACCGTTACCGGCGGCGTGGTCAAAATTGAACTCCTGGAAGGCAGTGTCGGTCAGGTGGAGATACAAAACAACGCCGATACTGCCGAACAATACATAAAAAACCGGCTGCCGCTGACGTCTGGCGACATTGTCAGCCTGCATGAGTTAAACCGGTCACTGCTGTGGTTTAACGGCACCAACGACGTGCAGCTGCGCATCCGGCTCAAGGCAGGCGCTGAACCGGGGACAACCGATTATGTCATTACCGCCTATGAACCGCGGCGCGAGCAAGTTTCCCTGTTTGCCGACAACGCCGGTTCTGAGACCAGCGGCCTGTGGCGGCAAGGCGCAAGCTACAGCAACCGGAGCGTAAGCGGTCAGCGCGATCAACTGGTTTTAGGCTATATGCGCAGCAAGGGAACCGATTCCGGCAGCTTCAGCTACAGCCTGCCTGTCAGCGACAAGGGAACCCGGCTGGGAGTAAGCTACAGCGCCAACAGCGTTAAAATAGTCAAAGGCGCATTACGTGAGCTGGATACGCGCGGCCACTCCAGCTTCTACGGTCTCAGCTTGAGCCAGCCCCTCAGCGTCAGCAAGGAACGCAAGGTGGAAGCAGGCCTGGACTTGAGCCGGCAAAACTCACAGACTGATTTTTTGGGACAGCGTTGGGTGGACGATGATATCGAGCGGTACAATCTCTCGCTGACGGTGACCGATTACGGTCAGCGTCAGGTGTTGTATCAACGGCATAACTACAGTTTCGGTACCTGGCGGGATATCAGCGATGCGGAGAAGCATTACGGGAAATATCAATTCAGCGGCATCGGCCAGATGGTGTATGGCGGTGGACAAATCCTGACAATCAGGCTCAGCGCCCAACTCAGCGGCTCCAATTATTTGCCGTCAGCCGAGCAGTTTTACCTTGGCGGCGTATACAGCGTCCGAGGCTACCGGGAAAATCTCATCGGCGCCGATAACGGTTATTCTTTGAGTCTGGAGTATGCCATACCGGAGCAGCGCAACCGGGAAATCTTTGTGTTCCTGGATGGCGGCCGGGTCAGCGGCGATAACGCTTTTGACGATCATATACTGGCTGCAGCAGGTTGCGGCTACCGGATTAATTTTGACAAAGACCTGTCGGCATCACTGACTCTGGGGCTGCCGCTTAGAAAAAGTATCAATGGCGAGCAGATTAGTAAAACCCGGCTGCATGTGATGATGAACGGACAGTTTAAATAGTACGGGAGAGGAGTGTGCGATATGAAATTTGCAAGAGCATTACTGCGGCTGGAGAAAAGAAAGGAAGCAGCGGAATTACGGCAAACTGAAACCAGGCAACGCCGGTTTTGGAGGAAAACGGCGGCTGTGACGACGGCTTTTACCTTTCTGGCCAATCCGTTGTCGGCGTTGGCAGCGGTTGTGTCGGGAGACGCCATTACGAAGGTTACCCAGAACGGCAACCGTTATGATGTGGAAACCAGCCGCCGCTACGGTCAGAATAATCAAAACGCTGTTAACGTATTCAATGAGTTCGGCCTGAACGCCAATGAAATCGCCAACCTCTACTTCGGCACGAAAGCTGATAACAGCGCCAATAATTTATTTAACTTTGTCAACGCCCGAATCGATGTCAACGGTACGGTCAATGCCATCAAAAACAATAAGATCGGCGGCAACCTGTACTTCCTCAGCAAGGAAGGCATGTTTGTCGGCGGCACGGGCGTCATCAACACCGGCTCGCTGTATGTCATGACACCGGCCGGCATGCTGGGCGATCCGCTGCATCCCGAGTATGGCTATAACTATGAAGCGCTGAAAGGCCAGTTTGCACAAGGGTTCGCGACAGAAGGCACGGAAGCCTATAAACGGGTTGTCGCCGCCAATATCCCACTAAATGCCGATGCTACCATCAGTGTGCTCGGCAAGATCAACGCGGTTAATAATATTGGTTTGTACGCACCCAAAATCGCCGTTGGCAAAAATCTGCTCGATGCGAATGCCGCTATAGCAACCGGCGCGGCTTTAAAAACAGGTGTTATTGATTTTACGGGGCTGGTCAATACCAACGGTTCGTCCGGCCTGACAGGCTCTGCTTTAACAGCCAGCCGCGATGCGGACAGCGGCGACATTGTCCTGGCGGCCAAGGCCGAGTACGCCAATACCCTGGATCAGGTATTTAATAACCTGGGCAATGTTCTGGGAGTTCCTGATATTAACGTGCCTAAGACGATCACCGCTTCCGTGGAAACCCATGGAACGATAGACGCCGCCCGTCACGCCAGGTTGACGGCTGAAGCGACCAACGGCAACTGGGATCTGGTACAGGAAAAGACCGCAGGCAGTCCCGCGGCGGACGCGGGCAATTTTGCTCAGACTGTGGCGAAAGTAAACGTCGCGGGTGTGATAAAAAGCGGTGGTGACACCGTGTTAAAAGCCGGTGCGAACAATACCTATGTGGATCAGGGAGCGGCTCTGAATACCCTCCTGCCCGCCCTGGGATATGTTACGAGTCCGCTGGGCGCCACTGTCATGATCCTTGGCAGCGAGGCTGACGTCACTATCGGTGCCTCAGGCAGCGTGACAGCGGCTGGCAATGTCGACATCGCCGCCGAGTCCAAGCTGGACGGAACGGCGGGTCTGAGCATGGACGGGCTCCAGCTTGTCAGCATCAGCGGCAAGATCCCTTCAGCCGGCGTAGCTTATGCCAAAACCGAAAATAGAGCCGGTATCACCGTAGATGGCGCGGTAAAATCCACCGCCGGTGATGTCAGTATTGCCGCGACGGCGGAGGAACTGGTCCGTACAACCGGAGCAGTCACCGCCAAAAAAGCCTTGTTTGCCGGCGATGCTCCCGGTCTGGTCACCGGCATTGCCATTACCGACAGTGAAAATCACGCTGTTGTCAACATTAACAACACCATCGATGCCGCCGGCGACGCAACGGTGACCGCCGACGCGCGCAATACGCTGGTTACCGCCGCTTCGGCGGGAGCCCCTGACGGCAGTATGGCGTCCGCGGCCGTTAATATCCTGTTGCACGACAGCTCGGCCCAGGTCAACGTCAACAAGACAATCACGGCCGGTAACGATCTGACCATCGACGCGACCAATACAATTCTTGAAAACACCGCGACGGCCAGCAACACCCATGGTGCGTCCAAGCTGAAGGCGGAAGTGATGCAAGCCGCCGATATTGGCGGCATTGGCAATGCCGCCAAAGGACTGATTCCGACCCCTATCATGGATTTTTTCGCGAACTTGAAAGGCGATAAGCCGCCGTCCGAACCGTCGCCGCTCGACAATCTGTTTTCAGCCGGGGCGGCTGCCGTCGTAGCTAAGGAGACGAACACAGCCGGTGTCAAAATTGCTAAAACCGCCGGCCTGCAAGCAACCGGCGATCTCAAGCTCAATGCCTCCGTATTGGTAGAGGATACGCACATGAGCTCCAGCGCCAAGACCAGCTCGTATAAGGAAGGCGCTACGAAGGATGTTGCCATTGCCGCCGCTGTGGTCTATGCCGGCATCGATAACAGCGCGACAGTGGAGATTGAAAGCCGTGACGCCAAAAGCGACGCGGTGAAGCTCAGCGGCAAAAATGTCAATATTACCAGCAGCACCCTGATGGAGTACAACCGGGTGGAACGGATGATACGGGATATAGAGCGGAGCGTTGACACCCTGGAAGAGGCCATTGCTGCGGTGAAAAAAATTGATTTAGACCAAATGGCGGAAGATAAAAAGCAGCAATGCCAGGCCCTGATCAGTGAGCTGGAAACGCTGAAGGACAGCCTATCAAGCTGTGCCGGTGCCTATACCGACGATTTTAAACAGGCGGTGAACAATCCTGATTCTGTCACCAAAGACAGTGTGATGGACGAAATCTTCAATACCGCAGCCGTTGGTCTGGGGGTTCTCAATCAGATCACCCAATTGCAGAACAGTTACACAGAACTGCTGAATGTGACCGACCCGGTTGTCGAGCCGTTCGCTAACGTCGTCAGCGGTGCTTTGGACATAGCGAGCAACGCGCTGGCCTTCGCCGAGCCCAATAACTATGCCAACTTTTCCGCCGGAGCCCGCGCCGCCGGCCAGACCGAGGCGTCAATCGCCGGTTCGGTCACCATTACCGACATTGGCCATACCAGCCGTGTCCTGATCGGCCGCAACGCCGAACTGCAAGCGACGAACAAGCTGGAGCTGGCGTCGGAAAACAAAATCGGCGATGTCAACATCACCGGCAAGACCCAGTTTTGGAAACCGGACGCTTCAGGCCCGGGCGTTGGTGTCGGCGGCAGTCTCAACTACCAGGACTTTGACACCAATTCGCTGGTGGCTGTAGCTGAAGGCGCATCGCTAAAAGGCGGTGATATCAAGCTAAGCTCCGACAATGAGATTTTCCATGTGGGCGCGATGCTGTCCGCCGGCAAGAGCGACGGCTCCGCCATTTCCGGCATGGTTTCCTTTACCAATGGAGAAAGCATCAACATGGTATCGGTCGATGACGAGGCGACTATAACGGCGGTAAAAGATGCGGCTGCAGGTAATCAGGGTGCCGTTCAAATCGCCGCTAACAATAACACCAGCGTAACCAATGCCATTCTGTCCTTCAGCGCTGCCGGCGGCAGCGCCGGTGTAGGCATGGGCGTAGCCGTCAATGACCTGGATGTGCGCAATATTGCCGCCGTTGCCGACAACGACGCCAAAAAAGCCGGCGGCATCGAGGTTGGCGAGCTTTTCGGCAGCAATTGGAGCGATTCGCTGAATGAATCCGGCAAAATTACGGCACATAGCTTTTCCATTGGCGCTGAAACGACCGGCCTGATCAATGCCATCAGCATGGCTGGCGGCATGACCTCAAGCGGCCAGGATGAACCCAAGGAAGAGCCCGGGTTTTTTGACAAATTAAAAACGCCAATTACGAAGATAGGAAATCTAAAGGATAAGGCGCTGGGCGGTATCAACCAGGTATCCAACAAGCTGCAGGGCGCTCTGAACAGCTTCAGCGGCAACTCGGCGCAGGGCGGCGGCGCCACCCCGCCGGCAGGAGCGGCAGCCGGTGTGCCATCGTTTAGTGTGGCTGGAGCGGGCAGTGTATCGCTCAACTTTATTGACAGCCAAACCAAGGCTGTGGCCGATGGCGCCAATATCGAGCTGTCCGGCGGTACAGCCAGTATTGAGGCGCGGGATTCCGCCTTTATCGGTGCCTGGAGCGGTGCTGCCGCCATCTCAAACCGCAAGCCGGACCCGAATGCGGGTGGCGGCAGTACAACCAGCGTGGCGTTCGCCGGTGCGGTCGGCGTCAACGATATTACCAGCAATACCGAAGCCCTGCTGGCCAACAGCAAGGTTGACGGAGCCGGCGCTATTGACGTGACGGCTGTCAGTGGCGGCACGCAGGCGGCAGCCGGTATTGCCGCTACGGTGACTAAAAACTCTCAGGGCATGAATAACTCCAACTATCAGGGTGGCGCTGCCGTGTCGGTTAACCTGCTTGAGCGCAGCGTCAATGCTAATATGAATAATGTCGAGGTCAATCAGCAGGCGGCTTCCGGCGGCACGGATATCGATGTGACCGCCTATGCCAGCGATGTGCAGGTTACCGGCGGCGTGAACGCCAATCTGGCCTTAAGCGGCGGCCAGGTGGCCGGCGGTTCGGTGACGGTAGCCGATATTAAAAATACTCTGAACGCCGGTATCAGCGGCGGCAAGTATGCGCATAGTGATGATGTCCAGGTGCAGAGCCTGCTGGCCACTACTCAGGTAACGGCGGCAATTGCTGCCGGTGTGGCAGCCGGCGGCAGCCAGACAAATAATGTATTCAGCGGTGCCGTAGTCTACAATGGACTGCATAACAAAGCCGCCGCCGTTATTGACGGGGCGGAGATCACCGCGAACGGTTCTGTCAATGTTCTGGCGCATGACGCTAAAGCAAATTCACTTGCCGCGAAAAAATACCAGGATAAGCTGGGCAGCTATTCGGATCATCAGCAGACAGCCGCTGCCCGCGGCCTGGATACCGATGGCAGCAGCTACTATAAGGATTTAGACACTAGCGCTGCCGATTCGGCCTTGGATCTCAATAACAACAAGCAAGACGGCAGCATGATTGTGACGGCGGCGCTGACTGTAGCCGGTTCAAGCGACAACGCCGTGGGTGCGGCGGTTAATGTCGGCAATATCAATAATGATTTCGGTGCTTCGATTAAAAATGCGAACATTGCAGCCGAATCCGTCGGCGCGACTGCTAACGCGGATACGCTGACCGTCAGTGCGGTCGGCGGCGTGGCCGCAGGAGCCAAAAACTTTGGCGGTATGGGCAGTGTGTCCTGGCAGACACTGACAAATGACGTGAAAGCGACAATCGAGCAGGGGACGCTGACAGCGGATTCGGTGAAGGTTAACGCCCGCAACGGCGCGCTGGCGGTCAACGCCGCCGGTCAGGTAACTGTCGGCAAAGGTGCCGCCGTTGGTGCGACGCTGGTTTATACCGGCATGGACAATACCACAGGCGCCTATATTAAGGGTAGTCAACTGGCGGCAGCCGATGCCGCGCAGGGGATTGACGTGACCGTCAATGCCGCCGGTACGGCGGCAATCTATGGCGTGGGTGCCAGCGTGGCAGCTTCACCGGACACTGCCGCTATCAGCGGCACAGTAGTCATCAATAGCGGCGGCAACAATACCGAAGCCGCTATCGAAAAAGACGGCGATACGCGCACCACACTGATAAACGCGGACGACATTACCGTCCATGCGGCAGATAAAACGAATGTAATGGCGGTAGTGGCGAATGTAAACGCTGCTGGTAAGGTTGCGGTTGGTGCGGGCGTTGCCTACAACGACATCGGCGGCGCTTCGTCCAATCCCGCTTCAGCCAAGCAAAAGGTTTCGGCGCGTCTCGAGCATGCCGATATTACCACTGTGCCGGATAGTGTGATTAAGGTAACCGCAGATGACCAGTCTAAGCTGCTGACCATGGCTGTCGGCGTTGGCGGCAGCGGCAAGGTCGCGGTGCAGGGTGCGGCGGCTACGGCGCTTGTCAATAAGAGTCTCAGTGCCGCGATGACTGATGTCAATATCGACAAGGATGCCGACGGCGCCGACCGGGCGACGGTCAAGGTCGCAGCCGACAACCAAAGCGATATTACCACCGGCGCTTATGTCGTCGCAGCCGCCGGGACAGCGGCAGTCGGCGCGGGTGTCAGCGTCAGCCGTATCCTGCAGGATACCGAAGCCGAGGTGAGTGGCGGCAAGCAAAATATTGCCGATCTGCTGGTTAGTTCCAAAGCGGCGCCGTCCATTTTCACGGTGGGCGTGGGCGGAGGCGCAGCCGGCACCGCCGGCATTGCCGGTTCCGTGGCTGTCAATACGATTGAAAACAATAACCGGGCCAAAATTAGCGGCGATGCCGTGATTACGGCCCAGAACAATATCGGCCTGCTGGCTGAGAGCGATGAACTGATCAGCAACTACGCGGGCGTGCTGACCATCGGCGGCACTGCGGCTGTTGGCGCGGCCGTCAGCGTCAATGACATTCAGGGCGATACCGTGGCTATGATTGAAGGCAATGGTACGGGCAAAACCAGGATTACGGCTCTGGGCAAAGCCGGTTCTGTCGACACGTACAGCCAAATCAAGGACGACGCAATTGTCGACGCGGTAATCACGGGCGAAACCTTTGATCCGACCGACAACCTAAAAGGGAAACGGCAGAAGGAGAGCAAAACCGGCATTGTTGTCGATGCTTCCGCTGCCCGCAATATCCGTTCCGCTCTGGCTAACCTGTCCGGCGCCGGTAACGTGGCCGCGGCTGTCACCGCCAATGTGAACACGATCGGCGGCAGCACCAAAGCCGGCATCAGCGATACGCTGATCAACGGCGGCTCCGGCTCATCTGCGGGCGGAAACGTCAGCGTCAGAGCCAGCGACTATACCAACAGCACCGGCTTTGTCGGCACAGCGGCCGGCGCCGGCAATGTGGCGGCAGGACTTTCTTCCGATACGAACATCGTTGACCGCGAGACCGTGGCGAAAGTCAGCGGTAGCGACATCAAAGCCGTTGACCTGGAGCTTGCAGCGATTGGAAAACAGGGGATATCCTCCTTTGGCGCCGGCGTAGCTGTGGCCGGACAGGGTGCGGGTATTGCCGGCACGGTGGGAGTGAGCGCCCTCAATGCGCGGACTGCCGCCGAACTGACGGACAGTACGGTGAAGGCAGGGGACGTGTCCGTCCGGGCCGAGCATCTGGGCCGCGTTAATCTGGGAACAGCGTCTGTCGGCGGCGCGGGCGTCGGGGCGGGTGTTGGCCTGGCGGTCGGCGTGACCAGCGATAAATCGGTCACTGAAGCCCTGGTCAGCAACAGCACAGTGACGAGCTCAGACAATATTGATGTCAGTGCTGACAACACTACTGAACTTAATACTTTAATCACCTCCTTCGGTGTGGCGGGACTGGGGGCCGGTGTGTCCGGCTCGGTATCGGTCAACAATATTGACAGCCGGGTGAAGGCTGGTGTAAACAATGCGTCTCTGACAGCAGCCAACGGTGACATTGATGTGGGCGCTGACAATACGATTCGCATCGATGCCAACACCGGCGGTGTAGCCGCCGGCGCGGCAGGTGTCGGCGCCAGCGTCAGTGTCAACACCATCGACAGCCAGGTGGAGGCCATGACAAACAATGCCAGCCTGACTGCAACTAACGGCAATATCGGCATCACTGCCGATGAAACACGCGACATCAGCCAGTTCGCCGTCAACGCGGCGGCAGGTATCGGCGCTCTGTCTGCAAATATCATGGTTACTAACGTTGGTAAGCAGTTGTCCACCGCCGGCGGCAGTGATGATGCAGCCAAAGCGGAAAAAGACGCCGCCGGGCAGGTTGACCGGGCTAATTCGGTTTACGGCAGCGGTGATATTCTGGCAGGTGATTTCGGCGCCAGAAATACCGGTGGCTCTGCTGTAAAGCAGAGTGATCTCGCCGTCAACGCCGGCAAAGGAAAAGACAACGGTTCCATGATCAAGGCCGGGGTCAGCGGCGGTTCACTCACTGCCGGCGGCGACATTGTGGTCAAAGCAATAGAAACTGATGACATCGACATTAACAGCGGTAACATCGCAATCGGCGGCATCAGCGTCAACGCCTCTGTCGGCATTTTGAACGTGCACCGTAACACCCGGGTTGAAATCGATGACGCGGCGCTGACAGCGGCCCGAAATATCCATGCCCAGGCACTGGTACAGGACGGAGGCGCCGGCACCAGGATGAATATGCTTCAGGGTACGGCAGGCGTCTTTGGTGTGAGCGCCGGTTATGCGAAGCTGGCTACTCATGGCTCGGGCAGTGTCGACATCCGTAACAGCAGCCTGCAGGCTAACGGTCAGGACGGCATCACGGTGGAAGCAAAAGATCAGGGCAGCACCGAAATCAACGCTTTGGGCCTGACGGCCGGCCTGGTCGGCGCCGGTGTCATCATTACCGACGCTGCCAACGACAGTAGCGTAGCCGTCAATATTGACAAAAGCAGTTTTACCGCAAAAAATACGAGCGTTACCGCCGACAAAGCCAACTCCGTTACGGCCAATGCCGTCGGCGGCGTGGTCGGCTATACGGGCGCGCTGTCCGGCGTCGTCGCCATGGCTGATGATAAAGGTGTCAGCAGTGTAACCGTGAAGAACGGATCAGAATTTAGCGGCGACTCGGTGGCGCTGACTGCGCAAAACGCGCCGGCGGTTAAGGCCAATGCCGGCAGTGCGGCTGTTTCTCTCGCCGGGGCGGGCGGTGCTTCTGTGGCTGTCGCCAAGGCGGCCGGCGGCGCCAATCTGCACGTCCTGGGCGCCAACAGCTTCCAAAATGATACAGTCAGCTTTAATGCCGGCATTGGCACCCAGACAGGCAAAGCCACAGCTCAGGCCGATGCGGCCGGTCTGGCGGCAGCCGGTCTCCTCGGCGTCGGTGTCAACAGCAGTTATGCCGGGAGCGCCATGAATGTCGAGGTAACGGTAGATAAGCAGGACTATAAAAACAATACGGTATTGACAATTTCCGGTCATAACGAGACCAAACAAAAGGCAGAGACCAAGGGTCTCACCATTGGCGGCGTGCTGGCTGCCGGCAGCAACAAAGCCGAGACTGTCAGTTCCGGTTTGACGGTGGTTAACGCCAAGGGTGCAACCGCCGGCAGTGTGACGGTGAACGCCTTCGGTACGGCCGACAACACCGCTGTTGCCGGCGGCAGCGGCGGCGGCTTGATCAGCGCGGGGGCAACATTCGCCGACAACACCATGACAAGCGATACTATTGTCAATCTGAGCGGCGACTGGACGGTTGCCGGCAGTCTGTCAGCCAACGCGGTACAGCAGGATAGAGCTAACCTCAACGCCGATTCGGTGCAGGCCGGCTTGGCGGCGATCAACGGCGCGCAAGCTACGAACACGATCGGCAACAAGAGCAAGGGGACCGCGGTTAACGTCCTGGATGGAGCGAAACTGACCGCCGGTGACATCGGCCTGACGGCCAGAAATAATATGACCGTTAATGACCGCTATGCGTATATGGTCGAGGGAGCGGGTTATGGCGGCATTGCCGTTCAGAACGCGACTGCTGAGAATACCATCACTAGAAGCGCGGCAGTCAATGTCGGCAGCGCCGCTCTCGCGGCCCGGACCGGCGGCCTGACGCTTGCGGCGCTGACAGAAGGAAACGTCAACAGCAAGGCCAGCATGAAGACCGGCGGCCTGGTCGCTGTTGTTACGGCGAAGAATACCAATACCATGAACGTAGATAATGCGGTGAATCTGGCAGCCGGTTCTCAGACGGAAACCAAGAAATTTGGCGAGAGCGTGACACTGGCGGCCAGCGATTCATTAGACGTCACGGCTGCAGCCATTGCCGACAATGAAGGCGGAGCGGCCGGCGGCAGCGCCGCCAACATGACCAATACCCTCAAGCGGGCCAACACGGTTCAGGTGGCCGGTGCCATTCGCAGCATGGGCGACACCAACCTGTACGCCGGCACCCGGACGGACGGAACCAAGGGTGTGCTGAATCTGGACGTGGCAGCCGAGGCGTATAATAAGAGCGTTATTCCGGTCGCCGTACCCAGCCTCACGAACATAAACAGGCAGCAAAACCGTGTTCTGGTCACCGGCAGCGGTATAGTCGACAGTGTACGGCACATCAATCTGGCCGCCAATCAAGGCAAGGAATATGTGGCGGAAACGACAGCCACCTATACCTGGTATGAAGGTGAGGACACTGAAAAATCGTTTACTGGTACAGCGGCCGGCAAGGACAGCCGGAGCAAGCAGAGCGATAATTACGTCCAGCTCGACGGCAAGCTGACCGCCGGCACGCAGAACAAGCTGACCGTCACCGTTGATGGCAGGGTGGCACCGCCGGGCGGCACAATCAGCGGCGGTGATGTCGGTCTGAATATTACCGTAGACAGCGGCAACGCTGAACAGGATGCGGCGATTCAGGCGCAGATCAAACAAGGCACGCTTGATTACGGTAAGGAATTGTATGCGCGCTATCAAGCGCTAAGTCAGTTGATAACGGAATATGAAGGCAAGATCAATGGCGGCGGCGACGACCTTGCCGCATATGTCGGCTATACGGCGGAACAAACGCGCATTTTCAACCAAATGAAGGATTTAGGACTGGTCAGTAAGGAAACGGTCACGGTGAACGGCCAGACGGTAACAGTGGAAAAGGTCCGGGAGAATTTTACCGTTAATGCAGTGGAATTACCTGACCTGGCGGCCTCCGGCGGTAATATCGTGATCGACGCCGACAATATGACCGGCACCGGCAGCCTGGCGGCACAGGGATCGCCGCAGATCGACATTACCAATAATTCGACCTATTATATGAAGATCAATGATGTGATCATCGGCGAAAAGGGCGGCGAAATCAAATTCAATAACAACAGCATTACTGCCAATGCCAACGCGTCGATCCAGGCTTTGAACAAGGATCGGACGAAACAGGTGGCTTATGGCGGCGTACAGGCTGATGGTCCCAGCGGTGAGGCGGGTATCTCGATTAAGAGCAACTGGAACACTAATCTGAACGTTACTTATATCGATCCTGATGATCATACCAGCGAGACCATATCCGTAAAACCGCTGACAACAATCGAAGTCAACGGTGCGGTCGAGAATATGTACGGACGGGTTACGATTGATAACGCCGGCGGCGACATTCTGATTCAGGGCAAGACAGAAAAAGACAACGCATCGGTGCAGGGCAGGGAAATTGTGCTGTCTGCTGCCAACGGCTCGATCACACAGGGGTATATTGACGGTATCGTCAATATCGGCAGCTCGCCGGAAGCCGACTGGAAGAGCACCTATGAGGGCCTCCGGGCAAAATACCTGGCTGACGGCTATGACCTGACCAATCCAAAGCATGAGGTGCAAACGAACAACACTGCTAAAGGCGGTGGGGGAAGCTGGGTTGCGGGCGACGCGGTATATATCAATGCCGCCAGTATCAATGTGAACGGCACTATTCAAAGTGGTTATGACACCTATCAGGCGACGATTAATCAGGCAGAGCTGAACGCCGCTAAAAACGCCAGCCCGACCGGTTCCAAAGCGGTAGTCATCAACGGTGAGACCCTGATAAAGATCAATAACGGCAACCGCTCGGTCTATGACTCCGTCAGCGGCAAATATATCTATGAAGTGCAGGCATACTACAATCCCCGCACCGGCAAGATTGTCGTCGACGATATTGCGACCAAGGGCGGGCAGGTGCATCTGACCGGCCGCATTGCCAGTACCGGCAACGGCAAGATTACGGCGCTGGACGGTGGTGCAACAATCAATATCGTCAATAACGCCAATGCTGATCTGCAGGTAGGCAATGTCCTGAATAATAATATCGAAGGACTTATTAAGATCACCGATCTGAATACCAATAAGGTGACGGAATATACCCGGACACAAACCAAGGTCAGCGACCTGTTCGGCAAAAATTCTCAAACCAGCGGTGCGTCTTCCACCTACCAGGTCAAGAACGGGCTGCGCTACAACTGGACGGAAGGCTCGGCCACACAAACTGAAAAGACCTATCAGCGCGATATCAAAGCCGGCTTGTGGGGACTGGTGGAGGTCGGTGACTATACGGCATTGGCGGAATACGAAAAGGAATCGAATTTAAAAGCTGAAAAACCCGGCACCAAGCGGAATAAACTTACCGGCGCATTCATTGAGACCGTCCCGGAAGCAGGCAATACTGAATACGCGTTGATCTTTGACAATGTCATTACCAACCAGAGCCGTTCGAAAGTGGAATCGTGGAAGTCTAGCAGCGGTTTTTTGGGCTGGTTCAAATGGAACCACTACCGCTGGTCGGTAAAGACCGGTTCATCGCAGACGTACCTGAACAGTGTTAAAGCCGACAAGGCCATCAATATCGGCTTCATCGGGGAAACCGACGGCAAAATCAATATCACCGGCAAGCAGAACGTCGAACTGATGGGCGATATCCGCAATAACAGCTCTGCTGCTACGATGGAAATCATATCCGGCAAGAACAATGCGTTTGGCGCGATTACCCAGAGTAATGGCACCCTCTTTGGCGACAACATCAGGCTGGGTGCTGACAACGGTATTAACAACATACACATTACCTCGCTGAGCGACACGGTTCGGCTGGATGCGAATAATACCACAACCGGCAATATTGATATCCGCGTTGACGGCGGCTGGCTCAATAACCAGCAGTTTAAGGGCAATATCGATCTGGCGCGGGCCATCAACACCGGCAGCGGCGATGTCAGTCTGACAGCCCGCGGCGATATCACGCAGCAGGGCACAAACCTGACGGTGCAGGGCAATCGCATCGACTTGGCCAGCGACAACGGACAGATTGGCACAGACACCCGGGCGCTTGTCATCCGGGGCGGGCAGAACGCTCACGGCGGCGACAGCCTGTCAGCCAGCGTTAACGTGGCGGCCCAGGGGGACATCAATTTGATTCAGGATCAGGGCAACCTGCGTGTCGGTATCATCGACTCCACCGCAGGTGATGTGACGCTGACAGTCAATGACGGCAGCTTTGTCGACGCGCTGCCGTCCGGCGCGGCGGTCAGCCAGACGGCAGCCGACAAGAAGATTCAGAAATGGAAGGACCTTGGCCTGATCGCGGGCGACGGCGCCTTCACGGAGAAACGGGTACAGCAGGCTGCCGGGTATAAGAGCGGCGTTGAAGCTGATTACCGGACATACCAGGAGCAAAAAGCCTATTACGCCAGCCATGCGGACCAGCAAGCCGGCCCTGCCTATGCGGCGTATCTGGAACTGGATGCGAGATTTCAGGACTTCGCTTCCGCCGATGCGTATCTGGCGGCCGATGCCAAGTATCAGGATATGAGCAGAGCCTTGACCGCCGCCGATTATCAGTGGACGCAAGACCAACTGCTGTACGCGCTGCAGGACGCTATGATCAACAAGGAGGGCGGCAGTACCCAGACCGAAATCAAAGCCGCCAATATCAATGGCAACAATGTTACTCTGACGGCGCATCAGGGAGGCATCGGCATTGATACAGGCGCGGTAACGATCACGGATTTCACGAATGTCGATAATTTGAAACAGTTGGTCAACGCCGACGCCAGCGATGTGACCTGGACGAAAAATGCCGACGGCAAATTTACGTCAGCCACGATCAACGGCAAAAGCCCGCTGGGCGTCCACACCAGAAACAACGGTGTCCTCAACGCTGTCGCCAGTGATAATGTCTATTTGGCCGGCCGCACCGAAGGGCAGGACACTCCGCTCTTCATCGATAAGGTAACGACCGGCGGTAATATCCGTGTGCTGGGTAAAGCCGGTGTCTACAGCGTCAATACCGATCCGGCTTCGCCGAATTTCAACGGCAAGGATTTAATCCTGGAGGGTGGCACCGCTGACATTGGCATGGTTGACAACGCGATCCGGACGGTCTTGTCCGGCCAGCTCACGGCTCGCACCGACGGCTCGGCCTATATCCGTGATTTGTCCGGCGGCGGTTTTACCATCGGCTCTATATATACGGGCCAAAACTTATGGCTGCGTTCAAATGGTTCTATCACCAGCTTCTACAATACGCTTGATCCAAGCGATCCTCTGAACCTGGGGCGCATCACCGCGCAAAACATTGACATTATTTCAGGTGGTGATGTGGGTACGGCTGCGCACGGCCTGCGCATCACCAATTTCGCGGCTGATAAGGCTGATACGGCACAAATCAGTGTCACCGGCAGCAATGTATATCTGGAAGGCACTACCGCCCACGGCGAGGCGGACGGCGTACTTGTTCTGACTGACGTGACTGCTACCGCTGCCGATGGTGTTGTTAGTGCGACTAGCACGGACAATATCGTCCTTGCCGGCGATCTCACGGCAGATCATCAGGTTGTGCTGCAGGCAGGCCGCAAGGTGTCGCCGAATCTAGTTGTTACCCAGGGCGAAGGAGATATCCGGCAGACAGGCGGTACAGTGACAACAGACATTCTCGCCGCAACGGCAGGAACCGGCATTGATATTAGCGCTGCCGGCAATACGATGAACCGTTTGATTGCCGAAAATGACCGGAATGACATCTCTGTTCGCAATTCCGGCGCTAATGGCCTGACTGTTGATGTGAATAAAGCCAACGCCGGCTCGATCGTCATTGAAAATCAAACCGGTATGCTGAAGGTGAATACGGCGCTTGAGGCCACCGGCGCCGACAGCGATATCAGACTCGCCAACCGAAACGGCGGCATTGTGTTTGAGGATGTAACCGCTGACCGGAAAGTTGATATTCAGGTTACGCAAGAGGGCGATATTACCGGCAAGGATGTCAAGGCAGTCAATGATACGCTGACCGTTCATACGATCAAGGGCGATATTGACCTTGGCAATGTCTACGCCGGCAAGACTGCCGCGGTTGGATCGGATGACGGTTCGGTTACCATGTTCAGCATTGACGGTGAAAACGTTGTGATCCGCGTGAAAAATAAAAACCAGAATCTGCATGTACCCAAGATTACTGCTGCCAAAGATATCATCATCAGCAGCAACGCGATTGATATTGACCAGCTTACCCAGCGCGAGGGCTATGACAATATGCTGCTGTTCCGGCCGCAGGCAGCTGATCCCAATTCGCCGATGGAATACTTTAATATCGGTGAGATCAGTACCCGCAACGGTCTGCAGATTGATCAGCTTTGGGCGAAGCGGGCTGATATGCATGTCGATTCCAACCGTTTTTATATTGACAAACTCAGCATCATCGATGTCGGGCATTTCAGTAATGCTAATACGACGGTCACGGTGTACGGCTCCAGACCGGTTTTCGACAACGCCAATGTCCATTTCTGGTACAATCCGGAGCGGCGTGATCCCTGGATGTATCTGAATTTTATGCGGGATAACCACACTCTGGAGAGCAATGGCGTTCTGCTTCGCGGTGACAATTCCTTTTATACCTACTGGCAGCGTCCCAGCAGTGTGGAAGAAATGACCGACCGGATGCAGCGGCAGATGAGCCGGGACAACTGGCTGCTGCTGCAGTATATGCGCGAACCGGCGTCAGTCTATGGTCATTATGGGAGGTTTAATCTGCTGGATATCAACCTGAGCGGTTTGCCGCAAACGCGGCCGCTGACTCTGCAACCGGGCAGTGAAGACGGCGAAATTCAACTTAGCTTGTTCTAATTTATGGTCAAATGCCGGCCGGGGAATTTTTCTCAGCCGGTAAATCCTAATCCTGAGAAGAGAGGAAGAAAAAAATGAACAGACGGGCGCAGATATTTCAAGAGTATTTGCAGGAAAACAACATCGACTGCTTTAACGCCGAAGAAATTAACGATGAACTGAATACCACAGCTTTCCGTTCGCATATGGAGATCGCAGGCCAGAGAATTCCTCTTGTGGTCATCCTGGATGACAGCATTTACGGCATGCTGCGTCTCCAAATCGCGCCAAAGGCACTTAAAGAGACAAATAAACAGGCGATCTTGGAATACATTAATGAATTAAACCGTCAGTACAAGGTTTTTAAGTATTATGTGACAACCGATGGCGATTTGTGCCTGGATTGTTGTGTTTTGTGCGAGGCAGAACAGGCTAATGGATCGATGGTGTATACTATCATGAACGTAATCTTAACGCATTTGGCAGAAGAATATCCTGTCTTAATGCGCAAAGTATGGGCAGAATAAAATTTCAAGGCGGAAACCTATTGTCGAAGATAGGTTTCCGCCTTCTTGCTGGAATGATAGCAATTTGTTTCCCGGGATACTGTAAGTGTGATGTTAGTCACTGCATTTCTCCGCCGGTTATTTTATACTAATGCCAGAAGGTATGCGGCACATAGTATGGATACTGGGAGTTGATAGTATGTCGATTTGGCAATGGTTTTGCACATTAGGAAATAAGGCACCAAGGCAAGAAATATCTTTTTGGCGGGAAAGAAAAAAGGGTGGCAAAGCAGAGCCGGTGTCAGGCGTTGAGATTTGTACCCGCTTGTGTGGGCAAGCCGGCTGCCGCTGTGGTGCTACGATGCGCGGATTACATTGTGTCTGGTCTTATTACCGGGATAAATAAGGTTTGGAAATAGCAGGAAACTAGTATTACAAATGGAATATGTACCTTATGGCAAACAATGCTATAAGGAGGCGGAAGATATGCAAAGCGCAGGCAGTGAAAAGCGTGTTTACTTTCTTGATAATTTACGCTCATTTATAGTGCTGCTGGTGGTAGTATTCCATGCGGCTATGGCTTACATGCCTCATGCTCCGTGGTGGTGGTATGTTCTTGACTCGCAGCGGCATGCTCTCTTTGATTGGTTTGTGCTAGGGAATGATGTGTTTATAATGCCTGTTATGTTTTTTATTGCCGGGTATTTTGCCATTAAGTCGCTAGCTAAACGTAGTGTAGCTGAATTTGTCCGCGATAAAGTCACCCGGTTAATGATCCCCTGGGTCATCGGTGTTGTTTTTCTAGCTCCGGCGGTTACTTATTTTATTTTTGTTACCCGCTCTCAGACGCCGCCAGCATATTTATATTACTGGTTTAATTTGTTTTTTGGCAGTTCCTATCAGCAGGCGCATTACTGGTTTTTGGGAGTATTGACATTGTTTTGTCTGGTATTGGCCCTAGTTTACAGCCGTGGTTGGATAAAGGCCACACCGCTCAAAGCCACCAAGCCATCAGCCGCTTTTTTAGCATTATTTGTGCTTGGGGGGAGCGCCGGATTTTTTGCCGTGAATACGGTGGTCAATGATTACGACTGGGTAAACGTTAAATACATTTTGATGATTCAGCCTACGAGATTTGTTTTGTACGTCCTATATTTTATGCTGGGCATATATGCTTGTCGCCGTCAATGGTTTACTGCCGATGGCTATAGTCCCTGTCCGGTACGTTGGCCAGTGGCAGCAATAGTTGCCGGTGGGCTGTTTTTCGGCGGTAAAGTTGTGCTGGCAAACAATATGGCTTTACCAGGCTTGGCAGCAAATGCTTTTTTACACACCCTATTTTGTTTATGTGCTGTATTTGCGCTCCTAGCTGTCTTTCAACGCTGGGTAAATAGCGGGAACTACCTCTGGCGGCGTTTGGCCGTTAATTCATATGCCATCTATTTTATTCATCAATTTCCGGTTTTTTCTCTAAATTATGCTTTACTTAATTTACATACCGGTCCATTTGTAAAGTTTTTTCTGTCAGCCGGTCTGGCGGTAATCCTCAGCTATCTTATCTCCGAAGTATTGCTAAGGCGAATTCCCGCCTTTGGCGGCAATGTCAGGCAGGATAGTAAGATTTCGTCTCCGAGATATTGACATTGCCTGAGTGTACTGATATTATAGACATATTCGAATAATGTTTTTCCGATAGAGGTGCGGCAGACCAAGAGTAAGTATCGAGAGCTGGCAGCAATGATGATACTGAAAGGGGCTGACCGCCGAAGTGAAAGTTTTGGCCGGGAACTTTTGCTGGTCTTGCATTTAAGAAATGCCTGACTGTCACCTGAATGTTTCAGGTGGAGTGCTATCTTGCACAGCTGACAAGAACAATGTCGTCTCTTTAGGCAGTTTGCGGGATTTAGCGCAGGCTGCCTTTTATGTCTTAACAGAGATTCTTAAGAACAGGCTAAGAGCAATATCGGTTTTCACCGTTGCCAAAGGCTTGGCGCAAAACCGTGTTTTCTTTATACTTTATTTATTGAAGGGTAGGCGAAACAATTGGCTGAAAAAAAATTACCGTTTACAAAAGAACAATTATCGGGAGTGATTAAGCAATATCCCACACCGTTTCACATTTATGATGAGGAGGCCATCAGGCAGAATGTCCGCACGCTGATAAAGGCGTTTGCCTGGGCGCCTGATTTTAAGGAATATTTTGCTGTAAAAGCTACTCCTAATCCTTATATCTTAAAAGTGCTGCGGGAAGAGGGGCTGGGGGCTGACTGCAGCTCACTGCCTGAACTAATTTTAGCGGAAAAGGCCGGAATGAAGGGTGAGGAGATTATATTAACCTCCAACGATACGCCGGCGACTGAGTTTAAAAAAGCACGCGAACTTGGCGCAATCATTAACCTTGATGATATTAGTCACATCGACTATTTAGATAAACATGCCGGTATTCCGGAAATGATTTCTTTCCGTTATAATCCCGGCCCGTTGCGTGAGGGTGGCAACTCCATCATTGGTAATCCCGAAGAATCCAAATATGGTTTAACCCGCAAGCAGCTCATGGATGCTTATCGCGTTATGAAGGCTCGGGGGGTAAAACGTTTTGGTATTCACACCATGATTATTTCCAATGAGCTGGATCCGCAATTTTTTATTGAAACTGCCAATATGATGTTTGACCTTATTCTTGAAATTCACCGTACCTTGGATATTAAGATCGAATTTGTTAACTTCGGTGGCGGTATCGGTATTCCTTACAAGCCTGAGCAGGAGCCTGTTGATCTTTTTGCCGTCAGCCAAGGTATTAAAAAGGCATATGAAACAAAAATCGCCGCCAATGGTCTGGCGCCGCTTAAAATTGCTATGGAATGCGGCCGGATGATTACCGGTCCTTACGGCTATCTGGTATCAACTGTGCTTCATAAAAAAGAAATTTATAAAAACTATGTCGGCTTGGATGCTTGTATGGCTAACCTGATGCGTCCTGCTTTATACGGAGCCTATCATCATATTACTGTGATGGGTAAAGAAGATTGGCCGGCAGGTTATATTTATGATGTTACCGGCTCACTGTGCGAGAATAATGACAAGTTTGCCGTTAACCGCAAGCTGCCGATGATTGACATTGGTGATGTCGTGGTTATCCATGATGCCGGGGCGCATGGTCATGCTATGGGCTTTAATTATAATGGCAAGCTGCGTTCCGCAGAACTTATGCTGAAACAGGATGGCAGTGTAGAAATTATCCGCCGGGCTGAAACCATTGAGGATTATTTTGCTACCCTGGATTTTGCGGCATTGGAAAAATAGGAATTTATCTGACAAACTTCACTTGGCTATTGCCGGGTGAAGTTTTGTTTAAGCCTGTGTTGGCGGGGAGCATACTGTTACTATCCTTGGAGGTGACTAGTTTGGAACGTTTGTACACAGCAGTAGCTAGGCTTGAGAAGGAACTAGCTGTATCTGCCATTTTACTGCAGGACATAGCTTCACGGTTTCAAGAAGCTATGTCCGAGGGATTGGCTGGCAGGTCCAGTTCTCTCAAGATGCTGCCGTCCTTTATCGGCAGTCCTACGGGTCAGGAACAGGGGCAGGTTATTGCCGTTGATTTTGGCGGGACCAATGTGCGTGTGTTGCTGGTTGAACTGGCTGGAACAGGCCGGAGCCGTATTGCTGCGAGACGCACTTTTCCCCTCAAAGACAAGCTGGGCTATTATGACTATACGGCTGTGTCAGCGTCCGGGCCTGAGCTATTTGACTTTATCGCCGGCAAGATTAGTGAGATCGTATCAGACGGCGGTATATATCCGCTGGGATATACATTTTCTTTTCCCTGCCGTCAACAAGGGGTAGATAAAGCTGTATTGATCAATTGGACCAAAGAAATCAAGACAGTCGGAGTGGAAGGCCGGGATGTGGGCCAAATGCTGCAGGCTGCGTTAGAAAATAGGGGACTGGAGCGGGTTAGATTACAAGCTGTTATTAATGATACTACCGGTACGTTACTCACTGGGGCTTATAGTGATCCTGCCACTACGATTGGCGCTATTTGCGGTACCGGACACAATACTTGTTATTTGGAGTCTTGCCAGCCGGTGACCAAGCGTCCGATGATTGTTAATATGGAGTCAGGCAATTTTGACGGGGTGCAGCAGACAAAATATGATATTCTTTTGGACCAGGCCAGCGAAAAGCCGGGCGCCCAGCGATTGGAAAAAATGGTTTCAGGCCAGTACTTAGGGGAACTGGTGCGGCTTATTGTCGGTTCGCTCGCGGCAGATGGACATATTTCCAGCGGCTCTGAGAGATTGTCGGTTCCTTATTCACTGCCTACTGAGGATATTTCCGCAATACTTGGTGATACATCACCAGAGCTGGAGGTTGTAGCTGCTGTTGCAGCCGCCCGCTGGGGGATTACCGGGTTAAAGGTAAGTGAATACAAGGCAATTCAGACGATTGCCAGGTTGGTGGCGATGCGTTCCGCCCGTTTAGTGACAGCCACCTGGGCAGGAGTATTGAGTAAAATTGACCCCGGTTTCGTCCGCCAGCATACGATTGCCGTTGATGGGGCTTTGTATGAAAAAATGCCCGGATATGCCGAGCAATTGGCTAACACCATGGTGGAGATGTTTGGCGACAAAGCCAAGAAAATTACTATCAGGCTTAGTAAAGACGGTTCAGGTATCGGCGCCGCCATTGCGGCCGCAACTGTATATAAGGGAAAGTATTGCAATGAGAGATAGGGTGTTATTGAAACATAAAAAAGTTTACTTGCTGATGTTGACAATATTCGATTCGCGTAATATAATAGTCAAGTAGCAAGTTCACATGACTCCGTAGCTCAGCTGGATAGAGCGTTTGACTACGAATCAAAAGGTCGCAGGTTCGAATCCTGCCGGGGTCGCCATTGATATTTCAAGGGTTTTACGAGGTTTTCGTAAAGCTCTTTTTTTCGTTTTCATAGCAGTTTTACAACAACCGTACAACAACGCGGCAGAAACTGCATTTTCTAAACGGTTACTGTAGTGGTGTCTCATGATTGATCGATGCGACCGGAAAGGAAGAGTTGAGCCATGAGGCAATTTTTTCCTGGCCGCCGGATATCCTGTGGGTGTAGACATTGAGTAGCATTTGCGTGGTACTGTGGCCCAGTCTGTACTGGGCATCTTTGATGCTGACGCCATTGGCCGAAAGGCGGCTGGCGTGGTCGTGCCGGAGTTTGTGAAAGGTAATATCAATGCTGGCCGCTTTGGCCATGCGCTTAAATTGTTTGGACCAGCTGCGCGGGTCCTGGAGTTTGCCGAAGGGGTCGGGGAATACCAGGTCATTGTCTTCCCAGGGCAGGCCTGTGGCCTTATGGGCGGCGATGGTTGCCGTCTGACGGCCCTGGTGCTGCTTCATCTGCAGTATCGTAATTTCCGGCAGCGGCAAGACGCGCTGGCGGGCGATGGTTTTGGTGTCGTCGAGCGTGAGGCCCTCGTCGGTGATGATGACGGCCCGCTGGATGCTGACGCTGTCGGCGGTGAAATTGAAGTCTATCCACTTCAGTCCCAATAGTTCGGAACGGCTGATGCCGGTTGCCCATTCGAGGAGCAAAGCGGTATACATTTCGGCGTCGGCTTCGGCGGCTGTGAACAGGCGTGCCCACTCTATGCTGCTGAGTGGTATGAATTCCTT
The DNA here is from genome assembly GCF_001941975.2 of Sporomusa sphaeroides DSM 2875. Classification (NCBI taxonomy): domain Bacteria; kingdom Bacillati; phylum Bacillota; class Negativicutes; order Selenomonadales; family Sporomusaceae; genus Sporomusa; species Sporomusa sphaeroides. The sequence goes on along the minus strand of NZ_CP146991.1, from coordinate 2,994,086 downwards.
GCGCCTCTTCTTGGGCAGCGATACCGTTTTAAACGGCAGCCGGTGCAGTATTTCCTCGTTAAAGGCTTTGTTTAAGGCGATGCGCAGCACCGAAAAGGCCAGTTCGGCCAGGCGCGGTCCGCCGCCGTTGTCTTTGATGGTGTTCACCATGTTTTGAATATCAATCCCCCTGAGTTTTTGCAGTTTAATCTCGCCTAACAGCGGCAGAATATGGTTATTGACCACCGAACGGTAGCCAATGTAGGTATTGCCCCGGACGCTGGCCCGGGCGTAGATGGTCAGCCACTTTTCCACCCACTGGCCAACAGTGATTTTATCGGCGTCAATGAAGACCGGTCCCTTGCTCCGTTCGAGCAGGGCGTCTTTTTTCTGTTGGACTTCGCCTTTGGTTTTGCCGTAGCAATATTTGCGGACGGGTTTTCCCGTCTCGGCGTCGCGGCCGATGATGACGGCCGTCATCCAGAGGCCGTCTTTGCGTTTGCAAATAGTTCCTTCGCCATTGGCCCGTTTAGCCATGAGCACACACCACCTTTTTGATGTCGGTGGCAAGGGCGGCTGCACGCTGTTGTTGTATAACCCGTTGCCACCGCATGCGGTTTGCAACGAATTACAGGCGCAGCCTAGCTGTGAGAGGCAGTCAGGCCGGAAGGGGCAGGGAGTTCTTTGTTTTTCGCAAGGAGCTCCATTTTTTTCTGCAGCGCTTCCTGTTTGGTTCTAACGTAGAAATAGGTACGGACGGTTTTACCGGTCACAGGGTCGCGGCTGCAGACGGCAGCCACCCAGCGGCCGTCCTGACGTCGATAGATACTGCCATTGCCGTATTTGCGTTGTTCCATGGTCACACACCTCCTTTATTGGCTGATTGCTCCGGGTAAAGCCGTTGAACTTGTCCCTGCCTACGGCGGGGCCCCGGAGGCACGCAGGCATTTCACCTTATGCGCCATATACACACACCATCCTTTATGTAGAGTCTTACATCGGCGGCCGCCACTCGGCCGCCTGTTTTATTGCCGGCGCTTGCGCTTACCGCCGGGATACAACATATTTCGAATCCACCGGTCAACCAGGGACAACCTTGTCCTTATCTTCGGCTTTTAAGGCCGCCACAATTTTTTCAATGACGGCGCGTTCAGAGGGCGGCAGGTCGGCAATGTCGCGGGCCAGGTCGGTCACGTCGACAGGCAGCGACAACACGCCGGCATCGACGCCTAACAGATGGTCGGTCGAAACCTTTAATATAACGGCCAGCCGGGCCAGTGTTTCGCCGTCGGGTTCGGTGCGGCCCCGCTCCCAGCCGGCCACCGTGGACTGATTGCCCGCCCCGATAATGTCCGCTAGGGCGGCCTGGGACATATGGAGCCGTTCGCGGGCAGCGCGGATGCGTTTTCCTATTTCTTTGCTCATGTTTTTTCACACACCATCACGTTTAATTTGCACACACTGTAAAAAGTAGTTGCTACCCACATTGTAATTCTTCAATTGCGATTTGTAAATATAAAAGTGAGAAATGTATTGAAAAAATAGTAAACCACTGCTATGATTATTACATAATGCAATATCAAATTGCGTTAATTCACTTAAAGGGAGAAGATGAATTATGACAAACACCAAGCTAGTGGTCACGGTCAAGGAGTTTGCGGCCATGACTGGCATTGGGCAGAACCGGGTGCGGGAGTTTTGCTATCTGTCGGATTTTCCGGCATCGAAAGAAGGCAATCGTTTTTTAATTCATGTGGAGGCCGCCAATGAGTGGCTGCGGCGGCGGACCAGTGCTAAGACGGGCGTGAATACGGCCGGGTTGAAGCGTATTCTGCCGTGAGTCAGAAGCGCCGGCGATACAAAGAAGCCTTTTACCGGTGGAAGTGGGCGGGGCCATGAATTACATTGCCGAGCTCAATGCGTTTTATGCCCGGCTGCTGGTGCGGCCGCTGTCAAGTGAAGCCCAGGCCCTGTGGGGTGTCTTAATGCACCTCTTTAACCGGGCCGGCTGGCCGCCCCAGCTGACGGTGGCTGCCAGTACTCTGTTAGGTTTTTTGGGCTACAGCTATGCGACGCTGTCGCGGGCCAGAGGCGAACTGGTGGCGGCCGGACTCTTAGTTCATACGCCCCGCCCGGGGCGACTGGCGCCGTATTATGAACTGCAGCCGTTTAATGGTAAAACTGTGGATAAATCTGTTGATAACCCTGTGGATAAACCGCGACTGGCATTGGTAAAGCCAATTTGCCAATCATAATGAATGGCAAGTGGAATGACAAAACCGGATTTGCCAATCATTATGATTGGCAACCTGAATACATTATTTAAACGTAAACTTTATATATAAACGTAAACCAATAATAGTAGTAGAGCCTGTGACTATGTGGACAACAAGGGGGAGGGCTGGCATGAATAAGGTCTTTCTGGTGGGAAGCTTGTCCCCGGACCTGGACATGCGCTATACAATGAACGGCAAGGCAGTTTGTTCTTTTTCATTAACGGTAAATTTTAAGACCAAGGTACGCGAGGAAACTGACGCCATTGATTGCGTGGCCTGGGATAACCTGGCGGAGCAGATTGGGCAGGCGGGGGAAGGCGGCCGCCGGGTGGCGATTGAAGGGCGGCTGCATACGCGGCAGTTTGATGGAGCGGACGGTCAGCGAAAGAAAGTGACCGAAGTAGTGGTCCGGGATATCGAATTTTTGGACAAGCCGGGGCTGGCCCGGCCAGGATAGCGAAATTCGGGCAGAGGGGTGTGGTGTCGGTGGCAGGGAAAACGGTGACGGTGGTTATGACGGAGCGGATGTACGGACAACTGGCGAAGTGTGCTGCCGTCTTGTCGGCCAAGCCGCGGCGGAATGGCAAAACGCGGGAGGTTAGTGTGGAGGACGCGCTGCTGCTGGCGGCCATGCTGTACATTGAGGAGTATCTGTACCGGCAGGAAGACGGTCGGTCGGGCCCAGCCGTTTCTTGTTCCCCTCCCGGTTGACGGGAGGGGTTAGGGGTGGGTTCATATACCCTGAGCCAGGGCAAAGGTCTGCGACAGCAGCGGTGGACGTCCGCTAATGTCCTCTTTATGTCCAGCGGCAGCGGTAGCCCGGCGAAGCGGACCCAAGGGGCGGGCGTGGACATAAAAGCCATTAGCGGATGGCCGCCTCCCCTTCCCTAAGACAGGGAAGGGTTAGGGATAGGTGGACGTTCCCCTGGTTACTCCCGGCAGGCCGGAGTGCGAGTGATAAGGAGCGTTCGGGCCTGCTCCCCCTGCCTAGTCTGCCGAGTTGTCGCCCAGCAGGATACGGCTCTAAGCGTTAGCGGTGGCCGGACGGGAGCGGATGAGGAGAGTGGAGCGTTAGCGAAACGCCGCAAGGAGCGGACGGCCGGACATAGAGCGGTATCCGTTTTATTGGCACTGAGCGGAGCAGCCCGAGGACGGCAGGCGGAAGACGCGTCAGCGGCTGCAGCGCCGCCCGCAGGGATGCGGAGCGGGCTTACGTGTGTGGAGGTGTTATCCTACTTGGCAGCGGGTGGAATTGTGAAGACGATACGACAACGGGAGGGGATTTTTATGAAAATTGTCATTGACCCCGGCCATTCCGGGCCGGTGGAACCAGGGGCCTGCGCCACCGGCGTGCGGGAGTGCGATGTGGCGCTGGCCATTGCCAAGCTGCTAACCGAACTGTTGTATGAGGCAGGCCATGATGTTTTACTGACCCGGACCGGCAATATTGCAAATGACGGGTTGGCGTTCCGGGCAGAGCTGGCCAATGCTAACGAGGCGGACGTGTTTATCAGCCTTCACGCCAACAGCGTCGAGAGCCCGGCCGCCCATGGCACGGAGGTCTATCATTATCCGGGCAGCGTGCGGGGCAAGCGACTGGCGTCCTGCCTGCAGAGCCGGCTGGTGGCCGAAATGGGGACGGCCGACCGGGGCGTCAAGGAGGCCAATTTCCAGGTGCTTAGGGAAACGGACTGCCCGGCGGCACTAGTGGAGGTAGCCTTTATCTCAAATGAGGCTGACCGGCGGCTGTTGACCGGTTATGCCGGCCAACTGGCGGCGGCGGTAGCCATAGCTGCTGGGCTGGCGGACTATTTTGCCAGCTAATAGCCGCCCGGGTTGGGCACTGCGCTGGTCCTGCCGCTATGGGATGGTCTGTTCTGTCGGCTGCAGCCGACCAGGGGCGTTGCAAGAAGGTACTTTACAACATTGCAGAATGAATGTATAATAATTACAAAATACAATAATCGCTCCTGGAACGGGCGAAACGTGGTGACCCGCGCGAGTTTTACCCCGCGCTTGTCATAATCCGTTCCAGGCGCAGACAGGCACACCTCCCGGGGTGTGCCTTTTGCGTTGGAAATCGTAGAAGAAAGGAGGCACACAATAATGGCTGTAGTAAAAATGCCGCAGAGCAGCACCATTGCCATTAAGTTGCAAAAGGGCGTAACAACCTCCGGCAGTCCGGCGTATGTAACCCGGAATTACACCGGCAAGGCAACGGCGACTGACCAGGATTTGTTCGATGTGGCGCAAGCGCTGATGGGGCTGCAGTCCTATCCGGTGGCGGATATTGCCCGGGTGGATAATGCCTATCTGGTTAATCAGTAAGGATAAGGACGCTTAAACAGCAACAAGAAAAGGAAAGGAGGACAGACCGATGGCTGATACTAATACGAAGACGCTAGAAATGGTTTTTACGACAGCTGGCGCTAAGGAAGTGACAGTGGTTGTGAAAGATCCGAAGGACGGTCTGACACTAGCTGCCGTGCAGGCAGTGATGGCCACTATCATTGCCAAAAACGTGTTTTCCAGCACCAGCGGCGATCTGATGGCTGCCAAGGAAGCGCAAATTCGCCAGTTGGCCATTACCGAGTTAACCTAAAACAGGAGAGGAGGCCCTGCAAATGGAAGAGCTGGCCCGCCTGACGGCGACCTATGGTTTTCCTATGGTAGTGGCCTTCTATCTTTTGGTCAGACTGGAAAAGCGCCTGACCGAACTGACCAGCGCGATCAACAAAATGTGTTATTGCGTCGAAAGGATGGAGGTCATGAAAAAATGATGCTGAAAACAGTCTATGGTCCGCCACCGGTTGATGCGGAACGGATTGAGGCGGCAGAAGCAGAGTTGGAGAGCGCTTTGGTGCGCGAGGAGGATTTAACAGCTGAGGCAATGACTGCATCTCTAAAAAGACGAACAAACGCAAACCCGGACAAGGAGGCGCGTGCTCAAGACGCTTGACGTCCTGCTTACTACCATTGATGCGGTGTTGGAAGCTTTGCCGGAGGATATCGATAAAGAACATCCCGAACGGCTGAAAATTATCCGGGATATTCTCGGACTAGTGATTACCGCCCGAAAACTGCATGCCTTATAAACGACGGAAGCACGCCGAAACGGTGTGCTTCTATATTTTTAATTGCAGCAGTAGTAAAGTGAGTGATTGGTACGACAAAACCCTCCCTGAACTTGCAAAGGGAGGGTTACGCTATAAGAGGACTCAGTCCGAATAAAAATCCCGGCATAAATAATAGCCGGGAAAAATGATTACTCTCATAATCGCCTTCCCATCGCTCGTGGGTCAAACGGTGACTTTTAAATAGGCAGTTCTTCTGACTTAGGGTCATTGCTTACCTGCGCCTTCCCGGGATATCCAGTGGCATTATGCAGGTTTGCTCTCCGTCACAGCGGCGGGACCGTGTTGGTTTTACACCAAACTTCCCTATTAAGCCCGTAGGGCACCTATTTCGATCATATGCAATTGTATTTTCTAAATTGCAATCATAATAGCACTTTTGTTTATTGAATGTCAATTGTTGAAGATTTTGGCGATTATTGATCTTTAAAATGTAAATTGATGCGGCATCAGGATTTATACCGGTTGAATCAGTACATAAGCATCAGTACTTAAGCGACGCTCAAAAAATGTAAAAACTACAAAAGAAATTGACACATCATTACAAAAAATGCTATTATGAAACGAATAATGGAGTATTAACCTTTCAGGATAATTAAATAGCGTTAAGATAGGTGCCCGCAAGGGCTTAATAGGGAAGACCGGTGTAACGCCGGCGCGGTCCCGCCACTGTAATAGGGAGCGAATCCAAAGTATGCCACTGAGACACGCGTCTTGGGAAGGTTTGGACAAGCGATGATCTAGAGCCAGGAGAACTGCCTGTCTGTCAATCACCGTTTTACCTACGAGCGATAGGGAGGGGGTTAAGTACATACATGTTGTATGGTATTTCTTCCCGGCGTTTTGCGCCGGGATTTTTTAATACAACAAGGGGTACTCTTTCTATCTCCCGCCGATGGCCGGGAGATTTTTTTATTCGTAGTAGGTATGGACGTTGTCCAGTTAAGGTGGAAGGTTTAAGAGAGGTGAGTTATTGACACAAGAAAGGCGCTCACGCAAAACTGTAGTTACGTCTGAGGGGAATATGGCTTGTTATAGCAGTATCAAGAAACAAGGGAGAGAAATAGCAGAATGAAAAAAAGTATTTTGTTGTTGACGTTGATGGTTGCCTTAGGGACAGGAGCCACGGCTTTTGCAGCGGAAAATGATTCTTTAACTGTAAATGGCGACATCAGGTTACGGTTTGATAAACAAACGAACTATAATCAACCAGACTTTAACGCGAATAAATACCGTATCCGTTTAAATTTAGGATATAAGCTAAGCCCGGAATGGTCATTCAATACAAGGGTGGTAGCTGGTGATTCACTGTTTGGAGATGCTCCGCCTAATGTCGATGACGTGCAGATTTCCGTTGCCAGCTTAACATACAAGCAACCGGACTGGAATGCTACGATTGGTCGCCAGGTGTTTAGTATGTTTGAAGGACTTGCGGTTAGCATGGATGATGGCCACACGCCTGGCGATGCTGGTTATCCAGCGGCGGGAAACCGCCCGGATGGTGGTAACGCAAAGAATTTCCCGTCTTTACAAGGGGCTAAATTCCAAAACAAAATTGGTAAAACAAACGTGACTTCTTTTTATGGGAATTTAAACGCTCGTACTGACGATGGCGCGAATTACAATGTAAAAGGGATTGCGGCTATTGGACCGGTTGGCGCTTTCAAAGTCGGGGGAATGGTCTATACTACCGATTCTTATGTATCTGCTGCTGATGTAAGCAAGTATGGTGTGAAAAACGGCAGCAAAACGGGTTATTCCGTGACAGCCAACACGAAATTATTCAATAATTATTTATATACCGGCGCTGAGTATATCTGGGGTCTTGCCGATACGCACGATAAAGCCTATAAACTGATTGCTAAGACTCCGGAAACAAAAAAGGTCGGCGATATGCAGTATGCGGTCGAGTATCGAAATATAGAGCAAAATGCGCTGGACTATAACTCTTGCACGAATACGGCGCGTGGAATATCGATGATGCGTACCAAAAATATTAATATCGGCGACTTTACCTACTGGGCTCTTAGCGCCAAGCGCCAGTTAACTCCCGAGCTAACAGCAACGTTATTCTATGAAAAATATAATCCGCAAAACCATGGGAAAACAACCCCGTCAAGCGCACAAGTGGAAGATCAGGTCTATCGTCTGCAATTAGATTATAAATTCTAACAGGAAATTACCGGATGTAAACGTGTAATTTTGCAAGCAAAAATTTCTAGTTGATGCGTAGTTTGCGTTGTCAGTGATATTGTTTGTACGCAATGAATTCCGGCTGCAGTGGGGGTTGCCAAAAGGCTGACTGTTGCAGCCGTTTGGCAATAGAAAGGAATGTGCATGAATCCACAAAATGAGAAAGACTGTTTAAAGATTGCGTTTTATGGCAAAGGCGGAATTGGCAAATCCACAGTTTCCGCCAATGTTTCCGCAGCGCTGGCGAGCCAAGGCTGTAAGACTTTACATATCGGGTGCGATCCAAAGGCGGATTCCGCACGTTGCCTGGTGGGGCGTAAAATTCCTACCGTGTTGCAACAATTGCAGATAAAACCAGAGGGGATTGACAGGAACGATATTGTTTTTCCGGGTTTCGGCGGTGTTGACTGCATCGAGGCGGGAGGGCCTGAGGCTGGCATTGGCTGCGCCGGCAGGGGAATCATCACCATGATGGAGGAATTGAAGTACCTGGAGCTCTGGCGTGAGGGCTGGGACGCTGTTATCTATGACGTGTTGGGCGATGTTGTGTGTGGCGGCTTTTCAGTTCCGATGCGCGAAAGATATGCAGATACCGTTTATATTGTGACATCAGCGGAGTTCATGTCGCTATATGCTGCCAATAACATCATGAAAGCGATTAGCAGAAGCCAGGGGGCACGGTCCGTGACGCTGGGGGGATTAATTCACAATTGTAGAACCGGTGAGTCGAAGCGCGAGGCAGTGGAGCAGTTTGCCTTATTGACAGGTACGCAGGTAGTGGCCGATGTCCCATTCAGCCGGGAAATAACCCTGTCAGAACTGGCAGGCAAAACCGTGCTGGAAAAGTATCCGGATTCAGAAGCCGCTGGTTTCTTTAAAGAACTGGCGGGGGTCATTGCTAAACATCAGGGTCAAACGCACATAAAAGCGCTGAATGATGATGAACTGGAAAAATTCAGTCACTATATGCTTGATCTGGAATTGGCAAAAGCATAATAGCGGGGCCGGAAATGGGAGGAAATGAATTTGTCTTGTGCGGGTTATAAACAGGGAAGCAACAGTATTGAAAAAATCAGTCTTTCGGCTGTGACGGATACAATACCGCTCGATAGCTTTTTTGACCGGGGCATAGCGGATGATGACTGTGGAGAACTGGTTAATCTGGCCTTGGCTGTGCCGGGCATTGACGTAGTAGCGGCAGGCCCTGCCTCTTGTTCGCGGGTGCTATACTTCAGAGCTGCGAAAAAAAGGTTGGAAGAACGCTTGTTTTTGCACCCTATATCCAGCAATGATTTTACTGCCGGCAATCATCTGCAAAATTTGGAAGAATCGCTTACAGACCTGGCGGCTTCGCGCCGATCAAGAGCGATCATTGTGTATGTTACTTGTGCCGATATTCTTGCAGGCACTGATTTTGCCAGTATAACCGGACGCGTAGAATGTCAACACGGGATACCGGTGAAGGTCTTTGAGCGGGGGCCGCTTTCCCGGCGACGGACGCTTCCCAAAGAGCGGCTGTGTGATATTTTTATCGATTTGCTGCAACGAGGCAACCGGAGTGGAAGCAATAACTGCATTCACTTGTTGGGAGACGCCGGGAAGCTTGCTGAAACTTCCGGACTAAGAAAGATGCTTATGCACTACTGTTCCGACGGGGAAATCAGAGAATTTGCCGCGCTGGACTCTTACGAACAATTTGAGGAAATGACAACAGGCAAACTGAACATTGCCTTGGATCGCTTTGGTTATGACTTGGCAGTGGGCATACAGAAAAATTGGAACATACCTTTCGTATTTCTGCCTGCCTGCTACAATATGAAAGAGATCAAAGGCAGCTATGGGGCATTGATGAAGGCGCTACATACAACCTGGGATTTCAGCCAGGATTCGAAAGCGTATCATCAGTTGGCAGCACAAACTGCTGCGACATTAGCAGGCAAACAAATTGCGGTGGGAATTGGCGCAAGGTCTTTCGAACTCGCCTATGCTCTGACGTTGGCTGGCTTTTCTGTTTCCACAATATTTGCGGATACCGTGAATAAAAACGATAGGGCGTACATCAATGCGCTTCTCGCCATAGGAAGCCAGGCGCAGGTATATCTGATTTCAAACGTGACCAGCGAAACGCAGGCGGGCGGGTTTGCTGAAATCGATGTCGCCATTGGCGAAAAAGCAGCGTTTTACTGTGCGAAAGCAAAAGAAATTCTGGTGAGTGCCGACTATCGTTTCGGTTATGAGGGAATCACGGAAATTATGGAGGCGATGAGATGACAATGAAATTAACTCGCCTTCCTTCGCTGGCAAGCGACTATTCAGGCGCATGTTCGGTTCTGTATGCGATGCAGGCGCTTACCCTTTTGTACTCGCCAGGCGGATGCAGCAGCGCAATCATCGAATGCGATGAGATCAGGGATTTGCGGCAGACCTTGTTTTTCTGTTCCAAGCTGGGGGAGTTGGAAGCCGTCATGGGCGCGGCGGATGAATTCCTGCTGCAGGCACAAACTCTTTGTGCGCACAACCGCCAGACGGAATTTACCGCTATTATTGGTACGCCTGTACCGGCGTTGACCGGGATCGACATTGCGGCAGTTGCCGATGAGTTGAGCCGGCAGACAGGCTTGCCGGCCATGGCGCTTTCTACGGAGGGATTCAAGGACTACTACTCCGGTGTTCATCAGACGCTGTTGGACTTGGGGAAGCGTTTTCTGGAGAAACGGGAGAAAAAGAATAACCAGGTCAATATCATCGGGTATACGCCGCTCAGTCTTGGCAGCCCGGCGCATCTAGCCGAACTGATGGATGAACTGGAAGCGTGCGGTCTTACCATCAACGGTTCGCCGCTGGCAAAGAAGAATTTGGGCGACTTTAAGAACATGTCCGCCGCCGCGTTGAATATTGTCGTATCGCATGAAGGCGCGGGGCTGGCTCAATATATGCAGCAAGAATATGCAATTCCTTACGTTTTACATGTGCCAATAGGAATGTGGGGTATGCGGCGGTTGTTTAAAACATTGGAGGCGGTGACAGACATCTCGCTCGGCCGTACAAGCCGGAACCAATATGACCAAACTGGCAAGGCACTGTCGGCACGACGCGCCGTGGTGATCGGCGAACCGCTGTTTGCTTCTTGTATAGCCGCCTGTTTGCAAAATGATTTTGGGCTTGCCTCTGTTGAACCAGTCAGCCTGATAAAAACCGATAGGCGTATGAAAAGTGTCTATCAAGAAGAATCGCTTTCCAGTGTCCGCTTTTTTACATGCGAGCATTCACTGGCTCAGTGGCTAGGGGAAGGGCAGCCGGATATAGTTATTGGGGACCCTTTGTATCAAACACTGGTACGCCAAAAGAATATCCAGTATGTGCCGCTGCCGCATGTCGGCTTGAGCGGTTCAATGCACGCTGATTTGAATTATGAGTTCATTGGTAAGAAAGGCTATGATTATTTAGCAGGATTTATCGGGTCATGACATTCAAGTAACATAACGGAGGGGATTTTTATGCTGGAGCATCGTAAAAAATGGTTGCAAGGGGTAGCACTGCTGTTGGCTGTGTTCTTTATGTTAAGTCTCGCAGGCTGTCAATCCGGGGGGAGCGGAAAGAAACCGCCAACCGGACAAACGTCTGAAACAAAAATTGTCACCGACTTAGTGGGAAACCAAGTGAAACTCAAGGCTAATGTGGAAAAAATCGCCGTTGTGCCTGTTCCTTGGGCTACGATTGTTTATGCGGTAGATGGGACGGGTAAAAAAATCGCTGGCATGCATCCGTCGGCGATGAAGGCCTATCAGAGTAACATATTGAAGGCTATGGCACCGGAAATGGCTAACGCGAATTCGACGTTTGTAGACAACAATTTCAACGTGAATTATGAAGAAGTCGCCAAGCTGAAGCCGGATGTGGTCGTTATCTGGGATTATCAGCCGGAGATTGGCAAAAAGCTGGCAGAACTCGGCATTCCGTCTGTAGCGATCAAATATGGCACGCTTGAGGATGTACAGAAAGGCATCAAGCTGGTCGGGGAAATCATTAATCAGCAAGAGCGGGCCAATGCGCTGATTCAGTATCATCAGGATACAAACGGCTATCTCAAGTCCAAGGAGAGCGCACTGGCGGGCAAGAACAAGCCTAAAGTGTTATATTTACGGGATGAGCAACTGCAAGTCGCGGTAGGCGACTCGGTGAACCGAATCATGATTGAAACGGCAGGCGGTACAAATGTCGCTAATGAGGGTAGCGGCCAATGGTCAAAAATAACCATGGAGCAGGTTATGGCGTCGAACCCAGATGTCATTGTTATCAGTAATTTCTCCAATGTGTTGCCGGAAGATTTGTACACGAATAAGTTTCCCGGGCAGGATTGGAGTAAAATTGACGCCGTAAAAAATAAACGAGTGTATAAAGCGCCGATGGGAATTTATCGCTGGGATGCACCCTGCGTGGAAACGCCTTTAATGATAAAGTGGCTCGGCAAAGTTCTTCAGCCGGCAGTTTTCAACGATTACGACATGAGGGCTGATCTGAAAAGCTTTTACCAGACATTCTTCAACTATAAGCTCAGTGATGCGGAACTTGATCAAATCCTAAACAGTAAGCAGAACCCTGGCCTGAAAATCTAACACTAAAGAGTGTGATTGATGAATAAATAAGGTCAGTTGTTGTTTTGATTGGAGGAGCGAGGGAAGCGAAGCATGATGTGTAAACAACAGAATTTGAAGTTTGTGTGGATGGCTGTATTGGCTGTGCTGCTGATTGCCTTTTTCGTATCTCTTTTTGGGGGCCGTTATGTAATTCCTCCCCATGAGGTCGGCAGCATACTGCTTGATGGAATGCGCGGTGAAGAAGGGGACGGCATGGCGTTTTCCGTTGTCTGGAATCTCCGGCTGCCACGGACCTTGTTGAATAGTTTTGTCGGTGCGGGACTGGCTGTTGCCGGAGCAGCGTTCCAGGGGATTTTTAGAAATCCCCTGGTCAGCCCTGATGTGCTGGGCGTCAGTTCGGGAGCGGCCTTTGGGGCGGCGTTCGGTATCTTGCTCTCAGGAATGAATCATCTTGCTACAGCTATGGCGCTCTTTTTTGGCATTGTGAGTGTTTTTATGACCTATACGCTTTCCAAGCTGCGCGGCGAATCGTCTACGTTGTCCCTGGTGCTGTCCGGCATGATCATTTCTGCGGTATTCAGCGCACTCATCTCTTTGATTAAATACGTCGCCGATCCCTATGACAAGCTGCCAGCTATTACGTATTGGCTGATGGGCAGCTTTGCCAGCGCCTCGTACAGCAATTTACAATTGGTCGGGGTTCCCATTTTACTGGGGACGATTGCGCTGCTCATGCTGAGGTGGCGTATCAACATTCTGTCATTGGGGGATGAAGATGCCTATTCTTTGGGAGTTAATCCAGTAAAGACCCGGCTGGTTATTATTGTCATGGCGACGCTGATTACCGCCGCCTGTGTGACCGTTACGGGTGTGATCGGCTGGGTCGGTTTGGTCATACCGCATATCTGCCGTATGCTGAGCGGAGTGGATCATAAAAATCTGCTGCCTGTTTCCTGTGTTGTCGGGGCAGCGTTTATGATTCTTGTTGATATGATGGCCCGGACGGTAACTGCGGCGGAAATCCCCATTGGCATATTGACAGCCCTGGTCGGTGCGCCGTTTTTTGCCTTACTATTTAAGCAAGCGAAAGGTGATTGGCAATGATACTGGAAGTGAAGCACGGCTATTTCGGATATACAAAAGACAATGACATACTGAGGGATATCTCTTTTGTTCTTGGGGAACAAGAGATTATGACCATACTCGGTCCCAATGGTATCGGCAAAACGACTATGTTAAAGTGTATGACAGGAATCTTGCAATGGACCCAGGGGCAGACGCTGATCAACGGAACCCCTATGGGAACTTCGCGGGAGGTGCAAAAGCATTATCCTATCGGGTATGTGCCGCAGGCCCACAGTCTTTCTTTTCCCTATACGGTCAGGGAAGTAGTAACCATGGGACGCGCACGTCATATCGGCGTTTGCTCCGTGCCCTCCCGGTATGACAAGGAAATTGTGGATAAGGCAATGGAGCAGGTAGGCATAGTCCCTATTCGGGACAAGCCCTGCACGCAATTAAGCGGCGGTCAATTGCAACTGGTATTTATTGCGAGAGCTCTAGCCGGTGAGCCTAAGGTGCTGGTGCTTGATGAACCTGAGTCTCATCTTGATTTCAAAAACCAGTTCATGATGCTGCATCTCATTAAAACGCTGGTAAAGGAACGCGGCATATCCTGCATTATGAATACCCATTACCCGGAACATGCGCTGCGCCTGGCGGATACGACGCTGCTGCTTGGGAAGAATTCATATCTGTTCGGAAAAACGCAGGAGATTATTACCGAACAGCGGGTTAAAGAGTATTTTGATATCGAGGCTAAAATTTTATCGGTTCCCTATCATGACGAGAGTATCAAAGCTTTTGTTGTGCTAGAAAGCTTTGATCGTGCAGAAGAAGCATACAGTAGTTCTTAATAATTTTTGCTCGCGATTGTATTTCGCGGGCTTTGTTTTTTGTGGAGACTGATTTAGGCGCAAGGAAAATTGTCGTGCAAAGCCCGCTCCGCATCCCTGCGGGCGGCGCTGCAGCCGCTGCCGCGTCTTCCGCCTGCCGTCAGCCTTGCATAATTCGGCTAACGAAAAAGAAAACCATTTTTTCGAGCCTCATTGATCAGGCTGCTCCGCTCAGTGCCGGTACAACGGATACCACTCTATGGCTGCCCGTCCGCTCCTTGCGGCGTTCCGCTGACGCTGCACTCTCCTCATCCGCTCCCGTTCGGCCACCGCTGCGCTTAGAGCCGTATCCTGCCAGGCGGCTGTCATTAGTCCGGGCAAGGGGACGCAGACCGGAGCACTCCCTAGCGCTCGCACTCGGACTGCCGGGGGAACGGGGTACCGTCGGCTGGCCCCGCACGCTGCGCGGGGCCTCGGCAGGACACTCCGGCCGGACCGCCCGCAAAACCACCGGCCGACCCAGCCGGGCGCCCTGCCGACCGCCGGGAACGACAAACAAAGCCCGAACCGCTCCACCGGGCCACCTGCCGCCACTCGTCTGGCTTGATGCGAGCAAACCGTTCGTGCCCTGCCGCGGCCGCGCCCGTCCCGCCCCGTGGACACGAAAAGCATGTGTCCACTCTCCGTCCTCCCTTCCCCCCGAGCCCCCCATCCCACCGGAATGGCGTCGCCGTCAAGCGGTGGGCCGCGATTGAAATTCGGGGGGAAGGGAGGACTCCGGGCGCCCTAACGGGAAGGACTACCCCCCAAACCCCCCGCTAAGGAGCGGCCGAACAAATTGGGGGGTACGCGGCCGCGGCAGGGCCCTTCACTAGTCGGGAGGCAATCAAACGGCGGCGGCACCAGACGGCCCGGTTACGCTCCAGGGGACCCACCCCCTTAATCCCCCTCCCGAACGAACAAACGGGAGGGGGAAGCGGCAGCCCGGTGCCTACAGCCTAATCAACGGCTTACCATGAGCAGCCGCCAAAACCACGCGGCCGCACATCGTAAGCCTGTTTTGTTTGCTGTAAGTTACCTGGCAGGGGGAGCGCACCGGCCACGGCGGCCAAACCCGCGCCGCCGCGCCCCATGCGAACGGGCCTGCCGGCAGCAAGGGAGCCGCGAACTGCGCGGCGAAGAAATAAAAAGGCCGCATTTGAAACCGCGGGGACAGGTACTGACAATTAGACTACTGTAAGATATAAACACACAAAGCATCAGCATTCTTGTCAATATCCAAAAGTGGTGATAAAATTTAATATATTGAAATATAAAATGGTTTTGCATAGCTTGATTAGATAAAGTGAGGTCTCACTCATTTTTGATAAATTAGTGCACAGTGAAGATGTTCGCTCATTTATGACTGTGGCCTTGATAGTTATTTGGGGAACCAATGGCCTCTCGGTTAGTATCACCGGGAGGTTTTTTACTAGTATTAGTGATTAGGAAGGAATGGAATCATGAGTAAACAAAAACTGGAGCTAACCTGGGTTGGTAAAGAGGAACAGCCACGACTGGAACCTCGCATTTTGCTGGAAGACCCGGAAAAATCCTATCATGCGAAGTTTCGGGTAAGTGGTAACGATATTTTTGATAACCGGCTGATTTTTGGCGATAATTTATTGGCGTTAAAGGCACTGGAGCAGGAGTTTACAGGTAAGGTAAAGTGTGTATTCATTGACCCGCCATATAATACGGGGAGTGCATTTGAGCATTATGACGATGGGATGGAGCACTCTTTGTGGCTATCCATGATGAGAGATCGGTTAGTACTTTTGCATAAACTTTTATCAGCAGATGGATCGTTATGGATTACTATCGATGATAATGAAGCGCATTATTTAAAAGTGCTGTGTGACGAAATATTTAGTCGAACTAATTTTGTAGCTAATGTAGTATGGCAAAAAAGAACTTCACCTGATATGCGTGCAACTCTTGGCGCCGGGCATGATCATATCATTATTTATGCAAAAAATTATGAAATTTTTCGACAGGTTATAAATAAACTACCTAAAACAGAGGAACAAGTAAAAACATACAAAAATCCTGATCATGATCCTCGTGGACCATGGGTATCTTCCGACTATACAGCGCAAGGCTATAGACCAAATCAAATGTATAAAATCGTGACTCCTGGCGGGGTAACGTACGATCCTCCAACAGGACGGTGTTGGAAAAATATAGAGTCCGTTTTCCTTCAATTAGTATCTGAAGGGCGAATTTGGTTTGGTAAAGACGGCAAAGGAGTACCTCGTCGAAAGACGTATCTAAATGAATCTGAGGGACAAACGGCTTGGACGTGGTGGCCAAATTCTGAAGTCGGACATACGCAAGAAGCAAAAAAAGAAATTATCGGTCTTTTTGGAGCGGATAATGTATTTGATACTCCAAAGCCAGAACGGTTAATCTATCGAATATTAAGTTTAGCCACTCAACCAGGTGACCTCGTCCTCGACTCCTTTGCTGGTTCCGGCACCACCGGCGCAGTTGCTCACAAAATGGGCCGCCGGTGGATTATGATTGAATTGGGAGAACATTGCCACACCCATATCATACCGCGCCTGCAAAAAGTGATTGACGGTACCGATCAAGGCGGCATATCGAAGGCTGTCAACTGGCAGGGCGGTGGGGGATTCCGTTATTATAAGCTGGCTCCCAGCCTTTTACAAAAGGACAAGTACGGTAATTGGATCATTAGCAAGGAATATAATGCCGAGATGCTGGCGGAGGCAATGTGCAAGCACGAAGGCTTTACGTACGCTCCTAATGAGACAGTATTCTGGAAACAAGGGCAGTCGACAGAACATGATTTTATTTATACGACCACCGTTCCGGTCACGGCGGCGTTGTTGGAAAGAATCGCTGATCAAATGGGCGGCCGGGAAACAGTACTGATTTGCTGCACCGCGTTTCTGTGCCGGGAAGAAGACTATCCCCAGATTACGTTGAAACGGATTCCTGCTGCGGTACTGGCCCGCTGTGAATTTGGCCGCGACGATTACAGCTTGCAGGTCAGTCAGCTGGAATACCAGGCGGAAACCGGCCAGACTGAATTGTGGGGTGGAGAAGATGAATGAGAAGTTAGTTCGATCCATTAGTGCCCGTATGAGTCTTAGAACACCGCAGGCAGAATCATTAGGCATACTGGCAGATATTGCGGATACAGTAACGTTGGATAAGACGACTGACGTAGCGGCGGCACTGGAGCAAATCAAAGCGCTTTACCCCCATGTTGAAGAGTTTGAGCGGGAGTTCCCTTCGCTTTGTTTCGCCCTGGCTACCGGGGTTGGCAAAACACGTCTGATGGGAGCCTTTATTGCGTATTTGCATTTGGCCAAGGGTATGAATAATTTTTTTGTACTGGCCCCGAATCTAACCATTTACAATAAATTGATTACCGATTTTACACCAAATACCGCCAAATACGTGTTTCAAGGCATTGGGGAGTTTGTCCATCAATATCCGAACATTATTACCGGTGATAACTACAATCTAGGACAGCATCTGCAAAGCGGCGCATTATTTGAAGGCATCAACGTGAATATTTTTAACATATCCAAGATCAATTCAGAAGTCCGGGGCGGCAAAACGCCACGCATCAAGCGGCTTTCGGAATACATCGGTCAGAGCTACTTCGATTATTTGGTATCTTTGCCTGATTTGACCTTGATTATGGATGAATCTCATCGTTACCGGGCGACAGCGGGTGTGCGGGTTCTTAACGAACTCAAGCCGGTACTGGGACTGGAACTTACCGCCACGCCTCAAGTGGAAGCGGGAGCAAAGTCCGTGCCCTTTAAAAATGTAATTTACAGTTATCCTTTATACCAGGCTATGCAGGACGGATTTGTCAAAGAACCGGCAGTTGCGACACGGGAAAACTTTAATGCCGATAATTACACCGAGACGCAGTTGGAGCGGCTAAAACTGGAAGACGGCATTCTGGTGCATGAAGAGACTAAAGTAGAACTGGAAGTGTACGCCCGCGAGCATCATTTGCCGATAGTCAAGCCCTTTGTACTTGTTGTTGCGGTTGATACCGAACAGGCTAATGCCTTGCTGGCAACGATGGAAGATGCCGCCTTTTTTGGCGGCAAGTATAAGGGTAAGGTGATTACAGTCCATTCCAATCAACGCGGGGAGGAAAAAGACGAAACGATTGAGCAGCTCATGAGCGTGGAAAAGGCGGACAATCCGGTGGAGATTGTTATTCATGTCAACATGCTGAAAGAGGGCTGGGATGTCACTAATTTGTATACCATTATTCCCCTGCGGGCGGCCAATTCCCGGACTTTGGTGGAACAGTCCATTGGGCGGGGGTTGCGTTTGCCTTATGGCAAGCGCACAGGCGTAGAAGCGGTAGACCGTTTGACAATTATTGCTCACGATCATTTCCAGGCGATTATTGATGAGGCCCGTGATCCAAATTCCATTATCCGTCGGGGAGTATTGATCGGCCGGGATGTGGCACGCGCAGCGAAGCAGGTGGTTACAGCCCCGCCGGTGATCTTACAAACCCTTGCCGGTAGCGTGGGCAACGAAGCAAATAGTGCAGGAACTACCCGTCCGGCTGCAACACCACTGTTTCAGCCGGAGGAAACGCAAACGGCTCAGGTTGTGTACGATATTGTCCGGGAGTTGGAACATTTGCCTTCATCCAGACAACTGGCCAAGGAAGAGGTTCGTCAATATATTGTAACAAGAGCGACTGACATAACCCATGCGTCACCACAGGGTACATTAATTGATGATCCCAATGCATTGACAATGGAGAAAGAGCAGTTGGAAAGTGTCGTGGAGCGAGTGGTACAAGCGGTCATTGAGAAAACCATTGACATTCCGCGTATTGTCGTTCAGCCCAAGGGAGAAGTAACCTGGGGGTATGAAGATTTTGAGCTTGAAGTCAGCGGCATTCAATTACAACCGGTATCGGAAGAATTGTTAGTCCAGCATTTACGCACCGATCAGCGCTTGCGTATTCATCTGGGCTCAGGTGTTACGGCCGTTCAAAGATTGGAAGATTATTTAGTATTTGCCCTAATGGAGTATCCTGATATATCTTACGATGACCACGCGGATTTGTTGTACAAGCTATCCGGAGAGGTGGTGCGGCATTTACAGTCGTATTTGTCTACTCCGGAAGATGTGGCCAATGTCTTGCAATATAACCAACAGCGACTGGCGGAACTCATTCACACCCAGATGAAGCAGCACTATTATGAACGGGCTACCGAATATGAGGTGCGTATAACCAAAGGGTTTACTACGCTAAAGAGCAATACCTATGCTGCCAGCGAAGCCGTGCGGGATTTTCGCCAGCCGCCGGCAGATTTGCGAAACATGAGTAGTCTGGTGTTTGGTGGTTTCCTGAAATGTTTGTACCCGCAGCAGAAATTTGATTCCGATGCCGAACGGCGTTTCGCCGTCATTTGTGAAAACGATCCATCAGCCAGGAAATGGTTCAAGCCTGCTAAAGGGCAATTGCAAATTCACTATCGCAGTGACCAATCCTATGAGCCGGATTTCGTTGTCGAAACGGAAACTGAAAAAATCTTAGCCGAAACCAAGGCGGCCAATGAAGTAGCATCCCAGAATGTGCAGGACAAAGCTGCTGCCGCTATACAGTGGTGTAAACATGCCACTGCCCATGAATTGGCGGTGGGGGGGAAACCGTGGCGGTATATTCTTGTACCTCATACTAGTGTGCAGGAGAATATGACGATACAAGGGTTAGCGGCAACGTTTACGGTGAAGTAACATGTATTTGACTGGGGGTGAGACTTAATGACGCTTGATGAGATACATAACCTTATTAAAAATGGCGAGTCTGAAGTTTTAGAGTTAAAAAAATCTACCGGCCAACTCACCAGGGCCGCTGAATCGTTATGTGCATTCTTGAACGGTCATGGAGGCAAGGTTATTATCGGTGTGACGCCCGAAGGAAAGATGGTTGGACAGAATATAACGGACAAAACTCTTCAGGATATTGCTAATACCATCCGTAATATAGAGCCAACAACTCATATTGCAATGACTCAGGTGGCACTAGAAAATTCTTCTCTGGAAATATTAGTTTTAGAAGCCATACCGGTGCCGGAAGCACGTCCCTACATTTTTGACGGCCGGCCTTATTATCGTACGGGAACAACTACTGCTGTTATGCCGCAAGATATGTATCAGCAGCTATTATTGAACCGGGCTCATAGCCAAAATCGCTGGGAAAATGCAGCGGCTGCCGGAGTTGATTTAATGGATCTGGATCGGGAAGAGATCCTTAAAACGGTTCGGACGGGAATCGCCGCTGGCCGGCTTCCGGAAAGTACGGGCATTGATCCTGCCGATATTTTGGATCGGCTAGGCCTACGTTCAAACGGTACGATTATCAATGCCGCCGTTGTATTGTTTGGCAAAGTTTTTCTGCCCAATTATACACAATGCCAGATTCGATTGGCCCGGTTTAAAGGGACGAATAAAACCGAGTTTCTGGATAACAAGCAGCTTTATGGGCATGCGTTTAGTCTTTTGGATGAAGCGATGTTTTTTATTCAACGGCATTTACCTGTTGCCGGTAAGATTACACCAGGTGTGATTGAGCGGATTGATGAACCGATCTTCCCGCCACTGGCGTTACGCGAGGCATTGGTAAATGCCTTTTGCCACCGGGATTATGCTAACCCTGGCGGAGCAGTCAGTGTGGCCATATTTGATGATCGGCTGGAAATCTGGAGCGAAGGGATATTGCCTTTTGGGCTAAAGGTTGAAGATTTAAAGCGTGACCATCCTTCCCGTCCACGCAATCCGCTTATTGCGGATGTGTTTTTCCGTCGTGGATTGGTGGAACGATGGGGCAGAGGCACGCAGACGATTGTTGAACTTTGTGTGAAGGCAGGGCATCCGGAGCCTGAGTTTATCGAGCAAGCCGGGTCGGTAGGAGTCAGGTTTCTTCCCCGAGCGTATGTTGCACCGCACCGTATTGGCCATGATTTGACGACACGGCAGCGAGAAATCTTGCAGATATTGGCGGAGGATTCATTGCCGTTACGGAAAATTATGGCGAGAATGACGAAGCCGCCTGCTGAGACTACGGTGCGTGATGATTTATATCATCTGAAAAAATTGGGAATGGTCGTGCTAGAAGGTTATGGACGCGGTGCAAAATGGTTTCTTATGCGTGAAGAAAATAATGAGCCGGAATAAGCCGAAAAATAAGCCGGAATAAGCCGGAAAATAAGCTGGCAGTGTGCAAATAAAAATTATGTAGAATTTAGATTTATATGGAGTTTCAGCAATGACATTGGTGCTCCTATAATTATCAAATGTCCTGAAACAAGAAAATTTTGTCAACCATTATAGCCATATCGACGGTTCCGCTTTAGGAACCCACCCTGTCCCCCTCCCGAAGAACAAACGGGAGGGGAAGTCGCCACTACAATGCCGAGCGGCAAATAAGACGGCTTACCATGAGCAGCCACAAAACCCGTGTGGCCGCACATCGTAAGCCTGTTTTATTTGCAACAGTCTGCCTGGCAGGGGAGCGCACCGGCCACGGCGGCCAAACCCGCGCCGTCGCGTCCCGTGCAGACGGGCCTGCCGGCAGCAAGGAAGCCGCGAACTGCGCGGCTTTAACAATATTGATATGGAAGAAAAATGCAGGATTATGGCGATGCGATGCGGAACGTATCAATAAAAACAACGCGAGGAGAAAATTTTTCTCATGGGTCAAGTTCAAATCTATTTTGAAAAATGCAATCGGTTCGAGCCGTTTTATATCCGGCCGCTTAGCGGCATCGTCGGCCTGTACTTCATCGCGCTCACGTCCGGCGACATCATGTACCCGTTTAACCGGTCGCGCCTGCTTTATATCGGCATGAGCGAAAAAAAGACCAATAGCATAGGCAGCCGCCTGCAAGGGCATTACGACGGACAATCCGGCAACGCCGGGCTGTTCAATTATCGCTCCGCGCAGCCGCTAGAGTTTACCTTTATTAATTTTGAAATGGTGAAGTCGATGTGGCCGCATAGGATTGAAGACTTAGAAAGCTATTTCATTTTGGACTTTGTCGCCAAATTTGGGGTTTACCCCATTTGCAACAATAAAACCGGCTTTGAAATCCAACAAAAAGAGGTTGACGTTGAGTTTCAAATCGACTGGAAACATTTTGGAGGAGGATGAGCAAATGAGTGACAGCCCATTGAGCGGAGACGCGATCGTCGATGCGTTCTTCGCGGAATTGCAGGACATGGAAGGCGTGGACAAGGCATTGGCGGAGAAGCTGGCGTCTTTGCATCGAGACAAAAAGTTCACACAGAAGGAAGTGGCTGCTTCGCTGCAGTCGCTACGGGAGGAGGCGCTGAAAAATGGTTAAGATTGAAACCATGACCATCGCCGGCCTTCGCGGGGTGAAAGAGCCGATGACGCTGCAGTTCGGCGGCAAGTCGGCCATCGTCTACGGCGACAACGGCTCGGGCAAAAGCAGCCTCGCCGACGCGCTGGAGTGGTACTACTCCGATAAAATCGAGCGGCTAAGCTGTCAGGAGATCGGGAACAACGGCATCGACGCCTTGCGCAATGTGCGCATAGACAAGAACGAAAGGGCGTTTATGACGCTGGCCATGACCGATAAGTCCTTAAATGCGGAAAAGGAAATCATTTATAAGAAAGACAGGCTGACGGCGAAATTCAGCAACGCCGCTGCGGAGTTTCAAGAATACATCAAAGCTTCACAAGGGGAAAATTTTATTGTCCGGCACGACAAGCTGACGAAGTTCGTATTGGATACGAAAACCGATAAATTAAAGTCGTTGTCTGAGATTATCGGCTTTTCTTCCGTTACAGCGGTGCGCGACACGCTGAAAAAGGCGGTCAACGAATTAGGCCGGGAAGTGAAAAACAAGGGATATGAAAACCAGATCGCCCAGTTTCAACGCAGTCTGCTGGAGTACCTAGGGCGCAACGTTCCCGACGATGAAAAGTTCATTGAAGCCGTTCGCGAGCAGTTGGCCCCTTTTGGCTTAGGGGAGGCGGTCAAGAGCGTCGGCGACGCGCCGACCGCGCTGGCGTCGCTGCAAGCGTCCGGCGACGAAAAGGCCATTGCCGTGTTGGCGGCGTTGGAGAAGATTAAAGGCGTTACAGCGGGAATGGATGGGAAGATTGACTTGCTGGCCGCCGATTACCAGTCCTACGCTTCGCAGTTTGCGCAATTGCTCGCCGATACGGGCAATATTGCCAAGCTTGCGCTTTTGGATTTGCTGAAAGCCGGAGCTGGTGTACTTACGGGCGGCTCGTACGCCGAGCCTAAATGCCCGTTGTGCCTGCAAGACAAAAATCTTAACGATTTGCAGAATGAATTGCTAGGCCGCATAGCCAGCCTGTCCGAACTGCAGGGCAAACTGTCGAAGCTGGAAGCGAGCCGAGCTAAGGCGAAGCAGTCGGCGGCAAGCTTGCGGCAAACGCTGGCCGCGCTGTTGAGCGACGCTGTTTTCAAAGGCGAAGGCGAAGAAAAGGTTTTCAGCGAACTGAAAAAGCGATTGGAAGACTGGGCGGCGGGGATTAATCCCTTCGAAGCCGAAACCAGCAAGGCTGTAATTGACGGCGCGGCTCCCGACGCTTCGCTTGCATTGGATAAAAAAGCGTTAGTTGAAATATCCGGACAATGCGACGAACGCATCCAGGCGATTAGAGCGGCGGAGGCGGGCAACGCCAGGACTGCCGCGCACACCAATCTTTCCATGGCTGTCAAAGCGTACGAACAGCTTACAGCTATGAAAAAAGAGCGCGACGTCATTGTCGAGCAACAGGCCGCGTTAAGCAAGATTTACGACGCATTCGTCCAACGCCAGAAGGAAGGGCTGGAGGCTTTCCTCGCCGGCTTTTCGAACGCTATCGACGAATATTATGAATATATGAACCCGGGAGAGCCCATAAAGGACTTGCGCATTGTGCCGATGACCGACGACGACGAATTGAAGGGCCTAGCCATTGAATATCAATTTAACGGCCAAGTGCTTGGCGCGCCGCTGCGCTGCTTCAGCGAATCGCATCTGAACTGCTTCGGGCTGGCGTTTTTTCTCGCTTCAGTCCGGGCGTTCAACCCGCGCAACGGCTTCATTGTGTTGGATGACGTCATTTCGAGCTTCGACAGCAATCATCGGACACGTTTCGCCAACTTGTTGATCGACAAGTTGAAAGACTATCAAATCATCGCTTTGACCCATGAAAAACAATGGTTCGAGTATTTTTCCAAAGCTGTCAAGGGAAATCCACATTGGGCGGTTAAAAATATTTATTGGGACGATAACAAGGGTACGTACGCCGACGAGGCTCACGAGGACAAGCGCGCGAAGATCGAGACGCTGCTGGCCGCGGGCAAGCTGGAGGGGCTGGGCAACGAAATGCGCGTGTACCTGGAACAGTTTCTGAAAGAAATCGCCGAGCGGCTGGAAGTTCCGGTGAAATTTATGTTCAACGACAGAAACGAGGATAGGATGGCACCGGAATTATTAGCCGCCTTGAAAGCTCGGGTCGATAAAAAAAGCAAAGACGACTTCGCGGCGGCTCACGGCGACTTGTTCAACAGCTTGCAGCGTTCCAACTTTATTGGCAACAAAGGTTCGCACGACAGCTCCTACGTTCCGACAAGAGGCGATTTGAATGGGCTCTGGGACGAGATTAAAAGTTTGGAAAACGCGCTGTATTGCAGCGGCTGCAAGCAGTCGATAGCGACGAGATATGCATCGGAGACGGAGAAAAAAATATCTTGCCGCTGCGGGGCCCTGTCTTACGCGTGGAAGTAGGCGCGCCGATCAGCCACGCACTTTATTGCGAACTTATCGAGGATGCCGGAGAAAAAGTATTTTCCTTTAAGCCATCGGCTTGCAATTCGTTTGAAATGAGCTATAATTAGAAATAGGTGGAAATTAAAAAGTCGCCGTGACCTGAAAGTGTTGGAGCACTTCCAGGCTCGCGCAGGTAAACACACTACCTACACGTAACAGCTAAGCTGTCCACGACGACATTTCTATTATACAATGCCGCCCGCTTGAACACAAGCGAGGCACTGCGTGTAACGGAGATGCCGGCAGGAGATGCGCAGGCTGTGCGACTTCATGTAGCAGGAGACTAAGCCTATTTCCGATACACTGTCAACGGAAGGGCAAGCGTTCGCTTACATATTTCTTGACCGCTTTTCTGTTGAGGCCGGTTATGTTCCGGTTTATTGGTGTTGGGATTTAGCAGACGATGAAGCAAAGCGCATGTGTAGGGTATAAAAACCTCGCATGCGCTTTTTAATTTCCCCCTATAAAAAAGCTGCCCGGCAAGTGCTTGCCATGATCAAGGGCCTTGCTGCAGCTTGCGATAGGGGGTATATACTTGTCCAGTGAAAGGGAAACCTCACGTATTTTGACTGTCTATTATACATACCTCAATGGTAAAGACCGGCGGCCGCTCATTCGTTTGCAAGGCAAATGGCTCCAGGACCTTGGCTTTCAGAGCGGTGATAAAGTGGTGATCGAAGAACACAGCGGAGCTTTGCTCATAAAAGCTGTAACCGACGAAATAACCGAAAAGGAAAAGGAGAGGTCTAGCCGCTGAAACGCCCCGCCGCCGGTCTTATGATTGTATCACACCGGTCAAGGCTGCGCCTGCTCCGCTCTCGCTGCGCCCCTGCGGGTGACGCGGTGTGCCGCGCCGGAATCTTAGCACAATAGGAAGTTTACTCCCGCGCTCTTTTGGAGAGTGACGGCGGCGGGGAGCCGCTGCCGATGAGCGGGAGGTGTGGGGTATGTGGGACTTTCTGGTGAGACGGTGGCGGGTGGAAGCTGCACTGTGGGTGTGCTACTGGAACGCGATAGGCCGGGATGACCGGCCGAGCATCCGGTACTGTGCCGATCATAGCCTGCTGCTGTCGGTCTTCTGGCTGATGGCGCTGGTCGGCGGGTTGATGGCTTTGGGTACGGTTGTACAGTTCTTGCAGGGAGGCTGCCGGTGATGCCGGCGGCTTTTTTTGCCAATAGAATAACATAATTTAATGTATTTATAGTTTGCACCTAGAAGCCCAAAGGATAATTGTTGGTTAATATTGAAAATTAAATTTATATGTCGAATACAATAGAAAATATCAATAAATCAAGTCTTTTAGCATCTTGAGAAATTAACTTGAGAAATTAACTTATTGGAGGAAATAATGAACGAGGATTATCATGATTTTTTGGACATGCTTGCTTCAATGACCCCAAGCCGAGAAATTTCTCACACCATACAAGATCGGCCAAGTATCAAAAAGAAGCTTAGGCCATTTCATCCAATTAAAGCAGCAGCATTAATTTCAGGTTTGTTAACTTTACCGGCGTTGCAGGCAAATACTCTTCGCCTTGAAATGTTAATTCATCTTATTCTATCACATTCCTTGGGAAAGAAAGAACCGATGGCACAGCACCTTCACTTATGGTTGAATAAGGAATTAGGTGCGACTTCTTTCGTTCATTTAGAAGATCCGGTGGAGGATGTGTTTATATCTAATGTGATTACTGACATCGGTAACATCCGAATTTTTGAAGGAATTTGGGAAAGTAGTGACTTTTATCTTCAAAGGATGTTGAACATAATTAAAACACTACCGGATGGTCCGAGCACACGGCAATTGAAACGTGAGGTATACGGAATCTTAATGCTTAGTGAAGAAATTGCCGAGCGACGCCATCTTAACCGCTTTTTGCCAGGAGGAGGTAATGACAAAGCCGCTGTCAGAATCCCTTCTGATAAGGAATTGAAAGCGCTTAGTAAAACTATCGTATTTACATTAGAGGATTTGCAACGTCTTGAAATCTTGCCTGCAGATATTGAGCCTTTTATTTTTGATTTGCAACATACAAATAAATTGAAGGAGCAGTCCTTAGAGGAGAGTGATCTTCAGCAGCACCCAATAGTAAAGAATTGTGATAAGTGGTTTATTCTATTACCTAATAGCATAAGCTTTGCTGTGCGGACGCATATTTTAAATTGGATGATACAGCATGGTTGTCAAGAGAGTTTTGATAAACACCTTGTTATGGAATATCAAGAATTTTTGCAGGAGAATCCTATTATGGGAGCGTCCTTTCCTCGGCAGAGTATTCCAGTACAAGATGTCCAGGATAAATATTTGATGACTCTTACCAGAGAATTTGATACAGGCCGTTATATACAGGTCATTGTAATAATTGATCGCATTTCCGGGTATCAGCAACATGGCCTTTTGTCATTTGAATCTGAAATCATGGATGAATATAATGACCAAATTAATATACATATCAAAGATGCTCGTTCCTATTTCCGAAAGCAAGAAGGTTTTAAGCAAGGTTTAACATTGGTGGTTGGGTGTGGCTATGGGCGTCCGAATGGATTTCGAGCAGTACAAGAAACGCCGGATTGGTTGGTTGAATTCATATCCGCGCCAGACTTTCAAACGCTTGCGTGGACATCTGAAACTTCGCCTTTATTTTTATGGAAACTAATTAATCAGGTAAGGCACCTAAAAAAACAAGGTGTGTCAATTGCTAACGCTAACGGTTTATTGAACCTTTATGGTTGGTGGGTAGATACAAACTATTTAATGATACCGGCAGACGTTGAGTTTGGTGATAAACCAATTCATATGATGATTCCCACCGATTCTCTTGCTGAGATCCGGAGAAAAATTCGTCAAGGTTGGGATTTGCATGTTTTACCATTACCTAATGGCAAGTTGGTTCGAGTGCGGAGAAAAGATATTGATAGTTATTTTCCCGATGATGTCAATCAACCTCTTTATGCTTGTATAGATGCCGTACGCCAAGGGCAGTTATTGGGAGCATGGGTCGGTAAACAATCTATTTGGTGGGTTTCAACTGAGAGTGGAGAAACAGGACTATCGCGTGATATGGTTTTCAAAGTCTGGGATGCTGTCCACAACTGGCTCGGACGAGCCGTCCCCGTTTTTGAACGTCGCTTACATAAGGTTGCCAATAAAGTAGTACAAGTTATTTTGAATTTCGATGATGTGAAGCAAGAATATACAAACGTTTTTACAAAACAAGTGCTTCCTTCGCGCAATGCAATTTTGATAGAACAATCAGAAGATACTATACGTATTAATTTCCAAGATTCATTTTTTGCAAACTTTCACAATCCCCAAAATATTGCTGAGCGTATGCTTATGCGAGCCGTTGCAAACGGAGCGCTTCAGCTTACAGGTGAAATACCCTGCGAGGAGTTATTAGATATATTTGAAAACGAAATAGTTCCTAACGATGACGCTCGATATTTTCATATGTTTGAGGCAATTCGTTTTCGTGATAACATTAATTACTATGACCGGTCAAGTAAGCTATTTATTGATGGTGCAGATGAAGCAATGAGCAAATTAGGCTTAGGTTGGTTAGTGCAGGATCGGAGTAAAGGAGAAAGATTTAGTACAGCAGAAGAAAGTACTCGTTTTTTGAATAAAGTTATAGAGAAACTTTGGGAACGGATGCAAGCAAATCTTCATACTTTAAATCGTGTACAGTTCATTGAACAAGCACTTCGATATATAGAAGGTGTTGAAAATCAAAGATTACTGTGGCAACGTACCATTAGAGCGGTGATCGCATTGCGCGATAACCCGGAATCTACCAAGGCAGTAGCGGTTGAACAGCTTGCACGTTGTAACGCCTCAACGATAGCTTTGCGGTTACTGGTAGAAATGGCCATTTCAGAATGTCCTTTAGATGGTGGAGAACATGTTGGTATACTTGATCTGACGCCTCTGATGAGTGACATGCTTTTTATATTCAATTTTGGCGGGCTATCAGATGCCATTATAAAAGGGGTAATGAAGCCGGAAATTAAAATCGCACCTAATGGGGATATTTTGTCCCATACCGGTTTTCGCGATGAAGTGGTTGATCCATTTGGTCAAGAGTTTGAGTCGGTACGACTCGATCATGAGAATGCTCGATATGAGAAACATTTTGAATCTTCTCAGCCACTACCTACTGTACAAGGAGTATTTCCTGCTGATTTTTTAACCGCATTCAAGGCTGAATTTGGTTTATCAATTGATTCAATGCGCGGGACACGGGATGCGTTAGAAAACTTAGCAATTGAAAAAGAACGTTGTGTTTTTATCGCATATAAGGATGAACTTCTTGCTTATTGCGGCAATAGTGAATTTACAACTCAAGAAGACACTCAGATATTTTTGGAACGTTTTTCGCTTTGGCCCCGTGAAGCTTGGGATAAAGCACCGAAAGGTTTTACCAATAGGGATTGGTATCCTTGGCTATTTGGGCGAGCATTGTCTTTAGTTGCGCGACCTGTCATTCAATTGGAAAATAGCGATAATCCCCGATACGTCATCTCGCCTGGTTTGATATCAGATGGAACTACACATACAATTTCCCAATACTATGAGGCTGAAATTGCTACCTCTAAATGTAAATCATTAGCAATGAAACGTTGGATAGATGATGAGAAGGCTCGACAGAGTCACGCATTTGTTACCGAAGTTGCGGATGTTATGAAAGGGGCAGGCTATGAAATTCGTATTGAAATACAAGTAACTGAATTGCTGAACGAAAAGACTCCTGATAGAGATTATGGTGATGTTGATGTCCTTGCGTGGAAACCAGGACAAGATGACATTTTAGCTATCGAATGCAAGGATCTAAAGCTTACTAAAACCCCAAATGAAATTGCAGAGCAGATGAATCATTTTAGCGGCCAGATATTACCGAGCGGGAAGAGGGATGAATTGAGAAAACATTTGGATCGTTGTGCATTTTTAAATGAAAAGGCTCAACGGGTTGCCAAAACTCTCGGGATAGGTGATCGCAATATTCATATTCGAAATATTGTTTGTTTCAGTAAACCGAACCCAACGAAGTATATGGCAAGTCGATTCCCGGATGTCACGTTTCTAACAATAGAAGAGTTATCTCGGTCAGTAAAATAGGGAAGCTTTAAAATCAGATTTAGAAAGAGGTGCGCTAGTATCCACACTCTATTTTAAGTTAAGGGATACTTTCAAGCTTTTTTCTAAAGACTTGCAAATAAGTTAGAACAATGTCTCAGGGGAAAGTAGTCAATCTAATCTATAGGTCTTTTCAAGTTCAGTTAAAAAGAGAAAGGAAAACTTATTTGAAAATATTGGAGTGAATTCTAAAATATGAAAAATAAGCCTCTATTGTCCCTGAATGATATGGAAAAGGAGATTTTAATTTTAAAAGCTTCTTTAGATATTATTGATTCGATTGTGAACTATAACGTCTTAGATATTCATCATTATGAGTATGGTTCAGTTGTGAGCTTTAAAACAAGCATTCATCAAGAATATTTTAGTATTTATCTTGTTGATTTTTTATCGGCCCCAGCAAGCGACTTTGGGCTGAAAAGAGGAAGCTATATTTCATTATTAAAAGACGTTTGTTCATCACCAGTGTTTGACAAAGATAATTCAATAGCCTATCTTATAAAACCCGTTACGGAATTCTGCAATTGGCTTGAAACTGAGGTTACGATAAAGCAATTGTGGTTTCCATCAATTCATCTAAATATTGACTTAAAGGTTACATATTCAGATTTCTTGTACATAGGCGGAAATATCTCAAAACATAATTTTACTCGTCTCTCAGCTTGTGCAACAAAGATGCAAAGAATTTTCAAAGATAATAATGTGCACAAAGAAACAATGGAATGCCTTTTAGCTTTGGAAGATTACCAAAACTGGTTTCATGGAGATGGAAATATACTGGGGTATCTTAGTAGTTCAATTGCAGAATTTCTAAACAACATTAGGTGGGGAATTCATCGTTATTTACAAACAGAGTTTTCTCGCTCATATACTATCGGCAAAGAGAACACATACAGCTATGAATACCCAAGTACGATTTCTAATCCAACGATTAAATTTTACTATTGGGATTTAATGAATAGCATAAGAAGTACCCCTTATATTCCAGAGTTTGAAGTTTCGAGACACTTTAGAAATCATCCATTGCTCGCCCAATAAAAGAGCTATATTGTAAAGAAGCTATACACGATTAAATGCGAATATGATGATTAATACTTCATTTCCAGAGAATGACGAATCCGACTTTTAAATAAATCTATAAAAAAACCACCACAGCAAGGTGGTGGTAAATGGCAGACCTTCCAGAATGTTTTTTGTCGGAAGACACTTGCAAAGTTGCCCGGATTGCGTTATACTAACTAAGCGTCCGGTGAGCGGCTCCCAAAACGGAGCAGGAAGCGTAAGCTCACTAGTACCCAGCCGTTACCGTACTACAACAACCGTACAACAACGCGGCGAAAAAGTTCTGTGACGGTCTGTGATGAAAATCCAGTATTATCAAGCATTCATGACATTTTGAAAACGAAAAATGATGGCGAAATTTGACTACGAATCAAAAGGTCGCAGGTTCGAATCCTGCCGGGGTCGCCATTAAGGATATAGATATGTCGCAGGTTAATAGCCTGCGACATTTTTTAATTTATGTAACTGTCCCTTATGTTGCTCCTTGGTACGTTTTTAAAATTCTTTTTCCAGTCTGGAAGATTATGCTATAATAAGCGTAACAGGCTGTCGGGGAACGGTTGGCTCCTTCCTTCCAGGAAGGGGGTGGTATGGTGTCAACATTTGAGGCAATGTACTTAATGGTCGCATTCGCAACACTTGTTGTGTTCATCATAAAACAGAAATAACCGCTCCCACGCCATGGTTTGCGGTTATTTCTCAATAACGTAATCCGGGCTAACCGTTCGGTTAGACAGTCTGTTGGGCTGGCGTGTGTCGAGCACGTCAGTCCTTTTCTTATATTATACCCATAGATTGTAAAATATGCAATCAGTCAATAAAAAATCCTGGTCTGTCCGTCTCGCTTGATTTGCAATACACTCAGAAAGGGCTATATTAGCAATAGGTGGAAATTAAAGAGTCGCCGTGACCCGGAAGTGTTGGAGCACTTCCAGACTCGCGCAGGTGAAAAGGTAATAGTTCGCATACATATTTTACTGACTGCTTTTCTGTTGACAGCCGGTTCTGTTCCGGTTTATTGGATTTGGATTTTAGCAAACCGACGAAACAAAGCGCATGTGTAGGGTAAAAACCTCGCATGCGCTTTTTAATTTCCCCCTATAAAAAGCAATGGCAGGGCCGTTCAATTAGGAGGGCTTTGCTGCAGCTTGCGATAGGGGGTATAGATTTGTCCAGTGAAAGGGAAAGTTCACGCATTCTGACTGTCTACTATACATACCTCAATCAGGGGAAAGACAGGCGGCTTCTTATCCGGCTGCAGGGTAAATGGCTCCAGGACCTTGGTTTTTCAAGCGGGGCAAAGATCGAAGTAACCGAAAGCAATGGCGGTCTGTTCATTAAGGCCCGGCGGCGAGAAACGGGAGACGACAGTCATGCTGGCCATTGAACAGGTCAGAAAGAAGATAAAACGTGGCAAAGGATTATGGGGCCGTCTGGTGACCAGCCCTGACGGCTCTGAATGGATATGGATGCAGTTAACACCGGCTGCTCTGAAATACTACCAGGAACGGGTGACCTGTTACGGCTTCATCCCGGATGAAGGAATTGGGGCTTTAGGTGCGGCAATGACCGTATTCAGGAAAAGACGGTACTAGGCC
This sequence comes from Sporomusa sphaeroides DSM 2875, assembly GCF_001941975.2. Classification (NCBI taxonomy): domain Bacteria; kingdom Bacillati; phylum Bacillota; class Negativicutes; order Selenomonadales; family Sporomusaceae; genus Sporomusa; species Sporomusa sphaeroides. Next base: position 2,961,338 of record NZ_CP146991.1, on the reverse strand, counting down.
TCCCCGCCGCCGGTCTTCTCATGGTATCACACCGGTCAAGGCTGCGCCTGCTCCGCTTTCGCTGCGCCCCTCCGGGTGACGGCGGCGGGAGAGCCGCTGCTGACGAACGGAGGTGCAGCGGTATGTGGGACGAGATCGTAAGAGGGTGGCGGGTGGAGGCCGCACTGTGGGTTTGCTACTGGAACGCACTGGACTGGAAGGACCAGGCGAGTGTCCGGTACTGTGCCGATCACAGCTTGCTGCTGTCGGTGTTCTGGCTGGTGGTGCTGGCCGGCGGGGTATTGACGCTGGGGATGGTTGTTCAGTTTTTGCAGGGAGGCTGCCGGTGAATGCCGGTGGCTTTTTTTTATGGCAGTAATCTACAATTTATTCTTTTAAAGACTTATAAATCTCTAGGTTCCTCTAATAAAGGAATATTATGGTATAATTAATCATAAATCTATTAGGTTTAGAGGAGCCTTACATGGTGAAGAATTAACTTTTATGACTAAAAATTAAAAGTCAGAGAGGCGGTAGTTAAAGTGGAATTAGAAAATCGTTTTAAAAATGTTATCCAAGACATGGATGAGCATTGTTTTGTACTGGAATTATCCACTCTAAGCAATCCGCTGAGAAGTTTGAGAGGTGAGGCTAATGCTGAGAAAAACAATAAAATTGTAGATTTACTTCAATACGAATTGGATGCTTTAGAGTTATATACACGAAGCTTTGTTATAAATCCACAGACATATAAACGGCGAATGCCCGATTTTATTGATGAATATTCACAAGAAAAGCTGGACTATTATGCAGAACGATTTTCAAAAAGTTTAAATCCACAATTGAAGAGCCGGTATGGCGATATATTGCTTGACTATCAAGGTGAAAAGAAGTTTAAAAATAAGTATGATATTTTTTGTAATCTAGTTCCGGCCTTATTGCAAGTTGCCAGACTGGCAACGAAAGAAAAGCGTGATGAATATGAACCGTATTGCCTTTTGCGGACACCATGAATGGCTGGTACAATAAAACCAGGAGGTGTCCATAATGAAAGGAAAACGATTTGATTCAGAATTTAAGAAAGATATTGTAAAACTATATATAAATGGAGAGCGCACCTGCCCCAGCTTAGCTGAAGAGTTAGGCCTGCATGAAAATACAATTTATAAATGGATTCAGCAGTATAAAGAAAATCCAGAGCAAGCTTTCCCCGGCTCTGGGAACCTTAAGCCCGATGCTGACGAGCTGCGGAAAGCACAACGTAAAATCAAAGAATTAGAAAATGAGGTAGCCATTTTAAAGCAAGCGGCGGTATACTTCGCAAAGAACAGCAAGTAATCTATCAATTCATTTATGACCACCGCTCGAAATTTGCTGTTCGAGAATTATGCCGCGTACTATCAATTTCCAAGAGCAGTTATTATAACTGGGTCAAAGCGGGCTGTCCAAAACCTTTTGCAAAAGATGCTGTTTTAGTGGCACATATACAGCAAATTGAACGTGAGAATGATCATAACTATGGCGTTCAGAAGGTGTATGAAGAATTAAACGGAAAAGGAGTTTCCGTAGGCCGCAGCCGGGTGCAGCGTATCATGCATCAACATGGGATCAAAGCTCAGATTAAAAGTAAATATAAGCCACAAACAACTAAAGCCGATCCAAATGAACAGGCGTTTCCCAATCTTCTAAATCAAAAATTCGATGTGACCGATTTTAATGCCGTGTGGCTTGCTGATCTTACTTATGTTAGAGTTGGCGGTAAATGGTGCTATTTGGCGGCTGTATTAGATCTTGCAAGAAGAAAACTAGTAGGCTGGGCATTAGGAAATCGGCCAACGGCAGAATTAGCTGCTAAAGCACTGAATATGGCTATTTTGCGGGAGCGGCCGCCTAAAGGCCTTATGCATCATTCAGACATGGGCAGTCAGTACACCTCTAAAAAATACAAAGACATATTAAAGGAAAACGGCATGATCGGCAGTATGAGCCGCAAAGGTAATCCGTACGACAATGCACCTATGGAATCTTTTTTCCACTTGTTTAAAGGTGAACATGTTAAAAAACGCTATTTTGCCACAATTGGCCAAGCCGCTGCAAGCTTCAAAAGTTGGTTTGATTATTACAATACCAAAAGACGTCATAGTGCATTAGGTGGCATTTCTCCGCTAATGTACGAAATCAGGAGATACTCGCCATTTAACCTGTCCGCGTAGCCCAATATGGTTCAATACCTTTACACAATTGATCAATTATCTAGGGCTACCGAACTTTGTTTGCGCTATAAAAAAGAAGATTTGCTTAAACAATCTATCGAAGAAATAGCAGACTTTTTATCTGGAATAGGCTCAATCTATTCCTACCGATGGGTTATTGAGCCTTCAGATATTTTGCTTAAAGTTATGGATAATAGCAAAATGAACTTAATGATTGATAGGGAAATAACACAGTTAGCCTTAAGAAAATTAGATGAAGCGCGTGATTTTTGGTTAAAAGAAAAAAATCTCCAATTGCATCGCTGGGTGTGTTCCTGTTTGGTTGCCTGGAACAAGAAATTACAGCAGCCGATAAATGATCTGAATTTGGAGATTGGTTTGTCGTTTGAACTAGAAGCAGAGCATCAGCAAGGAAGAGTGGAAAAAACAGAAGGTGTCAAAGCTGGTTTTTTGCAAATGGCCCTCCGCCACTATCTCAACGTTGGCGCAACCAACAAAGTCAATGAATTGAAAGTTAAGTTAAAAAAAGCATATTTGGCGGAACAAGAAAATGAATTTAAAGCGGTTATGACACCTATGACTATACCGGAAGAGTTTCGGCAGCATATAGAACGAGTTCTCACTTGGTATCGAGAATTGGGAAATGTAGAGAGAATATTAGAAGCTCTTACACGTGACCCAAATTTAATTATTGATGTCTCTGAGTTATATTTAAATATCGAAGAAAATTTTAAAGAGTTTATATTAGGGGCAAGAATACCTACTTCGGTTATAGCAGATGGTAGGAGGATCGCTCAAGCAACGGAGTATGAGGAGCAGAAAGAACTGGAATTTAAGCGAAAGTACTGCTGGCGCTTAGAATTACAATCCATATTTCTTTTAATGCCGATTTTTGGCATCTTAAAAGAAAAGGGCTTATCTGCGGACTCATTGCTTCAGAAATACCTTGATTGGGATTTTTATGAACCAAAACGAGAAAACCTGATTAGAACCGGTTTTGAAAGATTTTTTGCAGAGGACTATATTAGTGCATTACATATTTTGGTTCCACAATTTGAAGCGTGTTTACGTGATATGTTTTTTGCAATTAATATTCCGACTACGGTTATAAAAGAGGGAGAGTTCCAGCATGAACAGGTCTTTGGGGAATTCTTAAGTCGGCCAGAAGTGGAGGAAACGCTAGGGATTGATATTCACAAGTACATAGAGACTGTCATGGTAGCACAAACCGGTTGGAACATAAGAAATAATATTGCTCACGGATTGGCTTCGCCGGTTATATTTACTCTTAAGTACGCTATGATTATACTTCAGTTGTTCTGTATGCTTTTGAATTTTAAAATGGTTAGAGCTGATTTGGGCGAGAACAGTTAAGGGATATTTAGGAAATGGAGAGTCCGACGGTATGAGAATGACAGAGTATGGTGTGAACGTTCCTGATGATTTATTGAAGCAACTGGAAGAAGAGCAGGTAGTGTTGTTTCTTGGAGCTGGGATCTCTAAACTTGCCCCTTCAAATTTACCGGATTTCGTAAAACTAACAAAAGACATTTGTAAAGAAGCCGGTGTGCCTTTTTCAAATAAGCTGTCGCTAGACTACAATTTAAGTAAAGTTGTGAAAGCAGGCTATGATGTACATCAGCGAGTACTTGAGAAAATAAATCCACCAGATTCTAAGCCGAATGAATGGCATGAAAATCTACTTCGTTGGTTTGGAAGCGACAATAGCGTGCGAATTGTTACAACAAATTTTGACCCCCATCTTAGTACTATTGCTAAGCAATTAGGTTGGACAGTACCGGAGTATGTGGCTCCTGCCGTACCTTTAGGAGATAAGTTTCAGGGCATCGTATATTTACATGGCCGGGTTGATAATAAAGAAAGTATCGTTGTGACTGGTGAGGATTTCGGCAAAGCTTATTTGAATTATGCCTGGGCAGCACGATTTCTTCAAGCTATGTTTGCAAAATACACTGTCTTATTCATCGGCTATAGTAATCGCGATCCGTTGGTCCGTTATCTTACCAGCGGGTTATCGGTGTGTGCCAATAAACATTATGCATTTACAGGAAACGATGCTCGCCGCGAATGGGACGAACTGGACATTGTACCCATATTATTTGAGCAATCTGGTAGCGAAAAATATAAAGCCATGTTGTATGTGGCTAAGGATATTGCTCAGCAATATTGCATGAGCGAATTGGAGCATGAAGTCCGCATGCGTGACCTTCTGACAACAAAGAAGGAAACATTACTTACTCCTCAAGACCAGGACTATTTGTTAAGGAGTTTGTCAAAAGTAAATCGTCAAAGACATTTTTGTCGTTACGCTGCGGGTGAATTATGGTTTCAATGGGCAATTAAGCATATTAAAGAAGTTAAATTGTTATTTGATCCTTTTACTAAGACTGAAGATTCCTCTAGAGAATACATTGCATGGATAGCCGAATCATGCCTTGAAAAGGCAAATGGTCTGTTACTGCAGGAACTTACGAAACAAAAACTTAGCTATGGTTTATGGTACGAGATTGGTTCAACCATTTGCTATCGAGGGATAAATTTTTCTACTGAGCAGTTGGTTACCTGGATTTATATATTGCTGCGAGATGCAACACTGCCTGCGCATTGGGAATTGTTGCAGAACATGTTAATAGATAAAAAAGTGCCTTTCTCTAGCTACTTGGAGTGGGCGATTTTTTCTCGGCTAGTCAAACCAATGCTTCAATTTGATAGAAGTATATATATTGAAGAAGGCGAAAAAGAAAGACCGGTGCATGCGTCGATTGTTATCCGGTCAAATGATCCGAAAGAATTGTGTGAGTACTGGCAGAGCGTATTACGGAACCGTTTGCCAGACATTCACGATCAAGTACAGAGCTTAGTTACCACGTGTCTAACGGAAGCTTACTATATGTTGATTGAACAGGGTGGATGGTCGCGTGAGCTCGACGAAGTTTCTTGTCATAGAGAAACCATTGTTAAGAAACTAGGCGATGAAGATTTTACTCATATTAGGCCGATGGACCCACTGCTTGATGCAGCAGTTGACTTGATCCAATGGTATGCTGAGCACCACCAGGCATCCTTAGAACAGTTGATTGTTGGGTGGAATGATTCAAAAATACCGATGTTACAGCGTCTGTCGCTTTATGCAGTTTCCCTAGCCAACTGGAGTGAAGATAAAAAGTGCCAATGGCTACTCCGCAAACAAATATTGCATTGGACTGTTTTCTATAGGGAGTCATATCAATTACTTGGTTCAATTTTTATAAACTTGTCACCGGCAATAAAAGAAGAGGTGATCAGCACCTTATTACAGCTAGTATATCATGATCCGGATGATGGAAAATTAAATCATAATCGCAGCCTACGAACGTATTACTTATTAAAAAGTATGGCAGAGAAACATAGCGAAAGTAAGCAGTTAACTGCAGCAGTAGAGAGCGTTAAAACATTATTAGAAAATGCTGGTATTGAATATCAAACAACAGATTCAGATAAAGAAACAGTAACAATAGATATTTCCGCACTTTTAGACGGCAATGTTATATCGGCTTTACAGTGGTATGATGAAATTGCTCTATCTGATGATTTCTTTAGCAAAAACAGCAATAAGGAAAAGTTTGAAATAGCTTTTAGGGAAAAAGCCGCAAAAGAGTTGGCGTGGGCAATATCTATCGCAGATATTCTTTGGCAGCAAGACAATAAGAATGCCCACTATTTAAGTAGAACCCTATTGGGTATTTTGGGTGATGCAGAGTTAACCCATGAGCAACAGGAGTTATTATTCAAAAAAATACAGAACATTGTAATGCTGGAGCATTTAGGTAATGCAGTTGCTTCATTTCTAAAAAGCAGGTCTAAGAGAGGATTTGATGAGTACGCGCATCAGGTAGTCGATGAACTACTAAATTGTGTTGATTACACATTATCTTGGGCTATAGCTGTTCCGTTTGAGAAAGATCCTTCACGACGCTGGTTAGATGCGGCAATTAATCATCCAGTAAGTGATCTTACCCTGGTGTTATTAGAAGTTCTCAGTGCCCAAGGAAAAGATGAAAAATATATCGTTGCTGTTACAGAACGCTTATCAAAGTTGCTAGACGACAATAGAAACATAGCGCAAATTACAGAAGTGATTTGTGCTAGTCAAGCCCACTTTTTATATGCAATGGCGCCAGACTGGGCAATAACGAAGATATTACCTCTTTTTGATTGGTGTAAATCAATAGAACAGGCGGAGCGTGCATGGGATGGCTTTTTATTTTGGGGGCAAATTTCTCGAAGACTTATCGCCCCGTTGTTGCGGCATTTTGTTATCTCCGTAGATTTCATAGACCAGATTGATGCAGAGCGATATTGTGAGTATTTGGCTTGGCTTACCATGAGCCGGTATATAGAAAAACCATTAGCAGCAAAAGCATTGGGGAAGGTAATACTGAAACTCAATGATCAACAGAGGGCGAGATATTTTAGTTGTATACGTTTATCGGGTATAAAAGATAAGCGTTATAGTCACTGGGTATGGAATAATATATTGTTACCTTTGTTAGATATGCGAAGTCGCATGATCATAGAGTTAACAGCAGGAGAACTCTTAGCAATGCTGCGGTGGATAGTTGAATTTACGGATTATAGTGCTCAGTTAATTGAGAAAATTATTGGCTTTTCAACAGATAAAATTAAAGAATGCTACCAGCTTAATCGTTTTGAAAGAGTTGACATTTGTGAGAAATATCCGGAGGATGCGGCAAAGTTATGGATTTGGTTAGCGAATAGTCTCACAACAGGCGAATTCTCCAATGGTATATATGGCAAAATTGCTGAGAAGTTATTAGGTGATAAAAATATATCGGATAAGTCCAAACAGCAGTTGAAAGAAGCGCTTAGTAGGTTAGGATTATCTGTAACCTGAAGTAGTGGGGCGAATAAAGGTTAATTAACTAATGGACTACTAGGGGACAGGAGTGGAAATATGAAAAGAATACAGATATTCGCTGTTGGCAAGAAAGATATCTTTGACAATGTTTTTACTTTAATAAGGAGTGTTGATGAAATATATCAACAGGAAGTGTGGAAACAGAGTTCAGGTTCAAAGAGCTTGAAGTTGTTTGAAGCATACCTTACTGATGACAGGTTTGCAGTCTTTATTGATACTATTGAGACAAAAGGAGAATACCGTATTGATATTGGTGAGGCGCCAAAGTTAATTAAATTCGGCCAGTTTCGAAAGAGACCAGAGGTATTTTTGCCACATATACCGGCTTCTTCTACAGGAAGCGAATGGTGGCCGGGAACGTTGAACCATGGTTTTTCTTTAAAACAATGGTATCGTAACGGCTTTAAAGTATTGACGGCTAATGAGGAAGCTTTGGACAAGTTGTTTACGTTTATTAGAAGTCGTACAGGCATCACCATTGAAAAGCTCCAAGATTTTTTAGGGTGCATGATTTCTCTGTCCTCTTCTTTTGATACACAACCTAGAATTTGTTATAATCCCGATAACGGTAAAATAGTGTTCTATCTGCCGGATGGTGTGGCGCCAAGTAAACGTAGAGTAGTCATCGAAGCCTGGGAAGGCAAGGAATGTTGTTATAAGCAAATGATTGATCTGACAGAGGAAAAAGACTGGGGAGCTATTGATATATCATTTAAACCGGTGCAACTAGGATATGAACTATATGAGAAAAATCAGGATGAAAACTGGGTAATTATTGCCGCTAATCGGAATTATCTAATGCGAAGAATTCAAATCGACATGGGCCTTGTGGTGGGGAAGTTGAACGTGAAAAAAGAAGCTGACGAGGAAGAACTAGATATCGTTGTGCGCGATAATACTATAAACATAGGACATGAAGACGGGGAACAGCCCTGGATGGACGCAGAACAAACGCGGTATAAAATCAATCGTGGACAGGAACTCAGATCTCTGGGGAGTATATTTACTCGTTTTGCCGAAAAAACCAGCAAAGAAAAACTGCGGCAAAATATTAATGATCATATATATATAAACGCTGTCAAAGAACTGTGGATTTGGGATCCTTATATTGATATATCAATTCTATCTCCATTACTTGTACTAGGTTTAACAAATCCTAGTCTTGACGTAAGGCTATTGTTGAGTGAATGCTCAGGTGAAAGGCTTAACCCTGCAGATGAGGCATCTTCTAGTGGCAATGCTTCTTCAACAGGGAGTGGTGGGCAAATTGAAGACATATTGGACACAATGACACGATGCAGCGCCATTTACAAGAAGCTTCATACGCGAGAGGCAGGGATGCAGAGACTCAAGGAGACGAAAAACTTTAGTGTACGCAACTGGTTTCGTTCAGGTAAACATGCATTCCATGACCGCTTTATCATTACCGAGAAAGCAGTTTGGCAAATCGGCAGTTCACTCAAAGATTTAGGTGATTACCATAGTACAATTTATCGGTTGGAAGGTGATATTGCCGATGCCATTCGTGGTGAGTTTGAAAGGGCTTGGAACGGAAACTTTGATCCGATGAATCCGGATGGGATGGAAGTATTTCCAGAACTGCACTGGATTAAGCGAAAGGCGGGGACGGTGAATGTCTGAACCATTACAGCAAGAACGGAAAAATCGAGCTGAAATCCTCGCGGAACAGGTGCTAAGCCTGGTAGAGGAATTCCAGTGTATAGGAGAAAGAGAGTATGAAACCATTTGGCGAAAGGAACGTTACCGGGAATGTACTGACTTTGTTTCAGGGTATGAGACGTATCATTTATATCAGCCGCCTACGCTATTATTTGAAACAGAGCGGGTACTATCCGAGCGTCTTATGCAATGTCTTGATGCCTTACTAGAAAGTGATATTGCCGTATTTGGACGTGTATGTCATCAGTCGGGTAGCACCACCTGGCCACTCAGGATTATTGACCGTTTTGGATATAAGCATTGGGATGATAAGGGATATAGTGACATAGTAGAATTGATGGGCTTGCTTCATCCAGGTCAGCAAGGAGTATTAATGGCTCATGCCTGGGACAGGTTGACAGATGGTACAGAGACAAAAGACAGATCTTTATTAAACAACCTCTGGGCAAGGCTTCCGATTGCGACTACGTTAACGATATCAGCCCTAATCATATCTGATATGATACCTGGAGCATTCTTGTCTAGCTTTAGTAATAATGCGCGATGGCAAGAAAGACAGGTGCGAATCCACTGGGTATTGGATTGGTTGATTTCCTGGATGCAAATAGTTAGGCCTTCAGCAGATGACGTTGTCGGCAAGTTTGTGGATTATCTATATACTCCAGTCAATAAAGAGCCGCTATGGGCCGGATATATACTGGCAAAAAAGTTAGGAGAGAATCCCGATCCGGTTATACGCCAAATCTCAGAGAATGTTCAGCTTTATTTGTTGAATCTGTATCCGACATATTGGGTTACTGATTCAGGCGGTTTACATTTCTGCGGTAGTCTGACTGTTGAGCTAATAGAGGAAACGGCATTAGCTGCGGCAAAACTTCCGCAGAGCGAGTTGACTGCTATCTTTGAGCATGCAGATATTCCTTCTCCGCAAAGACTGTGGCGGCTAAGGGACGTACATGATTATCAGACATATTTTAATGATATCCGGAAAGCGCTGTTTCATGAGTTGCTGAAAATTAGCATCTTAAACAGAATAGATGAAACATGCAGGCAGGGTTATATAGATAAAGCTCTCTTTGCGCTTATACAATTTGGTCGTCAGGCGCGTTATGAGCATCTTTCTTACGATGATAAAGTATTATGGAGAATGCTGTTCAAAGAGATTAGCTTGTTTTTAGTTATTCTAAATGAAGATGAGCAACAAGAATTTGTCAACGCATTTATTTTGTATATTGATGATTTATGGCTATTAATTGAACTAGAAAGAAATATGCAAGAGGTAGGCTTGGCAATCAAAAACAACAGAATACTATCAAAGCAGGTAAGCAAGCGACAATACCTATTAAGTAATTTAGAGTTAACTGAAGTAGGCGAATTACTTTACAGTATTGGCGAATATCAGTTAGCCATTCAACTTTTAGGTATGGTGGATCTATGTAAATTCGACGGATGGAAAATTGCATATTGGAAGAGGAATAAAGCACTTTGTCATATTCAATGTGCGATGCTTTCTCAAGATAATGCCGGCCAAATTAATGAATTACGAAGTGCTTTAAGCATTCTTCAAAAATCATATCAACAAGAGCATAGTGCAAGTAAAAATATGTACACACCACTTTTGCTTCACGTTATTGGAATGCTCTTTGACCGGGATGCGTTTGAATCAACTCGATTAGCTCATATTTTTCAGTCATTGCGTACACTTGAAAACATGTCCCAAGAGCATTGGCTGGCTAATGCTGTTACTTTGTTGCGTTTAGCTAAAGCCGATGACCAGAGTACGTCTTCTTGGTACCAGGAATTAGACATGTTATGTAGAAATAGAGGAATTTATAAAGATATTAATTTTACGCAAAATTTACTTATGGCTTGGTATTTTACGAACAGGGCTAATCGGGCTTTAACATTTGAGGAAAAGGCAGTACTTAATGTGTGTTGGGAGAAGGAGACGCAAGCAAAACAGTGGCTACTGAACCATATTGGGCTACGCGGACAGGTTAAATGGCGAGTATCTCCTGATTTCGTACATTAGCGGAGAAATGCCACCTAATGCACTATGACGTCTTTTGGTATTGTAATAATCAAACCAACTTTTGAAGCTTGCAGCGGCTTGGCCAATTGTGGCAAAATAGCGTTTTTTAACATGTTCACCTTTAAACAAGTGGAAAAAAGATTCCATAGGTGCATTGTCGTACGGATTACCTTTGCGGCTCATACTGCCGATCATGCCGTTTTCCTTTAATATGTCTTTGTATTTTTTAGAGGTGTACTGACTGCCCATGTCTGAATGATGCATAAGGCCTTTAGGCGGCCGCTCCCGCAAAATAGCCATATTCAGTGCTTTAGCAGCTAATTCTGCCGTTGGCCGATTTCCTAATGCCCAGCCTACTAGTTTTCTTCTTGCAAGATCTAATACAGCCGCCAAATAGCACCATTTACCGCCAACTCTAACATAAGTAAGATCAGCAAGCCACACGGCATTAAAATCGGTCACATCGAATTTTTGATTTAGAAGATTGGGAAACGCCTGTTCATTTGGATCGGCTTTAGTTGTTTGTGGCTTATATTTACTTTTAATCTGAGCTTTGATCCCATGTTGATGCATGATACGCTGCACCCGGCTGCGGCCTACGGAAACTCCTTTTCCGTTTAATTCTTCATACACCTTCTGAACGCCATAGTTATGATCATTCTCACGTTCAATTTGCTGTATATGTGCCACTAAAACAGCATCTTTTGCAAAAGGTTTTGGACAGCCCGCTTTGACCCAGTTATAATAACTGCTCTTGGAAATTGATAGTACGCGGCATAATTCTCGAACAGCAAATTTCGAGCGGTGGTCATAAATGAATTGATAGATTACTTGCTGTTCTTTGCGAAGTATACCGCCGCTTGCTTTAAAATGGCTACCTCATTTTCTAATTCTTTGATTTTACGTTGTGCTTTCCGCAGCTCGTCAGCATCGGGCTTAAGGTTCCCAGAGCCGGGGAAAGCTTGCTCTGGATTTTCTTTATACTGCTGAATCCATTTATAAATTGTATTTTCATGCAGGCCTAACTCTTCAGCTAAGCTGGGGCAGGTGCGCTCTCCATTTATATATAGTTTTACAATATCTTTCTTAAATTCTGAATCAAATCGTTTTCCTTTCATTATGGACACCTCCTGGTTTTATTGTACCAGCCATTCATGGTGTCCGCAAAAGGCAATACGGTTCATACCATACCAGTTGATCAATTATATTGAAGGACATACAAAATAGATATTTACTGCAGTACTCGATGATACGTTACTCCATATATCGTGCGGATTTGCAACAAAGAAATGATGGGAGTCCAAAAATACAATGTATATAGGTAACGCTTACCCATGTTTTAAAAACGTGGGTAATTTTTTTTATTTTCTACTCACGTTATATTGATATGGGAAGGTATTACCCATATAATGGAATAAAAGGGGGCGATACGATGCAAGATAGCACGTTGAAATGTTTACCGCCTGATATTGACCTTGAGACTAAGAAAGTATTAAAACAGTTGGTCAGATCCCACAGAGCACTGGCGGAGCTAAAAGGCTTTGCCGACACGATGCCCAATAAGAACATTTTGCTCAATGCAGTGACCATCAATGAGGCGAAGGATAGTTCCGAAATAGAAAACATCATAACCACTCACGATGAATTGTTCAAGGCTATGTCCCAAGCAAATTATCATAACCCTGCGGCCAAGGAAGTTGTAAACTACCGGACGGCTCTCTGGAAAGGGTATGAACTCGTCAAAGCAAATAAGATGATGACCACAAATATGGTTGTTGAAATCCAACAAGACATTGAGAAAAACCGGGCCGGTATCAGAAAGTTACCGGGAACGATTTTGCAAAACCAGACAACGGGTGAAGTGATTTATACACCACCCAGTAGTGAACAAGAAATTCTTGCACTTATGTCAAACCTGGAAAGATATATCAATGATGATTATGATGCGATTGACCCGCTGATCAAACTGGCAGTCATTCATTACCAGTTTGAATCGATCCACCCTTTTTATGATGGGAATGGACGCACCGGGAGAATTATAAACGTTTTATACCTGGTTCTTAAAGAATTGTTAGACAGTCCGATTTTATATCTTAGTAAATACATCATACGCAACAAAAGCGCCTATTATCGGCTGCTACAGGAAGTGCGAACGAAAGAAGCTTGGGAGGAATGGGTTCTCTTTATCCTGGATGGCATTGAGCAAACCGCCGAAGAGACATTATTGTTGGTGAAAAGAATTAATGCAGTGGTGGACAAGACCACAGAAGACATAAAAAATACGCTACCACGGGTTTATTCCAAAGAACTGGTGGAGATGTTATTCTATGAGTTTTATACTAAAACGGCTTACATAGAAACAGGTCTTGGTGTCTCGCGCAAGACAGCGGCCGGTTATTTGTCGGCGCTAGAAGAAGCTGGTTTCCTTGTATCGCAGAAAATTGGCAAGGAGAGAATTTATCTCAACAAGCAATTATTTGAGGTGGTTCAGGCGGCAGGGACCTGAAGAGCGCTCAGGTAATTTTGCAATTCGGAATGATGGACTGTAGTACTGGATAAAATTCTCAATTTACTTGAGATATAAACAGAGATGGCAGAAAAAGATACAGGAAATGTTTTTAGCTTTGCACTCTAATTTATATGATAGTTGATAGGTAACACTTACTCCTTCTGCCCGTCAAGTTATAAAAATACTTGGACTAAAGGACATAAGCACATGGATGAAACTAAATATTTAATCTTGATTAGAGGACAAGATGAAACTTCAAATGTTTTATCGTATACCCGTCATGGTACAAAAGTGAATGTCATGTTTAAAAGCTTAAAGTCGTTTCCATATAGCCGCCAAAACGTAGTGATTGAAGAAAACCCAACAGTAATTGATGTCATAGATCAAGTGATATATTACAACAACATTCTTTTAACCGGCGTAAACCAAATATTACAGTTTAATGGAAAAGTAAAAATAATATTTGATAAACAGAAAAGTGAAGTATATAATTCAGACGCTATACGGGTAGATGATAACAGTTTAAATCATAATGTTGCACAAGATATCTTAAACTATTGGAAGGAAATTGCTCCGTACACTAAAAGCGACGATGATGAAGAAGCTTTCTTGAAGAGGGAGTATGATCGTTTAACCTGTATAAATCTTGAAAGTGTATTAGGCTGTTATATAACTAAGGAGCCTTTACAGTGTTTGAATCAGGATACTAATGATGTAATCTTTCCTTTCAGTTTTAATTTGAGCCAAAAGCAAGCGTTGGAAAACGCCTTACGAGCGAATGTTTCAGTCATTGAAGGTCCCCCTGGGACAGGAAAAACGCAAAGCATCTTAAATATCATTGCGAATCTTGCCATTATGCAGGGCAAGTCGGTGGCGGTGGTGTCTGGCAATAACGCAGCTGTACAAAACGTTAAAGATAAGCTGGAAAAAGAGCAATATGGTTTTTTGCTGGCTTTTCTCGGCAATAAGAAAAATCGGAAGGCTTTCTTTGAGAAGCTGCCCCTGTATGATGTAACCGATTGGAAAAGCGAGATTGAGGAAAGTGTATTACTTGAGAAGATTAGTAGTTTGAATGGCAGAATCAATTATTTGTTGAATTTAAATAATGAGCAGGCAAAAGTTCAACAAGAATTAGCGGCTTATTATATGGAAAGACAACATTTCAATCGATACTATGACAATCAAGATATTGAAGAAATTAAACGATTGTTGTTTTATCGTAAAACGCCGGAACGGGTTATATCTTTTTTATCCGATCATTATTTTGCAACGGAAGAACACAAATCCCATAAGCTTACATACAAATTAAAATTGCTGATAAAATATGGCTTTACTGATTTTAAGAAGCTAAAAGAGAATGAAATCGCTATTATTTTAAACTTACAAAAAGAGTATTACAATTTAAAAATAGCAGGTCTTGAGCAGCGCAAGAAGGCCTTAGAGCAAGAATTGGCTAATGCGGAGTTTGAGCAGTTGCTGGCTCAGCACAAGGAATATTCGACAAGCTTATTCAAACAGAAATTATATGGTCGCTATCATGATAAAAAAGTGGAACAATTTACGGGTACTTCTTATAAGGGGCATTTCGATAAATTCATTGAACGGTTTCCGGTTGTACTCAGTACTACGCACTCTTTACGTAATTGCGTACCTGATAACTATCTATTTGATTATCTAATTATTGATGAATCATCACAGGTTGATCTGCTGTCAGGGGCCCTAGCCTTGTCTTGCTGTAAACGTGCAATTATTGTAGGCGATACAAAACAATTACCGCATATCGTGGATGAGAAGATAAAGGACAAAATACAAACAGCGAATGTGGAAAATATTTATGACTATTTTCAGCACAATATTCTTTCTTCCATGCTTGCTCTCTACCCGGAGCTGCCCAGAGTTATTCTCAAAGAGCATTACCGGTGTCACCCTAAAATCATTGGGTTTTGTAACCAGAAATATTACCGTGGTACATTGATTCCATTTACTCGGGAAGATACAAATGACACTCCATTTATTTTCTATCGTACCGTTAAGGGAAACCATATGAGGGAAGTGACAAAAGGAGAAAGCCGGGGGAAATATAATCAACGGGAACTGGATGTTATCGAAGAAGTTTTACAAAATCCTCATATTGTTACAAAAGATATTACTGAGATTGGTTTTACCACGCCTTACAGAAACCAGGCGGACAGGGCGGGAAAGGCTTATGATAATGGTATGGAATGCGATACCGTACATAAATATCAAGGCAGAGAGAAGAAACTTATGATTATGTCGACAGTTCTGGATAATACTTTTCCCGGTAAGAAGGGACTTGCTTTTGTGGATGATCCTTGTAAAATAAACGTTGCTGTTTCAAGAGCACAAGATCAGTTTGTATTGGTAACCGATCACTCGTTTTTTGAAAAAGCGGGAAAAGAAGTAAGTGATCTGATTCGCTACATCGAATACCATACATTAGATGAACATCTAATTGAGAGTGAAGTGGTTTCTGTATTCGATTTACTGTACAAGGAGTATTCATGTAAATTGATGGCATTCAAAAAGCGTTTGCCCAATATTTCAAAGTATCAATCGGAAAACATAATGTGGCAATTGCTGGACGACATTATTAGCGAAGACAAATATAATTGTTTTGAGTTTACCATGCAAGTATTGTTGCGGAACCTACTTAAAAATGACGATAAGCTAACGCCGGAAGAAGTACGCTATGTAAATCATAATGCTTCTGTAGATTTTGTAGTTTATTACAAGCTGAATAGGAAGCCGGTGTTGATAATCGAAGTTGATGGCTTTGCCTTTCATGAAAACAACCCGGCGCAATTGGAGAGAGATGCATTGAAAAATAGTATTTTAGATAAACATGAACTACGTCTTTTACGGCTTGCGACAAATGGCAGCAGGGAGGAATTTAAAATAAAGAATGAGATAGAACAAGTGCTGAATGGTATACTAGGCGTTTAGGTCAAAAAATAAGACCCGCCAAAAAAGGTATGGCGGGTATCTTGGTAGAATTTATGATTTTATTTATCGGACTAACGTACAGCATTGTCGCTGAAAAGTTCTGTAACGGTCTGTGACGAAATATGACGACTTTCCATATCCGTGGCGTTTTGAAGCGTAATATGGAGCCTTTGCGCGACTACGAATCAAAAGATAGCAGGTTCGAATCCTACGGGATCGCCATTAGGGATATAGCTATGTCGCAGGTTAATAGCCGGCGGCATAGCTATATTTATGTAAACTTCGCTTATGTTGTTCCTTGCGGGTTCAAAAAAATAAAATTCATAAATAGAGGGAGCAGCCTACAACCAAGCTAAAGACAGTTGTTTGATACCCAAAACGATTTCTTCCTCTGATAGACTGCTATACCCGATCAGAACCATATTATTCGAGTAGTTTTGTACGTTCATCCAATAATCAGATACCGGGTAAACTTTCACATCCGCTTTTTGGGCTGATTCGATTAGTTCCTTTTCTGACATTCCATTATTGACTTCCAACAGAATATGCAAACCGGCGTTTTTTCCATATATTTTTACATGCTCGCCCAGTTGTTCGCTAATGGTATTGATGAGTGTATCATGTTTTCTTTTATTGGATACAGATATTTTATTAAGAAGTCTGTTCCAGTGTCCTTGCTGGATAAAATAATACATTACCTTCTGCTCAAGCCAAGGAATAGAACAATGGTAATTTGCAAAATTGGCATGGTATTTATCCAGCAATACTTCCGGTACAACAACAAACCCCATTCGTAAGCCGGGAGCAAGTGCCTTGGAAAAACTGTTTATATAAATAACACGGTTTTTTTTATCAAGTGAATGGATAGAAGGAATGGGTCTGCTATTATAGCGCAGCTCGCTGTCATAATCGTCTTCAATAATGTAAGTATGATTGGTATAGGCCCATTCTAACAGCTGGAGTCTTTTATTGATAGGCATTACAATACCGGTCGGAAACTGATGTGAAGGAGTGGTGTAGAGCATTTTGGCGTTGGAGTTTTGTAATTGATCCAGATGAAGGCCATCGCTCTGTAGCCCAATAGGAACAACCTGATAGTTATGATTTATTAAAATTTCTCTGGCACTATCGTAGCAGGGTTCTTCCACAGCGGCAGTTTTTATATCTTGCATTAGTAATTGACAAACTAAGCGCAAGGCTGACATAGCCCCAGAGCAAAGAATGATTTGTTCTGGTTTGCAAACCACACCTCTTGATTCAGCAAGATAGTTCATAATTTGTATCCTAAGCTCCCAATCTCCCTTTTTCTCGTTATAAGCAGTTATACGGACAATATCATCGGACAATAATACCTGATTCAGTAATTTGCGCCATATACGGAGCGGAAAGTTTGAAAAATCCAGTCTGCCATACTGAAAATTGTACCGTTCTATATGAGCTGCCTCTTGTCTATGCGCCTGTTCCTGAGAAGTCGTTTGTTTAAAATCAGTACGGTTTAAATACGGCTTAATACCATTTTTCACCTCTACCTTCTGTACTTTATAACCACTGCCCATCCTGGCCTCTACATATCCTTCTGAGCAAAGCTGCTGATAGGCACTTTCAACAGTGTTTCTTGCAACCAGCAGTGTTTTTGCCAGTATTCTTATTGGTGGAAGTACACTTCCTTCACCCAACTCGCCAGATACTATTCTATTTTTAAATTGATTATAAATTTGCATATATAATGGCGTATCTGTGTTTTTATCTAGCAGTAGCATCTATTCACCTCTAAATTGTACCCATTAATATATAAATAATTGACACTTTTGACAGAAGCAATTATAACGTATAATGCATACCAAAGTAAACAATTAGAGGAGGAAATTATGCAATACAGAATGAAAACGCATATGCTGACAGAGGTCGCAATCAAGGAACTACTGGTTCGAACAGCAATGGGGAGTCTTGCTACTCTTAATGATGACGGGACACCTTATGTTATCCCTGTTCACTACCTGTATTATAACGGTTCCATTTATGTTCACGGTCTGCCGAAAGGTCAGAAAATAGGCAATATCAAGGCCAATCCCTGTGTATGCATGACCGTTTATGAAATGGATAGTTTGCGGCTTGATCCAGAGGGAAAGCCTTGCGACACAAACACAAAATATCAAAGTGTGATTCTTTCCGGCAAAGCCAGCTTAGTTGAAGATATCGAGCATAAGCGAGAAGTTCTTATAGAGATCGTAAAAAAATACACGCCGCAGCTTGCCCAAAAGGCCTTGCCGGAAAATATGGTTAATGGAACAGCAGTCATTCAGATACAGATACTTGATATTACGGGAAAATACTATGAATAAGGTTATTATTAAGAACAGATAAAAATTGAACAATTGTAAAATGTACATAAATATATAGATTCACATTTTTAGCGTAAACATACAAAACTGTTCAACTTTACTTTGCTGTAGGTTGAACGGTTTTGTATGTTTACGAAGCAAAATTTACGTCCCCATGCTTACTTTATAATTTACACTTTAAGCTTGCTGCCTACAGCAAAGCCAAGACAACTTAACAATGCCAGTGTGAAAAATACAATACCGTACTGCAAGGCTTCCTGCTGCAAACTTCGGGTAAATACCAGGAGGCTTGTCAATAAAGGAATACCGATTGTTCCGCCAATGTTGCGGCTGATCTGGATTAGTCCGCTGACAGTTGCCTGCTGGTTTTCCTTTACGGCATTTTGTGCCGGCAAAAGGAAGGTGGGCATCAAACTGCCAATGCCGCAGCCAATGCTGACGGCAAAGAGAAAGGACCAAAAAACAGGCAGGGTTAACGCACCTGCCAAGCCAATTCCACTAAAGCCTGCTATAGCAAAGCACCAGCTTATTTGCGCCAGAGACTGATAGGAAATCTTCTGCAGCAGGAAGCCTGATGCTATGGCTCCGATACTCACGCCAACGGTAAAAGGCAGTAAGAAGTAAGAACTTTTCGCAGGATCATTGGCAAAGGTGGCAACCGAAAATAGCGGCAAAATGAAAATGGTGCCAAAGTTTAATATTCCTGCCAGTAAGGCACTCAGACTGGACAGGGAAACTTGTGGAATACGCAGCATGGCTTGCGAGAGAATGGGATCAGGATGTCTTTTTTCTTGCCGCACGAGGAGAATGATCATGATCACACTGGTTGCTAACAGGAGGGTTGTGGTGAATGTCCAGCCCGTTTGCTCAAACAGGCTCCAGGTTTGAGTAAAAGCGGCAATGGCACCACCAAGCAGAAAAGCTCCGGCATAATCCACTCTCGGTTTCGTTTCCCCTCGTCCGGGCACGGGGCCGAACTGACAAAAATAAATAATGACAAACGAAATCACACATAAAGGAGCAACCATGAAAAAAGCGACAGACCAACCTAAGGTTGCGGCGATCACACCACCTAGTATCGGGCCCAGGACATTTGACAACATCTGTACGGCCGCAAACAAACTCATGGCTTTGGCGCGCTCTTTCGTGAGTGGAAACAACATACTGATCAGCGCCATGGTAACAGGCGCGATCATGCCGGCGCCAATCCCCTGTACCAACCGGGCGCCCACAAGAAAAGCCAGTGACGAGGCCAGGCCGCACAGCAGTGATGCAAACAGAAACAATAGCAAGCCCAGCAAGAAAGACAATTTATAGCCATAGAGGTCGGCGAGCTTAGAGAATAAAGGAACTGTAATCGTCGACATGAGTAAGTAGCCGGTAAATACCCAGCTGTATAAATGAGAGTCGCCTAATTGTGCCGAGATAGCCGGCAGAATGGTTGCCACAAGTGTTTGCATGGTCATATGCGCAGTTACGCCCAACAGCACGCCTGTGAAAACAAACCAGCGGTTATTCATTTGGCGTGCTTAGAAATTCAATCAGGCCCTGCGTACCGTCAACCCGTATGCGTTCACCGTTTTTAATCAGCGTTGTTGCCTCATCAACTCCCACTACGGCCGGAATACCATATTCCCTGGCCACAACCGCCCCGTGGGTCATTAATCCGCCAACCTCCGTAACAATGGCAATGGCTGACTGAAATAAAGGTGTCCAGCCCGGGTCGGTATGGGGGGCGACAAGAATTTCACCGGCCTTTAACACGGCCTCCTCCGGTCTGAGAATGACGCGGGCTATCCCTTCGGCGACCCCGGCCGATACCGGGCTGCCCAGCAAGGCTCCTAACGGAATATGATCTCTGCGTGGCGGAACTACGACAATTTCGCCCTCGCTTGTCATAACGCGCGGTGGTTTTAACTCCTGATACCGCTGGTATTGCGCTTTGCGCCGGGCAACCAATTCAGTAACCGGTTTAGCCATATTGCCTTGTAAAAGCTGGTACAATTCGTCCAAAGTTAGATAATAGCTATCTTCCGCCTGCTCCAGAATACCTGTTGCTGCCATTTGCCGGGCTTCCGCCAAAATGGCTTGTTTGCATTCTCCCATGACACTAATCAGCAGGAATTTGTGATGTTCCCTGAGTCCGCCTAAATTCCGGTATACGTTAATCAGCCGGGAAACCGGTTTCGATGTTAATCTTCCTGTTTCGGCCTGCAAAATCCGCCGGGCGGCTTCTGCCGCTTCCTTTTCCCCCCGCGCAAACCGCTCTCTATGTTCACCGGGCTTTAGGCTTTGGATATTGCTGAAAATAGCGGAGGTCAGGCGTGTCGGGGTTTCATACCAGCGAGGTGTGGTAATGTCAATTTCGCCGGGACATCTCATGCCATATTTATCAATAAATGCTGCAAACTCGGCTTTGCATTGTCTGCCGCCCGGCACCTCATCCAGTCTGCTGAAAAAGCTCTGATCCTCGGCCACCTTAAGATATTCCTGAACATCCGGCAAGTCCCGCACTTTGTCGGCCAGGTCCCCAAGCGCCAGTCCCATTTCGCTTGTGACATTGCCGGGAAGCGATTTATTTAATAGATCCACCTCAGTCTGATTGCCAAACTTACGGATGCATATTTTTTTCAGCAAGACATTGGCAAGAAGGCCTGCCAGCAGATAAGGCCCAATGTTGGGAATAAGCTCTGTGAAAATAGAATCACATTGTTTTTTTACCGCTTTAATCCGTTCTGCCCCCTGGACTCCGCATAGCGCCTGACGAGTCTGGGCCATATGCTGTTGCATGAATTTGTCAACATGCTCTCTGCCTGCTTTCGGGTCGCCGCTGCGAAGGATTATCCAAACCTGCTTCATGACCGGCATCAATATTTTTCCCACAGTGGAAGCGTTCACTGCATCTGCCTCCCGCAGCTGTCTTCCTTTAAGAAACTCGGGACGTTTAATGACAACATCAATTGCACGGCTCATGGCTTCATCGGCATTGCTCAATACCTTCGGGAAAATCAGACGGGCCAGTTTATTGTGAAGAATATCCGACAGATCAAGGAAGATTCTGCCGCCCGCAGCTTTGAAGAGCCGCTGTGAGACCA
This sequence comes from Sporomusa sphaeroides DSM 2875, assembly GCF_001941975.2. NCBI lineage: Bacteria > Bacillati > Bacillota > Negativicutes > Selenomonadales > Sporomusaceae > Sporomusa > Sporomusa sphaeroides. The sequence continues at coordinate 2,939,585 of NZ_CP146991.1, read as the reverse complement.
TGTTTTGTAATACCGACAGCCCCAACGGCTTAAAGGCATCGGTCATCATTTGGGCATGGCCGAAGGACAGCATAACACGTACCGGCTGCTGGGGCATATCCGGCAAGGGATACAGCGTGGTAATGGGCCGGCTTTGCACGATATAACACTCATTTTGGGCAACACAGAATTCGATATCCTGCGGCTGGCCATAGTGCTTTTCAATTTTTTTGCCTAATCCGGCCATGTCAATGATTTGACTATCTGTCAGTACTTGCTGTTCTTGTTGTGCGGCTGGCAGTTCCTGCGTGACTGTGCCGCCCTCCGGCACGGCATAAATGGCCAATTTTTTCCGCGCTATTTTCTTGTTGAGAATGACATGATCTTTTACTTTGTATAAATCGGCCGTTACCAAGCCGGACACCAGCGCTTCGCCTAAGCCAAAACTTGCGTCGATGGAAACAACGGTTCGATTGCCGTTCACTGGGTCAGCGGTGAACATGATCCCGGAAACTTCCGGAATCACCATTTGTTGAATGACAATCGACAGATAGACTTCCCGGTGGTCAAAGCCATTTTTGGTCCGGTAAACAATGGCCCGGTCGGTAAATAACGAGGCCCAGCATTTGCGGACATGTGTCAGCAGTTCTTCCTGACCTTTAATGTTCAAATAAGTATCCTGCTGTCCGGCAAAAGAGGCATTGGGCAAATCTTCGGCTGTCGCACTGGAACGGACGGCATAGTAATTTTCTGTCCCTGTTTTTTCCCAGGCATGGAGAATTTCAGCCGTAATTTTCCCCGGGATTGCTACTTGCTGCAAATGCTCCCGTATACCTTGGCCTATTTCCCTGACCTGATGTAAGTCAGAAGTGTCGATATTGCTTAATTTCGCAAAAAACGCCTCCATTGCCGAGCTGGTAGCAACAAAGTCCCGGTATGCAAGTGTGGTAACACAAAAACCACTGGGAACAGGAAAGCCAGCCTGCGTCATCTCGCCTAAATTCGCTCCCTTTCCACCAACTAAAGGCAGACTCGAACGGTTAATCTGGTTAAAGAAGATTACATATTGCTGCATAGCTAATCATCCTTTGCCAAAGTTCATATTTTATAAAGCTCAGTAGTTGTAGTAATTCTTTTCTTTAGACATCATTTCCCACGTAATTGAACAATGGTTCAGTTTGCTTTAGTTTGCTATATAACCTTGCGTTCTAATCAGAGTAAAAAACACTATAATAATGTTGGTCTGTACTCGCCTTTGCCACGTTGCCGGAACCCAGTTGGGCAGTAAAAAGTATATAAATATGAAGCACAGCGAGAGAAATAAAAAAGCCGCCTTCGGCTGGTGAAGGCGGCTGTGCGCGCATGACTACGCTTGATACGGCTTGCCAGCTTCCATGTTATGACAATGCCTGATTCTCCGGCTGTGACATACCACTGCCATAGCAATGAAAAATGCTCCGCCTAGCAATAAAATAAGGCTGTTCCGGTAGAGCAGGGGTGAATAGCCGGCAAGCATTAGCTCGCGGACAACATTGGAAAAATAAGACAGGGGGAAGGCATAATATAGAACGGTCCCGATCCTGTCCATGGCTTCCAGCGGCCAGGTGTAGCCGGACAATACGAAAGCCGGAACGGTATAGGCTATCGATAATCTGGTAAAGGTTAGTTCAGAATTGCAGATGGAGGCAAGCAAAGCGCTAAAGGCAACGGCTGCAAAAGTGAAGGTCACCGCTAGCAGAAGCAAGCTAAATATAGAGGCTTTGCCGGGAATGCCAAATAGTTGGGTGGCAGCGGCTAAGGTAATAAAGAAAGCGAGTGTACCCGAAAGCCAGTAAGGAAAAAGCTTGATGACAATTGTCCAGGGATGGGTGTAGCTTACTTCGCCTGGAGGCTGATATTCATTTTGGATACTGGCACCGACTGCCAGGAAAATACCCTGCTGCAGGGCAGCCATGGCTAATCCCAGGACAAAGAAGGACAGATAGCTTTGCGTCGGGTTGTTGAGCACCCGTAAACGAAGCTCGACAGGAGCTGTTTTGTTGGCTGCCATCGTGGGCATTTGCCCAGTGTTTATTTCAGCCAGTTTTGCGCCGGTTTCTCTGGCAAAGCCGGCCAAAATTTCCTGAGCGGCTGTAGTTACCGTATTGGCAATGAGAATGTTGGCGCCATCGGTTAGTAAGAGAACCGTAGCAGACCGTCCCGACTTGGCGTCCTGGGCAAACTTTTTCGGAATGTGCACGGCTGCGTACACTGCTTTTTCGCGCAGGGTCTGTTCCATATCATCCTGTGATACGACATAGTCAACAATCCGGAACCGTTCGGAGTCATCAAAGGCTTGGATAAGCGTACGGCTGAACTGCGTCTGATCCTCATCATAGATAACCAGGGGAACCGCTTTTATGGTATGTGTGCCATAGAGTAAGCTGAATAAGAGCAGGTAAGCCAAAGGCGCTCCGAAAAGCAGGATGGCTCGCCTGCAGTCCGCAAGGAACATCTGGCGAATTTCCCGTTTCCATATTTGCCGCCAGCTCATAGGGCTGCCTCCTTTACGGTCTTGAACCGGAGCTTTTTCCGGCGGTGGTTAAAGACCAGCATGGTAATTAGGTTGAGGACACTGCCGCCGGCAAACATAATCAGGATATTTTGCAGCAGGGCCGGTGAATAGCCTGCCAGCAGCAAATCGCGCAGGCTGTCTGCCATGTAGGTGAGCGGCATGAAGGCGGAAAAGACCCGGGCAAAATCACCCATCGCCCAAGCGGGCCAACTGAGGCCGCTGTACAACAGTCCGGGCATAATATACAGTAACGGCATCTGCAAGGCTTCCACTTCATTGCGGACAATGGCGGAAAAGAAAAGACTGATGCTGACAACGAGAAAGGTAAAGGCAGCGCCCAAAAAGAATAGGTCGAAGAAAACTCCTCCCCGGTACGATACATTGAAAAAGAGGATGATAACAGCTAAGTATGCCAGAAAGGAACCGATCGCGCACAGCCAGCAGGGCAGTAGCTTACCGATAACGATTGTCGTCGACGAAGTTCCTTGCCAGCGGGAAAGGTTCCCGTATTCTTTAACGATCAAAGTGCCTGCTACTAATAGAATTGCGATTTGCAGGCCATTTGCCACTAAGCCGGGCAGCATAAAATTAGTGTAGGCAATGGTCGGATTGTTGAGAATTCTTATTCCCAATTTGACCGGGGCAGCGGTGTGCAGGGCCTGAGCCGGCATTTGATTGAGCGCTTCCAATAGCTTTTGGCCGGTCGCCGCCGAAAATGTCTGGATAATCTCCTGACTGGAGGAGATTGCGGCATTGGCAAACATGACATTGGTCGAGTTCGTTTGGATCAGAATTTCGGAAGCCATACCCAGTTTGATATTTTGCGCAAATTTGGGCGGAATGGAGACGGCAACCAGCGCTTTGTTTTCATGCAGCAACTGCTCCAGCTCTTCCTGGGTCCTTACCTGAGCGACCACCTCATATTTCTCCGAATCAATATAGGCTTGGATTAATGTCCGGCTGGCTGTTGTCTGGTCCTGATCGTAAATGACGGTGGGCACATATTTTACGACATTGCTGCTATAGGCGCACCCAAAAAAAATACTATAGAGTATGGGTATGCCAAACAGCAGCACGGCGGCAGGCGATTTGGAGCCAAACAGCGCCCGCAGCTCAGACCGTATAATGTCACTGAGCTTCATCGATTTACACCATCCATCAGCTTGAAGCGCATGCCGGGACGGAGCTTATCGGAATTGACCTGAATTTTGACATTGAAAGTAATAATATCGTTGTCACCGCGTTCGTTCGTGGCCCGGTAGGTGGCAAATTCCGCTTTTTTGCTAATATCAATAATCGTTCCGTCTAAGACGAGCTTGCTGTCCCTTCCCTGGATTTTGACCTGCTGCTGAAGTGAATAGCGTGAAAGCTCAGTCTCCTTGACTTTGAGATTAACCCAGTTGTCTACCGGGTTCTGAATGGCTACCAGCGGCATGCCTTGAGAGACCATGGCGCCTTCTTCCACATATTTGGCGGTGATAATACCGTCAAACGGAGCACGTATTTCGGTTTCATCCAGCGATACTTCCACCTGCTGCAAAGCCGCCTGAGCCTGAGCCACTTTACTGCGTACAGCTTCTTCGTTGGCGGCATTCACATTGGTTTGCAGCAGACCGGCCTGCGCTGTTGCCACACCGGCCTGTGCCTGGCTGTATGCCGCCTGAGCCGCTTGGTATTTAGTACGGTAGGTATCAAATAATTGTCTGGAGATGGCCTCTGAGGTCAGCAGTTCGCTGTAGCGGTTATAATCGCTTTCCGCCAGGGCTAAATCAGACCGGGCTTTTTCTAATTGTGCCTGGGCAGTATGTAGGGCGGCTTTGGCGGTTTGGTCCTGCAGCACAGTAACCGTAGCCGCCTGAACGGCTTGGGCGTTAAAGGCATTGATATTGGCTTTGGCCTGATTTACCTGGGCGACAATGTCCCGGTTGTCAATATGGGCCAATACCTGCCCTTGCGTCACACGGTCGCCCTCTTTGACGAGCAGGCTGACGATCCTCCCCGGTATTTTGGAATTAATATCGACTTCCTTGGCTTCGGCCCGGCCCCATACTTCAGGAGTTGTCTCGCGGCTGCCACAGCCGGCAAACAGAGTGACAGACATAATCAACAGCAAGGTATAGGCTAAACCGCGCATAAAGCGTTTGGTAACATTTTTTTTTATTGTAAGCATTTTCTTTCCTCCCAACAGGATTGTTAGTATTTACTGTTTTTTAGCCCGCCAGCTCGACTGGTGGGTATTTCTTTTGCGGGTTTGTACGAAAAGAATAGGGAGAACGGTGCAAGCAAGGGAAACTTGATACTTATAAGTACCAAAAATGTACCTATTGGTACAAACAGGTACAAGTAAAGCGCGCCGATAGCGCGTTTACTTAGAGAAGGCTTATTACTTATAATTTATTCTTTAACCATGATTCCATGGATCATTACATCCAGCATTGCTGTCACAGCATCCGGATAGGTCATATTATGATCGGCGAGAAAGCGGTAGCTGATCAAGTCGTTTATGGTGCTAATAATCATTTGTTGAAGGACCCCTAAATGCACGTGCCGGATAGTACCTGCCTTCATATTCTCACTCAGCAGGTTGGCCAGGCGGTCCATACGCTCCTGGCGAAACAGAGTCACCTTTTTCCATTCGTTGGGATAGGTCAGACGAAGATCATCGTACACACGGTTATGAAAGGGTTCGAAGGTTTCTGGTGTGATGGTCAGCGCCGCCTTCAGTTTTTCCGTAATCGGTAAATGTGAAGTATAGATTTTTTCCTCTTGTTTGCGGAAATCATTCAACACGATAGCTACTATTGTAGCAATTAGTTCGTCTTTGGAGGAGAAATGCTCATACAGCGATGATTTACTGATGCTGAGACGCTTGGTAAGATCACTCATGGTGAATTTGAAACCCCGCAAATTAATTTCTTCAACGGTTGCCATAATAATTCGGTTACGCAAATATATCACCTCATTAATATTGTACCAATAAGTACAATATTGGTACAATAGTTACAATTGCATATTATGCCATTTGGTTTCACTTGTCAATAATAAATTTATCTCGCTACTCTCGTTAGCCGCTTTTGTTCAATATTTTTCCTTTCTCAAAGGTTGAGGCATGGTGAGCCTTACCGGATTTGCAAATTTATATAAATATTGGAGAAGCGTGTAATAGAAACAAAGTGTCAACGTATTAACCTTATGATTAATGCTTAACGCGGGACGACGCACCGTGGCGGAAAAGATAAACCGGCAATATTCTATAGGGAGAGAGGGCCGTGACGAAACGATACGCTTATGCGTTTTTTGGTAGTGCAATTGTCTTAATTGGCTTATTGGCAGGGTATGGTATTTATGTCAATGCCAGCAGCAATATTCATGTGGCGAAAATGGCGGCTTCCCAGTATGTCCGGGTGAAAGGCGCCCCGGCTACGTTCCGGGATATTGTGCCGGTAGTCTATTTTCCGGTTGTCAATATCTATTCCTCAAAAATGCAGGACGTACATTTCGAGATTGACGGCACTCTGGCCCAAGTCTTTGTCAATCCGGGTGAACGGGTACGGACCGGGCAGCTGCTGGGTGAGATTATTAATGATGTGTTGCCGTCGGCAGTGCTGCAGGCGGAAGGCAAGATTCGCTCCTGTGAGGCTAATGTTGTGAAATGGGATAATACCTTGCGGCGATATCAGACCCTGGCGGCCCAGAATGCTATTTCTCAGCAGCAGTTGGATGAAGCGTCCACCAGCCTGAGGGTTGCCGAAGGGGAACTGGCCTCAGCCCGGGCATATCACGGAGAACTGATTACCCGGCTGGGGAAGCAGCAAATCGTGGCGCCCTGTGACGGCGATGTTATGCAAGTGTATTATTCTCCGGGAGCGGTGGTGCGTACCGAGGACTCGCTGGTGATGCTTAGCGAACAGACATCCCTGTATTTTCGCAAGCATGTTGCCAGCGAGGTCATGGAACAATTGCAGCCGCTTGCAGGGACCCTTAAGCTGGCGGTGAAAAAAAGCGAAGTGATGGAGATGGCCTATGTTTCGCAGATAAAAGGCAGGCATGCCGGTGGGGACAATGATTTTGAACTGCGGCTTGCGAAAGTATCGCCGCCGCTAGACACGCCGGCCCAGTACCGTACCGTGGAGTATCAAATAGATAATTCCGCCGGCTTGCTGGAGACAGGCATGTATTATCAAGTCAAAATTTATGGCACAGACAAACGGCAGGTATTGTCTGTGCCGCAGGAGGCCGTAATCGGGGATAGGGAGCCTTTTGTTTTGGTGGTCGGCCCGGACAGCCGGCTGGAACGACGGCAGATCAAAACCGGGATTCAGGATGACGAATATGTGGAAGTGGAAGCTGGGTTAGCGGAAAACGAGACGGTTGTGGTGGTCGGCAAATACGCCGAGTTCACATCAGGCATGAAAGTGCAGGTAATACAGCAGCCGTAGAAAGGACAACCGAACGATGCGGAAAGAACAAACTGAGGGATTATTCCGGCAGGAAGCGCTGGAAAAGTTGCGTTCACCGGAGCAATTGGATAAGTTATTTGCGCCGGTCACACCTGTGGCCTGGATCGCTCTAGCCACGGTGTTGCTGCTGGTATTTTCCGCCCTGATGTGGTCGGTTTTCGGTGTGATGGCCACCAAAGTTAACGGGAGTGGTTTGATCATTGATGCTGATGGTCTGGTCAATATCAGCTCCGATGCCGGTGGACGGCTGGCGGAAATACGGGTGAAAGTCGGTGACCGGGTACAGCGCGGGCAGGTTGTGGCTACGGTGGAGCAGCCGGATTTAGAGGCGCAGATTGCCCGGATAAATCAGGAGATTAATATCGCTATGTCCCGCAAGGAAATGGCGAATCTGGCAGCCAGTTTAAATGAGCTCCAGGATAAACTGAGACGGAGTAGTCAGGTGCTCAGCCCGGTGGAAGGAATTGTTGCCGATTGGATAGCAGATGGGGTAGGCGATGTGTTGACGCCAGGAACGCCGCTGTTGAGTGTGCGTATCGACGAAGCCGCACGGGGTGAAATGATAGTTTTGCTGTATGTGCCAGTGCTGGAGGGCAAGAAAATCAAGCCGGGGATGATGGCGCAGATTGTACCCGGTTCCGTGGACGCTGCGGAATATGGCAGTCTGATCGGCCAGGTGCGTACAGTATCCAACTATCCTGTTCTGGCTGACAGTATGACCAACTGGACAGGCAATAAGGAGCTGACCGCCTGGGTGTTGCAGCAAACTGGCGGTGCAGCCATGGAGGTACAGATTGATTTGATCAAGGACAATGATACCGAGACGGGGTATTTGTGGTCTTCCATTCATGGTGCGCCGGAGAAGATTACGGCAGGAACAGCTTGCACCGGCAATATTGTGGTGAAACGACAGGCACCGATTGCCAAAGCTTTTTTGAAATTAAACCAATGGCTGCGGAGTGATTGACTATGGCGGCAACACGACGCGTCAAAACCCCGGCGGTTTTGCAAATGGAGGCGGTGGAATGCGGGGCTGCGTCTTTGGGGATAGTCCTCGCTTATTACGGACTGTTCCTGCCCCTGGAGCAGCTGCGACTGGAATGCGGCGTGTCCCGTGACGGCAGTAAGGCCAGCAATATTTTGAAAGCCGCCCGGCATCTGGGAATGGAGGGTGTCGGTTTCCGTGACAGCGCGGAGGGATTGCAGGACAGGGAATTACCGCTGATCATTCACTGGAATTTTAACCATTTTCTAGTATTGGAAGGTTTTACAGACAGACTTGTTTATCTGAATGATCCGGCAGCCGGCCACAGGACTGTAACCTGGGAGGAATTTGCCGCGTCCTTTACCGGCATAGTGCTCCAGTTGAAGCCCGGACCGGGTTTTCAAAAGGGTGGAGCAACGCGGGGGATTATTCCGGTTTTGGCCAGACGGCTTTATGGCCAGGAGAAAACGCTGGCTTTTGCGTTGTTGACAGGTGCCGGGCTGATTGTTCCCGGGCTGGCTATCCCGGTGTTCAGTCAGGTATTTTTGGATGATGTCCTGTCGCTTAAACATACGGACTGGCTTGCCGGTTTGCTGCTGGCTATGGGACTGGCGGCGGTGCTGCAAGGGGCGCTGACCTGGCTGCGTTCCTGGTGTCTTACCCGTTGGCAGGGCGCGCTTACCATCGGGGAGTCCAGCCGCTTTTTCTGGCATCTGCTCCGGCTGCCGATGGAGTTTTTTCAACAGCGTTACGGGGGCGAAGTGGCTTCACGGGTGCAGTTTAATGAAACGGTGGCGTCGATATTGACCGGCCAGGCGGCCACCGTGTTCCTGGATGTGCTGATAGCGCTGTTTTATTTGAGTCTGCTGTTTCAATATAATGCTACCCTGACCCTTATCGGCATGGTGTTCAGCCTGATTAATGCGGGCATTCTCCTGCTGATGTTTCGCTGGATGACCGAGCAGCAGATGAAAATCCAGCAGGATGCGGCCAAAGCCTATGGTATGGCCATCGCCGGTATTCAGACCATCGAAACCTTAAAGGCCAGCGGCAATGAGGGCGATTTTTTCAATAAATGGGCGGGTTATCAGAGTAAATTGCTGGAGACGCAGCAGAAAATTGAGCTTTCCTCCCAAACGATGATGCTTGCGCCGGCATTTCTGACCAGCTTGAATACCGCCGTTATTATGGCGGTAGGCGGCTTTCAAATCATGGACGGCTTGATGACCGCCGGTATTTTTATGGCTTTTCAGAATTTGATGGGTAAATTTCAGGAACCGCTGAACAATCTGCTCAATCTGGGCCAGTCATTGCAGACGACTCAAATGCAGATGCAGCGTCTTGATGATGTGTCGCGCTATCCAATTGATCAGGCTAACTACTCTGATGAGTCTTCGTGGAGTAGTGGCAAGACCAAGCTGTCCGGCCATGTGGAGTTGAGGCAGGTAACCTTCGGCTACAGCCGGTCGGAAGCGCCCCTGGTTGAAGATTTCAGCCTGACGATTGAACCGGGGCGCTGGGTGGCGCTGGTCGGCGGCTCAGGCAGTGGCAAGTCCACGGTGGCCAAGCTGGTATGCGGCCTGTATCAGCCGTGGCTGGGGGAGGTATTGTTTGATGGTCTGCCGCGCCGGCACATTCCCCGGGAAGTGGTTGTTAACTCCGTCGGGGCGGTGGATCAGGAGATTGTTCTGTTCGCCGGTACGGTGGCGGATAATATCTCCTTGTTTGATGCTACGCTTTCGCGGCATGAGCTTGTGCGGGCCGCCAAGGATGTCGCGATTCACGACGATATTGCCGTATTACAGAACGGGTACGAGGCAAATGTGGCAGAGGGAGGACGGAATTTCAGCGGAGGGCAGCGGCAGCGGCTGGAGCTTGCCCGGGCGTTGGCCGTGAACCCTTCTGTGCTTGTGCTTGACGAAGCCACCAGCGCCTTAGACCCGCTGACAGAGCAAACGGTCGTGGGTAATATCCGCCGCCGCGGCTGCGCCTGCCTGGTGGTTGCCCATCGATTGAGTACGATCAGGGACTGTGATGAAATTATCGTTATGCAGCACGGTAAAGTCGTACAGCGTGGCAGGCATGAAGAAATGATGGCAGTCGACGGACCTTATCGGCAGCTGGTTGCACAGGATGCCGCTGACAGGACTGAATTTCCTTCGGCGGCACAGCAGGAGCCCGAAGGGGTGAAAGGCTGGCTTTAATAGTGACCGTGGAGGTTAAGCATGGACAGGGAAACGAATAGGACCGGTGAGCCGCGAATAATAGTAAATAACAGTCAGATTGTGTGGCTGGATGATCCGGACAGGGTATGGTGGGTGAGTGAAGGCGTGGTGGATGTCTATGCCGTCACTGCCGCGGATAGCCAGCACTGCCGGCGGCTTTTTCTGGATCAGGCCGGGGAAGGGCAGCTCCTGTTCGGTTTGCCTCCGGACGGTGGGGTCCGGCTTATAGTGAGCGCCGCGAGAGAGGCCGGACTATATTGCCTGTCGCGGGCGGAGTTTCTGCAAAGGGCTGGTGACACCGGCGAATCCGGGCAGAAGAATATAGTATCCGGGATTAAGACCTGGTTGGAGATATTGCTGGCCGGACCGGAAATGCAGGCAGGACCAAGGAGCTTTTCGCTGTCAGCGCCGGGAGAAGCTGTGTCGCTGGCGGTAGAAACCGCTGCCGTACTCCAGGGATTGTCCACAGCAGATATTTTCTCTTCGGCGGGCAGGGAGAAGCCACAGCTGTTTTGGCAGCCATTGGAGCGCTGTCATCAATTGTTCGCAGCCTCGATGGCCGATTGGTTTGCCGGCGAGGAATTGCGCGATAGCGAGCGGTTGATGACCAGAAGGCAGTTGCGGGAACGGCTATTGTACGGTGCCGCCAATCAGCTGCTGCGTACCGATATGCCCGAATTGTCGCCTGTAGCGGCAATGGATGGCACATACTCTCCTGTATTGGCGGTGGTAAGGGCTGTGGCCTGCTGGTTGGGCATCGCAGAACGGCGGGTGCGTCTGCCGGCGGGAGCCGACCCGCTCAGGCAGGATATTGCCATGCTGAGAAGAGTTGTCCGCTTGTCCGGGATGCAGGTGCGTCAGGTATGTCTGGAACCGGGCTGGCAAAGGCGGGACAATGGTCCACTGATTGGTTTCCGGGGACCGGAACGGCGGCTGGTAGCGTTGTTGCCGGGGTCGCCGTCCCAATACCGCCTGTTTGATCCCGACAGCAAGGAAATGACAGTGATCGGGGAAGAGACCACCTGCAGCCTTGACCTTATTGCTTATACAATATATGCCGGGTTGCCCGGGAAATCACTTGGTTTATCCGGCTTGCTGAGCTTCATGTTCAAAAAGTGCTGGTCCAGTGATGTATGGTCGATTGTCCTTATCAGTATGATAGCTAGTGTTGTTCCGGTATTGCTACCTTTTGTTACGCAGACTATTTTTGAACATATTATCCCCGTTAATGACCGCCAGGGCCTGGTAATGGTTGTACAGGTTATGGTAGTGGCCGCTTTTGCCACAGCCGGCGTTGCTTTCGCCCGGAGTATTGCTGTGTTGAGATGTAAAAGTCGGGCGCGGCTGGTTGTCGAGGCAGCTTTGTGGCTGCGTCTTTTGTCCTTACCGGTTGCTTTTTTCCGGCAGTATGAGGCCGGTGATTTAGCTCAGCGCATGAATAGTATCACGCAATGGTTCACCTTGCTTTCCAACTCGGCGGTGTCGGCTTTATTTAATGCGGTTTTCTCTTTTTGGATACTGCTGGTCATGCTGTATTACAGCTGGAAGCTGACCCTGGCGGCGGGGGCGGTATGGTTTGTTTACCTTGGTGTGAGTACCTTGCTCCAATGGCAGATGGTGATAGCCAAGCGCCGGATGATAGAAGCGGCGGGCGAAACAGCCGGTCAAATACTCCAGATATTTAACGGTTTGAGCAAATTCCGGATGCAAGGGGCGGAAGCCCAGGCTTTTTATTTATGGTCCCGGAAGTTTGGCGAGCAATGGAAATGGAACAGGGATTTTCGCTGGAAGTCCAATTGGCTGGAAATCGTCAACACCCTGCAGCCGGTGTTGTTAACCATGCTGGTTTTCTGGCTGACGCTGGACTGGCTTGAGCAAGGAATCGGAACGCAAGCAGCCTTCATAACCTTTCCTCAATTTATGGCTTTTCATGCGGCGCTGGCCGGATGTAACGCCACCTTGACAGGACTGGTATCAGTGAGCACCAATCTGCTTGAATTTGTGCCCCAAATGGAACGGCTGCGCCCTGTTCTGGAGACTGAACCCGAAACAAGCGAGGATAAGGCTGAGGCCGGCGAATTGAGCGGCCGAATTGAGATCAGCAATGTCTCGTTCCGCTATGCCCCCGACCTGCCTCCGGTACTGCATAATATATCCATGAATGTGCGTCCGGGACAATGTATTGCCCTTGTGGGGTCTTCCGGCAGTGGCAAATCTACACTGCTGCGTCTTTTGCTGGGGTTTGAAAAACCAGAGACAGGCTCCATTTACTATGATGGCCAGGAACTGGCGGAAGTGGACGTAGCCTCTGTGCGGGCGCAGATGGGAGTTGTGCTGCAAAATGGCCAGTTGATGGCTGGTGATATTCTCACCAATATTATCGGTTCGTTACCGCTGACTACCGATGATGCCTGGCAGGCGGCGGAAATGGTGGGGCTGGCTGAGGATATCCGTACTATGCCAATGGGGATGCACACCATAATCAGCGAAGGGGCTTCGAATATTTCCGGCGGTCAACGGCAGCGAATCCTGATAGCCCGTTCCATTGTCCACCGGCCGCGGATTATCCTGTTTGACGAGGCTACCAGCGCGCTAGATAACAGGACGCAGGCCATGGTAACAGAAAGCCTTAGCAGGTTGAAAGCCACTCGCATTGTTGTGGCACACCGTCTGAGCACGGTGATCAACGCTGATGTTATTTATGTATTGGATAAGGGCGAGATTGTGGAGCATGGGACGTATGCTGAACTGATGACAGAAAAAGGCTTATTTTCCGCGCTGGCTCACCGGCAGATGGCGTAGAACTTTATACTATGCAGTAAGAAAAAGGAACATCCCTTCGAAGGAGTTCCTTTTTTTATAGTTTTTTTACCTGTTCTTGCCGTTATAAAGACCGGTAGCTCGCCAAAGCCAAAGTCATAGGATGGGGTACGGCTTGGCGGATTATTAAAGTACTGTATGTCCGTGGTAGCTCAAGGCCGTACAGCGTCGGAGCAGTTCCATGGCCTTGCCCTTTTTCCCCGCTGCCCGATAACTTGCCAGCAGGGTTTCGGCCGCCTCCAGAAAGCTGTCCTCGCACTCCAGCCTGGTACTTTCGGCCCATAGCGCTTCCATATCGTCCAGATATCGGCCGGTATAAGCGTCAACCACCTTTAGGGCAGTTTCAGGTCCGGGCTGTTGCCGGAATTTTGCCGCTGCCTGCCGGAAACGATCAAGATCGCAGATAATTTCCTCCGGGTTCAGGCGATATATGCCCTTTTCATACACAACCGGATTGGTTGCTTCCAGGCTTTCGAAAGCCTGCCGGATTTCGCCCCGGCGGGTGTGGAACAGGTTGGCGGCATTGGCCTCGCTATTTTCCCATACATCCCGGCAAATCTGCTCCCTGGTAACCCCCTCGCGGTATTCCAGTAAATAGGCCAGAAGCTCACGCGCTTTTTGCGTACGGATTTTAACCCGGCTTGTCCTGTCATAGGCGGGGGCGATGTGGAAAGTGCCAAGGGTATGCAGATAAACCCGTTCCACGGTATAGCCGCCATAGGACAGCATTTCCTGCGTGAATTCAGGTGTAATGCCACATTCAGCAGCCAGTTTGAGGACCGGAGCAAACAGGGGTTTGAAGCGCAGGTAATAGCGGTGAGCATTTTTGCGGGACAGTTCTAAAAAGTGCCGGGTGCATTCTTTGGCTGTCTCCGGCTTACCTTCCCGCAGGTAAATTGCCGCCAGTCTTCCATAGGCGATGGCAGCGTAGGCATAGCTGCCAATATCTTCGCCAATCCGGATGGATTGATGGAAAAAGTGCTTGCACTGCTCACTATCCAGCCCCAGCGTGTCCAGCGCATTGGCCATGCGCCCATAGGCCAGCGACTGGAAAAAAGGCGTAGTCTTTTCCAGGAGAGTGAGAATTTCACTGATCGACTGACCGGCCTTTTCCGGTTGTGCCAGCAAGCCGGCGCAAAGCTTCCAGATATTTATGAACAGATAATGATCGCGGGTGCTGCGGTTTAGCACGGCATATTCCTTCGCCAGGCTGAGAGGCTGGTCAATAATGGAAAAATCAAAAGGCAGACCGCAATAACATTTCAACAGCTCTTCTGCATGGAGGACTTCCACATAAAGGAGATAATGTATGCTGTACTCTTCATACAATCCCAGCTGTTTTAAACGTGTCAATTCTGCGTCCAGCAAGGGCAGCGCCTTCTCTTCCCGGCCAGTAATCTGGTAAGCCTTGGCCGCATAGGCGCCTACACTGTGGCGCAATAGCCAGTCCTGCTCCTCACGGGGAATGGAGAGCGATTTTTCATAAACCTGCAGACAGCTTTTGTAATCCCCAAGATAAAAATAAACTGTTGTCAGATAGCGTTCAAACCATGCCTTCACTCCGAGTTCTCCCCTGCTCAGGCATTGCTCCACCATGCTCATGGTCAGTTCCAGCGCCTCGGTAAGCCGGGAAGTCATGGTCAGATTGTAGATTTTTTCAATGACCACAGCGTACCAATCCTGCATGGGTGCGTCCGGCGGCAAAGGCAGTAGGCTGTCAAGGCAGCGGGTGCTTTCCCCGAAAGAAACCTTGTTGCGGAGCACTCTGGCCATATGGGTCATAGCGTACCGGTAGAGGCTTTGCTCATTGCCGCTTAAACGGTCAATAGCGGTTCGTAAATATTTTTCTGCCTGATGAAAATCTCCCAGATCGGATAAAACCATGCCTTTAGCCAGCATAACCCGGGGGGACAATTCGGCGGCGTGTTTTTCGAGAAAGTCAAAATATTTTCTCAGGCCTTGGTTATGGTTCCAGGCAAAAGGCAGGGCCAGCATGGCGCCGAGGCAATTCTGAACTGCCCGGCTGTCCTCAAGCAGCAGGGCATACTCGGCGGCCTGCGCGTAATCCCCGCTTTCGTAACAGAAAGTCTGGGCTTTCTTCAGGGTTTCTTGGTCCAGTCCCTCGCTAATTTGTTGCAAAAAAGCCCGGAAAAAGGCGTGGTGGCGGTAGGTTGAGCCAGCATGGCGCTCTGTGAAGATATTGCGCAGGACAAGGCCCTCGAATAGCTCCCGGCTGTTGCCGAGGCCAAGGAGGATATCGCAGAAGGCAGGGTCCAGCACAGGCAGACCGGCGGTAGCTTTCAAAAAAAACTGGGTCTCGGCAGGCAGCTGCGCTATGATCTCCTGCAAGAGATAGCGGTAGAGGTCTTGTTCGGCATAGAGCCTTGCTGCGGGAAGGGACCTGCCGCCCTTTGCAGCCAGACGGTAGGATTGGAGGCCTAGCGTCCAGCCTTCGGTGGCCCTATAGATGGCATCATCCCCAAAACCTAAAAGCTGTTCAGCCTCTTCACTGCTGAAGCATAAATCCTGCTGGGAAAATTCGGCCATTTTGCCGGTCAGCTTCAAGGGAAGCAGCCCATCCCACGGTTCATGGCGGCTGGCCATGATCAGGGAGAGCGTGGGCGGGCAGGCCATTGCCCAGGCCGTGAGTAAGACGGTGATGGCAGGGTTATGAATCATATGCACATCATCCATGAGGATTGACACTCTTCGCTGGCCGATGGCCGCCAACAGGGCAGGCAACAGGATGGAGGCTAACCGCTCACTGTGAACAAAGGGAATATAGTCGGCGGCATAAAATTCGAATTTCCCCAGCTTTTCCCGCAGGGATGACTCCAAATGGCCCAGGAAATATGGCGCATCACTGTCCCTGTCATCCAGGGGCAGCCAGACCACATCATTCCGGCCCTGAGCGTATTGCAGCATCAGCGTGGTTTTGCCATACCCTGCGCCGGCATGAATATAGGTAAGTTTGCTGCCGGAAGGACGGACTTTCTCTACCAGGCGCGAACGAAAAATGATGCCGTCACCTGCCGGCAAAAGCGGCAGCTTATTTTTTTGTCTGACATAACGGCCTAATTTGATTCTGGCATCGTTTGGCTTGGTTGCTGTTTCGGGAAGCAGCCATGTCCAGCCATGACGTTCCGCACCCCTGATCCTGCCTTCCTGGCAGAGAGTATGGACCCGGCGCTGGGATATCCCCCACTTTGCTGCGGCCTCTTTGGGAGTGATATATTGCAAACTTGTTTGCCTCCTTCACGGCCTGCGCGGCCTTTTTCCGGGGTAACTTCTTTTTTCATTATAAGCGAAGTTTCGAATAATATCGAGCCGAATTCCGGTTGGCAAGACAAATTTCCCGCTTCTTTGCAGCGGACAATACAGACTGAGTCGAAATCTGGCGGTGATTGTTGAGGAAATGGCGACTGGCGGCAGTTTTGGTGGTAGCCACTTTTTTATAATTAATACAGTAAGGCAAGGCGTTTTCCGGATGAGTAAACCGGTGCGGCAGGCTGGGAATATTGGTTGGGGGAGGACTGTGGGAGGATGGTCAGGCTGACGCAAATGGAGGAGGGGGCATGGCTTACACCGGATAATGATAGTCACCGGTTTTTTGACGAAATTTACCGGGAGTACTTCCCGCGGATATACCATTATGTCCTTTACCGGGTGAGCAACTATCATGACGCAGACGATTTGAGCAATGAGATCTTTGTCAAGCTTTTTACCAGCCTGAACCGCTATCAGAGGGAAAAGGCTTCTTTGCCGGTATGGATCTTCACTATAGCCCGCAACACCGTGATTGATTATTATCGGCGGAACTCACGGCCAGTCACCTCTCTGGAGGCAATCCCCGACTTTTCCGACTCCCGGCCGGGGCCTGAAGACAAGGCGGTTACCCGTGAACTTCGGCAGCATTTGCGGGAGGCTTTGGCCTCGTTATCTCAGCGGGAACGGGAAATTATTGCCCTCAAGTTTTGGAGCGAATTTTCTAACCGGGAAATTGCCGGATTTATCGGCATCAGCGAAAGCCATACAGGCGTTATTCTGTTCCGGGCTATGCGGCGGCTGCGCCTGATTCTGGAAAGCCAGGGGGTTGAGTATTGATGACGGAAGGGACTAAGGCTGAACTGTTCTTGTCCTATCTGGACCGGATCCTGGCAGGGGAAACAGACCTCGGGCCGGTAGCAGACGGTGAGCTAGCCGGGCTCATCAGGCTGGCCCAAAGTATGGTTGCCGCTGATCTCAGCAGCAACAGCAAAATCAGGGAGAGTTTGCGGCAACAGCTCTTGGGCAGGCTGTCGCCGACAGATACCGTCAGCCTGGCCGCTGTGGCTGACGACGGCAGGCCGGAGGGCGAATTGACAGAAGCAGAGCTGGAGCTTGTGACTGCCGCCGGAGCGGGAGTGGGAACTGTTTGTCCCCGCTGTGGGGCGAGTGAGGGTGGGAGGCAGGGGAAGTGCCCCTGCTGCCGCTAACAGTGTAACAAGCTAGCTAATCCTCCGAGGGGAGGCTGCGCTTGTTTTTGCACACGAAAAATATTGGTCAGCCTGTGTAATAGAATTTGCACTGCAACGTATTTACTGGTAGAGATGGCTGCTTCCCTGGTTCGCTATTTCCTGGCAGGGTCTTGGGGAAGGGCATCCCTTAACCAAATATAAAGGAGGAGAATGAATAATGAGTGAAATCCAACGCTTTAACAAAGACCTTAAGGAGAACAAGGAAATGTTGGAAGAGGTAACGAAAGCCGGTAATGATTTGGCGAAAATTGTGGCCTATGCCAATGCCAAGGGCTATAATTTTACGGTTGCTGAGCTGGAAGCCGGTGTCAAATCGGCTGAACTGTCTGAGGAACAGCTGGACAAGGTGGCTGGCGGTGTCTCTCTGGTATTAGGAAAGGTAATTGTGATTTAAAAGACCTTGATTTTTGCGGCCCGGGCGCTATCAGCACCCGGGCCGGTTTGCAGATAAACGGCGACTTATCAGGGGGATGGTGATGTAGTATGCACGAACTGCACTTTTGCGGAGATTTTAATTCCCAAATCAACGCGGCCGAAAAAAGGCTGATTCCTCATATCAAACGCTTCTTTGAGTGTGTCGTTGGGGATCCGGAATTTTACGTGGCGCTGCAGGAGAACGCCGCCGGGTGTGAAGCCCTGTTGCGGGCAAGGGGAATAGCCGGTGTGGAGCCAGAGCAACTGGCGGTATTGTTCCCGGAACTGTTTATGCTGAAGGAAGTTTCAACCGCGGAATTGGCGGACAAGCCGCAGGCGCTGTTGTGGCGGCGTTATTGCGAGGCGGCCGCCGGGGTACGGGAGCTTTTGCGTCAGCGGGGAGGAGAAAGCCCCAGCCACCGGTTTAATGCCTGGCGCCAGCGTCAGGTAAACCGCTGCCAAAGCCAGCTGGGCCAGGAAACTAATGCGGCCATTGTTCATGCGACCGCCGCATTTGAATTGAGCAAGGGGTGTTCCATGGGCTGCTCTTTTTGCGGTCTTGCGGCTGAACCCCTGCAGGCAGTGTTTATGTATACTGACGAGAATGCCCGGCTGTGGCAGACTGTCCTTGATGTAGTGGCAGCGCGCCTCGGTACTACAGTCGGGATTGGGCTGTGTTATTGGGCGACCGAGCCAAGTGATAACTCTGATTATTTCAAGTTTCTGGGCGATTATTGGAAGAAAACAGGTAGTTGTCCGCAGACCACCACGGCAGCCCCGCTGCGCAAGCTTGACTGGACGCGGGAATTGCTGCGGTTCCGCCGTGAACATGTCACGTCAGCGGATCGCTTTTCCATTCATTCAACCGAGCTTCTGCGCCGGGTGCATCAGGAGTTTTCCGCCGAGGATTTGGCTTTGACAGAGCTTATCCTGCAGCATTCGGACACCTGGTCCCGGCTTATGGCCCGTTCGGGCCGTAACCGCCGGGCCGTTCCGGCCGATTCTCAGGCCAAATTCGTTACTACCCATACCATTTGCTGTCTGTCCGGTTATCTGATAAACATGGTAGAGCGCTCGGTACGCCTGATCAGTCCCTGCCCGCCGTCGGAGCGCTGGCCTTTGGGCTACCGTGTCCACGCTGAAGGCAGTTTTGCGACTGCGGCGGAACTGGATGGTTTTATTGTCAAGACCATAGAAACCTGTATGCCTGAGCATATGACGCCGGCGGACACGCTGGCCTTTCGGCAAGACCTGGTGCTTACCTCTTTGCCGGAAGGGTTCGAGCTTCACAGCGCTTATCGGCTGCATAAGCTGACAGGCGCTCCTCAACTGGTTCAGCTTGGCCGGTTCATCGCACAGGGAAACCTGACCGTAGGAGATGTACTGGAGGAAATTGCAGCTCAACGCCAGGATGTTCTGGCGGTAGCGTCTTCGATTCACAGGTTGTTTGAACAAGGCCTGCTGGAAGAAAATCTGCTATAAGTGGCCAGACTAAAAAAAGGAGCCCTGTTGAAACGTAATCCACGTCACTATTCATCCTGCGGCTTTAGACTTGGCAGACTACTAGCCAGGCTGCTCAATTGTTTGGACAAACTTCCGAACTATTCCGCCATACTGATAGCGGTCATTAAAAATGGCCGTTACATGCCCGGCGTTTGCAAACAAATATATTTGCCGGGGCCCTTTGGTGGCATGATAAAGCTCCAGCGACATGGAAGCAGGAACCAGCTTGTCAGCTTCACCATGAATATAGAGAACCGGCGTGGTTATATTACGTACTGACCGGATCGGGGATGCCTGACGGAAAGTAAAGCGGGCATCGAAATAGGCAACAACATTTGCGTATGGCAGTAACAGTTTTGTCAGCACTTTTCCCGGAAGATTCAGCCGCCGCTCCATTTGTAACGCTAATAACGTCTCAAAATCAGAGTAGGGACTATCGGCAATATAGAAAGCCACGCGCTTATTGGCTTCATTGAGCTCAGCATGCATGAGTGCGGTCGCTGCGCCCATGGAAATTCCATGAACACCGATCATGCCTTGGGGACGGTTGCCAACCCAATCCACCCACTGATCAAGATCATATTTTTCATAATTGCCCCAGGTGACCGAATTACCGCCGCTTTCGCCATGAGCCCGCAAGTCAATAAGCAGAAGATTAAAGCCGTAATTGAGATAAATATCCAAATAGTTTAGACCGACAGCGCGACTTTCGCTAAAGCCATGCAGGAAGATAAGGGTTTTATCTGTAGTTTGGGGATTGGGAATATATGTGGCAGACAATGGATAGCCAAAGCGGGATACAATGGTGGTATCTTCCCACTTACTCTCTTGTTTGCCAGTTTCTAAGATTTGTTTGAGCGTGCCGTTATTTCCATTAAGATGGGAATGTAAGACACTTGTTTCTTTATAAATGATATTTCCGATATAGAGGCCAGCTCCGTTTATCCCAAGAAAAACGACTGCAATACTGAGCAGGACCCAGCGCCGCCAGCTCCCTTTTTTCGATAGTTGGTACTTTGTATTCGATTGCATAATATATCTACCTCATGAAATTTTCTGGCTGATGATTCTGGAAGTATTGTTTCACATTTTACAATACAACTTTAAGTTACCTCTAAGTCAATAGGTTTTATATATTTCCGCCGACTCCAAGGGTGCTGACCTTATTATTAGCTTTTGGTATTTTTCGATATTCCAAATAGTACCTCTTTTTTAAAAAATATATTAGCCTGGGAAAATCGTTGTAACAGGTATACTAAAAAAAGGAAACTTTGCCGTAGCAAAGCTTCCTTTTTTCTAATACTTTAATTTTCTTTCCAGAATGACGCCGGTCTCCGGATTAATTTCCAGCTCTCCCCGCATAGTGTCTGTAGTGAATTTTACTTCATATACCTGGTAGCCGTCGTCGGAAGACAGGCGCATCTTACGGATTATCGCATCCGGGAATTCTTTTAACGTAATTTCGGTAATATCGTTTCTGCTCAGGCTGATGGTGTTGCTGCCATGGCTGTTTGTCAGTTTTGTTTTTACCTCGGTAACTTTCTCGGTCAGTTTGTCGATTTCAATTTCATATTTTATTTTAGCGGCATTATCAAAAAAGGTTACCTCATAGGCAGTAACGTCATCTTCGGTGAGGACATGGACGGCGCCTGCCGGGATCCATTTTTTTGCTATTTCCTGTGCCGAATCAGCCGTGACCGCTGCTAAAGCCGTGGTTGCGGTGCCAAATGAAATCAGTGATGCAAGCATAACGCCCAGTATTTTTTTCTTGTTTGTTTTCATCATATATAACCCCTCCATGTTTTGATTTATATTAAATATAATTGATGAACATTAAAGTAAGATTAATTTTTAAACGCCAATCTGAATTTTATTGTTAAAAATTATGGTATAATTTTAGCAGAATTTACTAGGGAGATTGTTATGCGTATTTTACTGGTAGAAGACGAGAGTGATTTACAGCAACTGCTCAAAAAGCGGCTGGCACAGTCGGGTTATGCTGTCGACGCTGTTGCGGATGGGTGGGAAGCACAAGATTATTTGGCAGCGATGCAATATGATCTTATTATCCTGGACTGGATGCTGCCCGGACTTGACGGGATTTCCTTGCTGGCCAAGTTCCGCCGAACAGACCTGATAACCCCTGTTCTTTTACTTACTGCCAAAGATAATATTGAGGACCGGGTAACAGGACTTGACGCCGGTGCGGATGATTACTTGATAAAACCGTTTGCTTTTGACGAATTGCTGGCCCGGATTCGGGCTCTTATGCGCCGGCCGGGCAATGTTCGTGCAGACACGATATGTGTGGCCGATTTAACGGTAAATTTCAGCAGCCGCACAGTAACAAGAGGGGAGAAACAAATTTCCTTATCAAGCAAGGAATTTGCCGTACTGGAGTATTTAATCCGCAATCAGGGCATTGTTTTATCGAAGGAAAAGATTGAGGAACATATCTGGAATTATGATTTTTCCGGCTCTTCCAATGTCATCAACGTTTATATCCGGTATTTGCGTAAAAAGATTGACGACGACTTTGACCTTAAATTGATTCATACCGTCCGGGGGGCCGGTTATGTGCTGCAGGAGAGATTATGAAACCACTATCAATAAAAGTAAAGATTACGTGCTGGTACACCGGACTGATTATTTTTATTCTCGCTGTTATTATGGCGGGAATTGTTTTTGGTACCGACAAGGTCCTGGTGCAGGGAGTGCAGCGTGAGTTGCAGGACGAAGTTTATGATGTGGCAGAGGATATCAATTATACAAATGGCTCGATAGATGTAAATGATGTTGATTTTTTTGATGATGGGGTACTCATTTCCTTGTACACTAAAGAACAAACCCTTTTTGCCGGACAGTTGCCTGCCGGACTGCCGGCGGCGGTGCCTTTTCAATCCGAGCAAGTGCAGACAGTTAAGGTGGACGGGAGTCAATGGCTGGTTTACGACCTGTATATAACAGCCAAAGGCGAGGAAGGTATATGGGTTCGCGGTGCGGTATCGTTAAGTCCGGCCTATGAGACACGCAACCAGATTCTCTTTGTCTGTATGGTATTGTTTCCTTTTTTAGTGTTGCTTGCCGGGTACGGAGGCTGGTTGATTACCCAAAATGCTTTCCAGCCTGTCACTCTGATCCAAAGAACAGCGGCAGAAATTGAAAGCAGCGGCGATTTATCCAGGCGTATTCACCTGACAGGAAGCCAGGATGAAATTTATCAGCTTGCGCAAACGTTTGATCATATGCTGGACCAACTGGAAATGTCATTTAAAGCGGAACAGCAGTTTACCGCAGATGCGTCGCATGAGCTGAGAACGCCTGTTACTGTCATGATGACGCACGCTGAATATGCACTGGCGCAAAAAGATAATTGGCAGGAGGCGGCTGAAGCCATACAGGTGATTTTGCAGCAGGCGGAAAAAATGAATTCATTGATTTCTGCTTTGCTTTTATTGGCACGAGCTGACCATCGTACGGACAATCTCGAATTTGAAATGATTAACCTCAGCGAAGTGGCTGAAATGGTGGTCGAGGAAATGGAAATAGCAGCCCGCAAGCGGAATATTACTATTTGCACCGATATTGAGCCAGACCTTA
Source organism: Sporomusa sphaeroides DSM 2875 (assembly GCF_001941975.2). Taxonomy (NCBI): domain Bacteria; kingdom Bacillati; phylum Bacillota; class Negativicutes; order Selenomonadales; family Sporomusaceae; genus Sporomusa; species Sporomusa sphaeroides. The sequence continues at coordinate 2,916,528 of NZ_CP146991.1, read as the reverse complement.
TGTTAATGGCTGATCAAACTTCTATGATGCGGCTGCTGTTAAATCTCTGCCAGAATGCCATTCGTTATGGCCGCGATAACGGCTGGGTCCGGCTTACGCTAAAGCGGGAAGACGGTGGGATTCAGGGGAGTGTTGCAGACAACGGCATTGGCATTGCTCCGGCAGAGCAGGAAAAAATATGGAAGCGATTTTATCAGGTAGACCCGGCGCGGCATAAAAGAGAAGACAGCGGAACCGGCCTGGGACTGCCGATTGTAAAGTGGATTGTTGAGCGGCACGGCGGCAGCATTGCGATAGATAGCTGTCTGAACGGCGGTACGACTGTGCGGTTTTGCTTGCCGGTAAATAGACAAAGCAAGCTGTAAAAAATGTGCAACAACAGCTTGGCTTTTGCCTGAATAATTTCCCAAACAGGGAAAAAAGCAGCAGTAGTAATAAACTACGAAACCCAACAAAATTCTACAGTAAATTTGTTCAAAATTTAGACAAATGTCAATTGATGAAAATAAAGGCAAAGGTTATAATTAAACTGCCATATGTATATTTGGGAGAGATTATTAACTTAAAGGGGGGCGAATTGTTGATTAGTGCTAATAGTTTAAAAGTCAGATTAATTGTCCTATTTGTTTTGTTTGCCTTTATTCCGGTCTGTATCAGCGGGATCATCAGCGGCTACATAAATGCGCAATCCTTGAAAGAAGTAACAATGGTATCAAATCGCAATACTGCGCAGCAGATAGGCAATGAAATTGCCCGTGTGGTGGACGACGCGAGGATTGTGAATGATATTCTGGCCGAGTCTCCTACCGCCAAATCAATGGATCCTGTGGCTGTTAAAGAATTGATATTAGCGGCGCAGAAACAGAATCCAAACTATGAACTCATCGTCGTTATGGATAAGACAGGCATGCAAATCGCCAGAACCTCGGGAACCCTGGCCAATCGTGGTGACAGGCTTTATTTTAAAGAAGCCATGCGAGGCATCACTTTTATTACCGATTCGTACATTTCCGTTTTTACCAATGCACCCTGTATTACCGTTTCTTCACCGGTTAAAAATAGTGCCGGACAGATTATCGGGGTGGTAGCTACCGACGTCAGCCTCAAGTCCATCTGGGACATTGCTGACAAAGTGCAGATTGGTCATACCGGTTATGTGGATGTTGTCGATAATAAGGGAACCATTATTGCCCATCCTGACAAGGAGCGGGTTCTGAAAAAAGAATCCTTTGCTACTTATGATTATGTTGCCAAGGTGATTGACGGACAAAATGGCGCTCTGGAAGCCACTTCCACCCGCGGGGAAGAGTCCATTACTGTTTTTTCACCAATTGCCCAGAATAAATGGGGCGTTATTGTTCATGAGCCCATCAAAGAAGTAATGGCAGTCGTGTACAAATCGGCGGCGGCAACTGCTGCAGTTGTTTTGCTTGCCATTCTTATCGCGCTCATTGCTTCATACTATGTGGCTCGCAGTATTGCCAATCCGCTGGAAAAGCTCGGTATTGCCGCAGAATTGGTGGCTGAAGGCGATCTGGCTCACACCATCGAGGTTAGAGGTGTGACCGAAATCAACAAACTTACCGATACCTTCAATATAATGATAGCCGCGCTGCGGACCCTTGCTGCCAAAACCTCGTCTACCGCTGAAACGGTTGCTGCCTCTTCCCAGGAATTGGCTGCCTCTTCCGGTGAAGTGGGCAAAGCTGCCGAGGAAGTTGCCATCACCATTCAAAGTGTGGCTGAAGGTGCAAATAACCAGGTAACGCTGGCCGATAACTCAGCCCATATTATCAAGGATATGGTTGAGGCCATTGTTACTACCAGCAAAGCCGCTCACTCGGTGGCAGCCGCCTCTGAGCAAAGCGAACGGGCTGCGGAAACCGGTACCGAACAAATCGGTATGGCTGTAACTAAAATGAATGAAATTCAGCATGATGTGAGCCAGGCAACCCAGAAGATTCATGCTTTGGGTGAAAAGTCCCGGCAAATTGGACAAATTGTCGACGTTATTACCGGTATTGCCGGTCAAACTAACTTACTGGCGCTTAATGCCGCCATTGAGGCCGCCCGGGCGGGTGAGCAGGGACGCGGTTTTGCCGTAGTTGCCGATGAAGTGCGTAAGCTGGCCGAACAGTCTGACGCAGCTGCCCGCGAGATTGCCGGTATTATTCAGGCCATTCAGGCCGATACGGTGGAAACCGTTACCGCCATTGACAAAAGTGGCCGTGAAGTCGCTGCCGGTGTACAGGTTGTGGAAAGTTCCGGCATTGCCTTTAAAGAAATCTACACAGCCGTGAAAAATGTCCGGGACGAAGTGGTGCGGATTGTGGCGCTGACAGAAGAACAGCAACGGCGCAGTACTCAGGTGGAAAATGCCATCCATGGTATCGCCGATGCAGCGCGCCTTAATGCTGCCGGTGCCGGACAGGTGGCGTCAGCCAGCCAGGAACAAAATGCCAGTGTTGAGGAAATTGCCGCCGCATCTGCCGGCCTGGCCCAGATGGCGTCCGAACTCCAGCAGGCTGTATTTAAATTCAAGATTTAAGTATATTTTGACGGCAAAAATCCCTAACCTGTTGCGGTTAGGGATTTTTGCTTAATAAATTACTCAAAATACCTATAAGAAACTGCAAAAAATCTCATTGTTGGCCCTTTGTCGCTTTTGGAAAGGCCGGGAATGTTGTATAATGTAAGGATATAGAATGGTGGACAACCCTAAGGAGGATCTGCATGAATAACGAAAGTAAAGATATGGACAAAGAAACTGCTGCTAATGCTGCTATGCCTGCTAATTTCATTGAAGTTATCATCAATGAAGATAATAAGACAGGTAAATACGGCAACCGGGTACATACGCGCTTTCCCCCGGAGCCCAATGGCTATCTGCATATTGGACATGCCAAATCAATCTGTTTGAATTTTGGTTTGGCGCTTAAATATGGTGGTAAATGCAATCTGCGTTTTGACGACACCAACCCGACAAAAGAGGATGTTGAGTACGTAGACTCCATCCAGGAAGACGTAAGATGGCTGGGTTTTGACTGGGATGACCGCAAATTTTACGCTTCCGACTATTTTGAGAAGATTTATGAATTAACCCTTGAGCTTATTAAAAAAGGCAAAGCCTATGTTTGTGATTTGTCTGCCGGGGAAATGAGAGAGTATCGCGGCACCCTGACAGAGCCGGGCAAAGAAAGTCCGTACCGCAACCGCAGTGTGGCAGAGAATCTTTCCTTATTTGAAAAAATGCGTTTGGGCGAATTTCCGGAAGGGAGCCGGGTGCTGCGGGCCAAGATTGATATGTCCTCTCCCAATCTTAATATGCGTGATCCGGTGCTTTACCGCATTATCCGCGCACCTCATCACCGGACCGGCGATACATGGTGTATCTACCCCATGTACGACTATGCCCATCCAATCTCCGATTCGCTGGAAGGCGTGACCCATTCCATTTGTACGCTTGAGTTTGCCGACCACCGGCCGCTGTATGACTGGACCCTGGAGGCGCTGGAAATCTATAAATGCCAGCAAATTGAATTTGCCCGGCTGAATCTGACCAATACGATTATGAGCAAGCGCTATCTGCGCCGTCTGGTGGAAGAAAACTATGTCAGCGGCTGGGATGATCCGCGCATGCCGACAATCTCGGGCCTAAGGCGGCGAGGCTATACGCCGGAAGCCATCCGGGATTTCTGCGACCGGATTGGTGTGGCTAAGAGCAACAGTACGGTGGATATTGCTTTGCTGGAGCATTGCATTCGTGAAGATCTCAACACCAAAGCGCCGCGTGTTATGGCAGTGCTTAAACCACTTAAAATTATTATTGATAATTATCCGGACGGACAAGTGGAAGAAATGACAGCCGAGAACAATCCGGAAAATCCTGAGATGGGCTCGCGGACACTGCCTTTTACCCGGGAACTGTATATTGAGCAGGACGATTTTATGGAGAACCCGCCGAAAAAATATTTCCGCTTGACACCCGGGGCGGAAGTAAGGCTCAAACATGCCTATATAATTAAATGCGAGCATGTGATCAAAGATGAGCAAACCGGCGAGATTGTGGAAGTCCATTGTACGTATGACCCGGATACCAAGAGCGGCAGCGGTACGGTAAACCGCAAGGTTAAGGGTGTGCTGCACTGGGTATCGGCAGCTCATGCCGCAAAAGCCGAGGTTCGTCTGTATGATTACCTGTTGACTGCTCAGCAGGATCAGGAAGAAGAGGCTAAGGATTTCGTCGATACGCTAAACCCTGATTCCCTGGAAGTTTTGACAGCTTGCTTAGTGGAACCAAGTATCAAAACAGCTCAGCCAGGCAGTCGTTTTCAGTTTATGCGGCAGGGATATTTTGTCGTTGATCGTGATTCAACCGCCGACCTTCCCGTATTTAGCCGTATTGTCTCCCTGAAAGATTCCTGGGCCAAGCTGGAGAAGAAATAATAGCAGGAAAGACTTTTGCCAGGCACGGATGCCGGCAAAAGTCTTTCTGATGCCAGATGCTAGAAACGAGGTATTCCGGTGTTGGTTTTGATAAAGTTCCTATACATAACTTTTCTGCTGCCACCAGGCCTGTTTATTGCTGCGCTGGCTTTTGTCTGTGGCCGGATGTATTACCGGCACCAGCGGGGAGCAGGGCTGCTGGCACTGATAACAGTGCTTTTGTACCTGATATCCACGCCGTTAGTGGGAGATATCTTAATCCGGTCCTTAGAGAGCCGTTACCAGCCGCCGGCAGCAATAACCGGTGATGTTATTGTCACGCTGGGAGGCGGGGCTACGGCCGATACGCCGAATGTTCATGGTCAGGGACATCTTATGGGGTCTGCTGCCAACCGGCTGTTAACGGCAGCGCAGTTACACCGGCTTACCGGCAAGCCGGTCATCGTTTCCGGGGGGCAGGTATTTGCCAATACCGGTAAGGAAGCCGAGATTGCCCGGCATATCCTGCAAGGCTTGGGTGTCGCCGATGATAATATCATTGTGGAGGGGCAGAGCCTCAATACTACCGATAACGCTAAATTTACGCAAAAAATTATAGCGGAGCGTGGTTTTACCAGTCCGGTGCTGGTGACTTCGGCTTTTCACATGGAGCGGTCTGTACAGCAGTTTGCTAAATATAATATGGAAGTGACGCCATACCCGACCGACTATCAGACAAATACCCGCTTTATTTTTGAATGGCATTTGTTATGGCCCCGGGCGGACGCTTTCTATAACACACAGTTGGCCGTCAAAGAATATCTCGGCCTGATGGCAGTACGCTGGTTTTAATGTTATATATGAGGAGTAGTGATATCTTGAAAATTTTACTTATCGGCGGTGGCGGACGCGAACATGCTCTGGCCTGGAAACTGGCGCAAAGCCCCCGGGTGGAGAAAATCTATTGCGCTCCGGGCAACCCCGGCATTGCGGCTGTGGCCGAATGTGTCAATATTGATGTAAGCGACAATGCCGCTTTAGGCCAATTTGCTTTAGACCATGCTGTCGATTTAACCGTGGTTGGCCCGGAACTGCCGCTTACCAACGGTCTTGTCGATCATTTTGCCACATTACAGCTCAAGGCTTTTGGACCGTCCCGGCAGGCGGCCCAGCTGGAAGGCTCGAAGGCTTTTGCCAAAGAAATTATGCACAAATATAATATTCCCACCGCCGCTTCCGCGGCCTTTACCGATGCGGACAAAGCTATCGCCTATATAAAGGAGCAGGGGGCTCCCATTGTTGTTAAGGCAGACGGTTTGGCAGCCGGCAAGGGTGTCGTGGTAGCCATGACAGTGGAGGAAGCGGTTGCCGCCGTCGAGATGATGATGCGGGATAAGGCTTTCGGCAGCGCCGGTAATTTGATCGTTATCGAGGAATATTTAGAGGGTGAGGAAGCCTCCCTGCTGGCCTTTACCGACGGCTTTACGGTAGCTCCCATGGTGGCGGCTCAGGACCATAAACGGATTTTTGACAATGATCAGGGTCCCAATACCGGTGGTATGGGAACCTATGCCCCGGCGCCGGTGGTAACTCAGGCTGTGCGGGAGCAGGTGACGCGCGAGGTGCTGCAGCCGGTGGTTGACGGACTGCGTCAGGAAGGCATTATCTATAAAGGCTGTTTATACGCCGGCTTGATGATTACGGCCCAGGGGCCCAAGGTCATTGAGTTTAACGCCAGGTTTGGCGACCCTGAAACACAGGTGGTATTGCCGCTGCTGGATAGTGATTTGGTGGACATCATGGAGGCCTGTGTCGGGGAGCGGCTGGCTGATGTAACCATCAATTGGCGGCAGGAAGCAGCCGTTTGCGTTGTGCTGGCGGCAGCCGGTTATCCGGGCGATTATACCAAGGGGAATGAAATTACCGGTATCGATCAGGCGGAACAGCAGGGCGCAATGGTTTTTCATGCCGGTACCGGCAGCAAGGACAACCATATTGTTACCGCCGGCGGCCGGGTGCTGGGCGTGACTGCCGTAGCCGGTGATATTCGTGCGGCGGTAGAGAAGGTATATCAGGCTGTACCTGAAATCAAATTTGCGGGAATGCAGTACCGCAAAGATATAGCCCACCGGGCGTTTAACCGCAAATAAGCTAAGAGGGAGATTGCCACGCGTATTAGGCAGATCGCTGGCAACCCGCTCGCAAAGGAGTGCATGGTTTGGATGCAGGGTTAATAGCCATTAATCTACTGGTTATAGCGATCATCGCTGTTGGTATTGGTATGACGGCAATTGGCTTGCCTGGCAACTGGCTCATATTTTTTACGGCGCTGGGGTATGGCTATACAGAAGGCTTTGTGCATATGAGCAGTACCGCGCTCTTGCTGCTTTTGGGCGCATTATTGCTGGGCGAACTGGCTGAATTTATAGCAGGAGCGCTGGGGGCCACCAAAGAAAATGCATCCCGTATGGCTATCGGGTTTGCCTTCGTTGGCGGCATTGCCGGCGGTATTGCCGGCACAGGCATTATGCCGGGACTTGGCTCGATTGCGGGGGCCATCACCGGCTCATTTGTCGCCGGTTACCTGGCGGAGTATGCCGCTACCGGCAACCGGGAGAAAGCGGGGCGGGTTGCCAAGAGTATCATGATTGGTCAGGCATTGGGATTGATTTTCAAATTAGCCATGGCTATCGGCATGGTGGTTTTGATCCTTTCCAAACTGGCTTGGTAAGGACAGGAGGAAACTTATGAAACGCCGGCAAATACTTGATGCTGCCTATACTGTTTTTTCCCGCAAAGGCTATCATCGCGCCACGGTTGATGAGATTATTGCCTTAGCCGATACCGGTAAAGGCACAGTATATAACTATTTTGTTAATAAGGAACAACTTTTTTATACCTTGATTAAGGAACGCAGTGCCGGTTTTGAGGCTGAGCTTGATACCATTGCCGCTCTTGCCGAACCGGCGCTGGATAAAACCAAGAAAGCCATTCGGGTTTTTCTGGAGTTTTATGTGCAAAATGCGGACTTGTGGCGGGTGCTTATGCATGAGATGCGCGGGTTAGGCCGTGAGGAACCGTCAAGCTTTACCGAGGCGGAGCGGGAAAAATACCGGGAAAGGTTTGTTCACACTATCGGGATATTGCAGCGGATCTTACAGGAAGGAATTGATCAAGGTACTATCCGCCATTGTGATGTGCACAAAGCCGCCCATGGTTTGTTCAGTGTTATTGTGATGATGGTGTTTCAGGGGTTTGTTGGCGGAGAGCAGGATTCTATTGATAGTACGGCCAACAGCATTGCCGATATTTTTATGTACGGGATAGTTAACCGTTAATCAAAAAATGAGTCCGGGGATTTCCCCAGACTCATTTTTTACTTCATTAAAATGCCGGTACAATAGCACCTTGGTACTTTTCATTGATAAATTTCTTAACTTCTTCGGAAGTTAAGGCTTTGGTTAATTTTTGGATTTCCGGGCGGTTTTCATCGCCTTTGCGGACGGTAAGGATATTCACATAAGGGGAGTCTTTTTGTTCAATAAACAAGGCGTCTTTACCGGGAACCAGCTTAGCTTCCAGCGCGTAGTTGGTGTTAATGACAGCTAAGGTCAGGTCATCCAGGGAACGCGGCAATTGGGCAGCTTCCAGTTCGCGGACTTTTACATTTTTGGGGTTGGCGGTAATGTCGCTGATGGTAGCGGTAACGCCTGCGCCGTCTTTGAGCTTAATAATGCCGGCCTTCTCCAAGAGTGCCAAAGCGCGGCCGCCATTGGTGGGATCGTTCGGGATGCCAATTTCTGCGCCGTTTTGCAGGTCATTCAGGTTTTTAACTTTTTTAGAATAAATCCCCATAGGTTCGATATGTACGGCAGCAGTATAGGTTAGATCCAGTTTGCGCTCAGCGCTGAACTTGGTCAGGTAGGGAATGTGCTGGAAGAAGTTAGCATCAAGCTCTTTTTCCGCAACAGCCATGTTAGGACGGACATAATCGCTCATTTCTACCACAACCAGATTGATGCCTTCTTTTTCCAGAATGGGTTTGATGACAGCAAGAATTTCAGCATGGGGCAGAGGGGTTGCGCCTACTTTGATAGTCTTTTTCTCAGTTGCTGAAGGGGCAGGCGTTTCTTTGCCGCCGCACCCGGCAAGGAGAGTGGAGAACGCCAATAAAGCGGCAAGCAATAATAAGGTAATCTTTTTCATGACATATTCCTCCTAATAGTAGTTACTTTACTAATGGCACCAAGGTAAGACAATGTTTTGGCTAAAAAAGCAGGTCAGCCTCCTTCCGTAAAAATAGTGAAAGCCATTTCGGCAGTCCGAAATGGCTTGTTGTCCAGTTCTTCATCTGCCAGGAAAGTATCCTGTGGAATTGGCACCGTTCGCAAATTGCGATGGTTGCCGCAGCGTCATCGGGCCATTCCCTCAGCCAGCTCTTGATGAACAATATGAATTTATGAAATTTATATTAGCACCGATAGGTATGTCTGTCAATAAAAATATAATTAAATTAGTAAAAATGAGTAAAATAGTAAAAAGTTTTAATTCAATAAAGATAGAAAGTGATAAAGAAGGAAAAAACAGGTGTGTAGCGAATAGATAGTGTAAGCAAGTATTTACAGGAGGCGTAATAGTATGACCGCAAATCCCAAATTGAAAGATGCACTTATCGACCAGCTGTTCCGGGGGATTTTATCGCTTAGCAGCGAGGAAGAGTGTTACCAGTTTTTTGAGGATGTATGCACAATCGGTGAACTTAAGGCGATGGCGCAGCGGCTGGAAGTGGCGCGGCTGTTAAAGGCAGGCGTCATTTATGACGATATTGTTGCCGCTACCGGTGCCAGTACCGCAACCATCAGCCGGGTTAAGCGCTGCCTCTATTATGGAGCAGACGGTTATAAAGCAGTGTTGGCCCATCTGGAGGAAAAATAGTGCCGAGTAGAATGGAGTGTTAATATGAATAAAAATTTTGTGCCGCAAATTCCGTATGGGACGCGGGACTTGCTGCCCCGGGAAGCCAAGCAGAAACGGATTGTCGAGGGGGCGCTGGCTCAAGTTTTTTCCTGCTGGGGCTATGACGAAATAGTGACACCGACCTTTGAATATATGGAGACACTGGCAGTTGGTACAGGCAGCAACATTCAGCAGCATGTATTTAAATTTTTTGATAAAAACAACCGGATTCTGGCGCTTAGACCGGATATGACAACCCCGATTGCCCGAGTGGCGGCGACCAGACTGAAGGAAATGCCGCTGCCGCTCAGGTTGTTTTATCTTACCAATGTCTTTCGCCATGAGCAGGCGCAGGCCGGCAGACAATGCGAGTTTTATCAGGCCGGGGTGGAACTGTTAGGTGCGCCCGGTCCGGCAGCCGATGCCGAAGTTGTGGCCCTGGCGGTAGAAGCTATGCTGGAAGCCGGGCTGACCAATTTTCAAATCGGCTTAGGCCAGGTGGATTTTATTAACGGCCTGATGGCGGAAAGCCAGTTAAGCCCCGAGCGCCAGCAACAGATCAAATCCGCCATGGTTACCCGCGATTTGGTTGGGCTTGGCGAACTGCTTTCACAGAGCGGACTTAAGCAGGCAGCGCAAGAACTGCTTAAGCAAATTCCGCTTTTGCATGGACGGGAGGATATGTTAAGCAGAGCCTACCGGTTGGTCAGCAATGACCTCAGCCGGGCGGCGCTGGATAACCTGGCCGATATTCACAAGCTGCTTGCAGGCTATGGTGTCGATCAGTATGTTAATTTTGACCTTGGCATAATTCGTGACTTTGATTACTATACCGGCATGGTATTTGAGGGCTATACGCCGGGACTGGGCTTCCCGCTGTGCGGGGGCGGGCGTTATGATACGATGCTGGCTTCACTGGGGGTTGCCAACCCGGCGACAGGTTTCGCCATGGGAATAGAACGGATGCTATTAGCCCTGGAGCGCCAGGGGATTGGCGTCAGCGTGCAGGGTAAAGATGTATATATTGCCTGGACGGAAGGTAAGCTGGCGCAGGCCATTGAAGCGGCTAACCAATGCCGGCGGCAAAGACGCCGGGCAGAACTGGCGCTTGCTGCCGAGCCGCGGGCGGTGGCGGAAGCAGTGGTTCGCACCCGGGGCTATGAGGAATTGATATATATTGAGTAAACGGATAAAACAGGTTGTAGCGGCGGTCACTGCCCGGATTAGCGAAACAGACAGGCAGTTTGTGGAGCGGTATTTAGACCCGGCGGCAGCCGCCTTCTTTTGGCAGATGAACCTACCTGACCAGCGGCATGCTTTGAATGTAGCCTACACAGCCGGGGAACTTGCCGCTAAGGAAAAGGATGTTGACCAAGAATTACTGCTAACATGCGCGCTGCTTCATGATATCGGCAAGATAAAAGGGGATGTCAGCGTTGCCGATAAAATCATTACCGTAATTTTGGATACCCTTGTGCCGCGCTGGGCCAAAAGCTGGCAGCGACTGGGGCGGGGTGGCAAGGTAGCCAATCTCCGGCATGCTATGTATATCTATTATCATCATGCCGCCCGGGGAGCAGCTATGCTCGAGGCGGCCGGGCTTGACAGGCGGATAACCGGGATCGTGGCCAGGCATCATGAAGCGCCGGCAGACGGCGAACCGGTAGAGCTTACACTGCTCAGAGCGGCTGACAGCCTGAATTAGTCCCTCAAGGTACTAATAGCCTTTGACTTTGTCAACCACATTCAGCATTTCACGCCCCTGGATAAAGCGGGTAAGATTATCGGCAAACAGCTTAACGGAGCGGTCAAGATAGGCCGGTGACAGGGCGGCAACATGCGGTGTAATGATAACATTGGGCATGCTCCATAACGGACTGCTCTCAGGCAGCGGTTCACAGGCAAAGACATCCAGCCCGGCACCGGCAATGAGGTTTTGCTCCAAAGCGGTGACCAAATCATTTTCATTGACAATAGCCCCTCTGGCGATATTGAAGAAATAAGCCGAAGGCTTCATTGCCGTAAAATGCTGCAGTCTAATCCGGTTTTGTGTGCTTTCGGTCAGCGGCAGGGCGGTAACCGTGAAATCGGCCTTGGCCAGCATTTCCAGCAGACTATCATCATCCGGCGGATACAGCTTATCTACAAATAATTCTGTGGTGACCTCCTGCTTGCTGGCAAGTACCGTCATCCCCAGCGCCTTGGCCTTTTTCGCAATCTCGCGGCCGATAGAGCCTAAACCGACAATGGCGAGGGTACTCCCGTGCAACTCACCGGTAGGAATGCGTTTCCACTGCCGGGTTTCCTGCTGGCGGAGACTGACGGTAAGCCCCCGGCTGAAAGCCAGCATCATGGCCAGCACATGTTCAGATACCGGGATGCCATGGATGCCTTTCGCGTTGGTCAGGATGGTGTCTGCTGCCTGAATTTCAGGAAACAGCAACTTTTCCACTCCGGCGCTTAGGGCATGAATCCATTCCAGGTGAGGAGCAGCCTGGTATAAATGACGGGTTTCCATCCAACCCCAGGTGACTAAGATATGGCAGGAGGGCATATGCTCGAGAGCATTTGCTTCATCGGTAACAAGTATAGTAACATTTGGCTCGGCAGCCAGAATAAGCTCCCTATGGCGGTCGGCAAGCGGGTTGAGCACGACAATATTCAGCGCAGACATAAAGAACCTCCTTATTGCGTTACGCTTGGTACGGTTAGTATCCTGCCAAATACTTCTACATATGCAGGCGGTTTTCCTACCTCACCCGGAAAGATTGCCGGATATCGGGAAATAAAATATGGGAGCTATTGACCTTTATAATATATCGTGTTAGCATATTATCTAATTAATACTTTAATATGATAGAGAAGGAAAATAGGAGGCATGACATGACCTCAAATGATATGGATTATCTGACAATTGCCTTGCCCAAAGGCAAGTTATTTGACCTCTCGGCCAATATGCTGGCCAAAATCGGCTATACGGCCGAAGGTCTCAGTGAGAGCTCGCGCAAACTGGTCATTACCAATGAAGCGGAAAAAATCCGGTTTATTATCACTAAGACAGCTGATTTACCCACCTATGTGGAATATGGCGCCGCCGATATTGGCATTATTGGCAAAGACGTGCTGCTGGAAGAGAACAAGGATGTTTACGAGCTGCTGGATTTAAAGTTTGGCTTTTGCCGGATGATGGTGGCGGTGCCGCAGGCGCTCAAACAGGAGAAACTGAGCGATTACGCCCATATGCGGGTGGCCACCAAATATCCGCGGGTGGCGGAAAGCTTTTTTCATAGTATTGGCATTCAGATGGAGATTATCAAGCTGAACGGTTCGATAGAATTAGCACCCATGGTAGGCTTGGCTGAGATTATTGTGGATTTGGTGGAAACCGGCCGGACGCTGAAAGAGAATAATTTGGTGGAAGTTGCGCAGATTCAGCCGGCAACCGCCAGATTTATTGCCAACCGGGTGAGCTTTAAAATGAAATTTGACCGGATCAATAAAATGGTGGAAGGATTAAAAGAACTGGTAGAGAGTGAGGCCAAAGCATGAAAACAATATTCAGCAGTTTTTTAAGTAAAGAGGAAATGGCGGAAATATTGGAAAAACCGTCTTTTGACAAAGTAGTTTTGGGTACAGGAGCCCAAAACAGAATAAAAGAACTCTTCGGCGAAGCTCTCTCAGCCAGCCAGGTGGTGGAACGCATTGTTGAAGAGGTGCGCAGCCAGGGGGATGAAGCGGTATTAAAGTACACCAAAGTTTTTGATGGTGCCGATTTTACTGCCGATGCCCTGGAAGTAACCGCAGACGAGCTGGAGAGCGCGATGGCCGGCATTGACGGCGAGGTGCTGGCTGCATTGGAGGCGGCGGCTGTTAATATCAGAAAGTTTCATACCGAGCAATTGCCCAAATCCTGGTTTACCGAACGTGAATATGGCTCAATACTGGGGCAAAAGTGTACACCGCTTGACCGGGTGGGCATTTATGTTCCCGGTGGTACTGCCGCCTATCCTTCCTCTGTGCTGATGAACGCAGTACCGGCCGCTGTGGCCGGGGTAAAAGAAATTATCATGGTTGTGCCGCCAGGCAGGGACGGGCGGGTAAATCCCTATGTGCTGGCAGCTGCCAAGCTGGCCGGAGTAACAAGAATATTCAAAGCCGGTGGTGCGCAGGCAGTGGCGGCACTGGCTTTTGGCACAAGCACCATTCCCAGGGTTGACAAGATTACCGGTCCTGGCAATATTTTTGTTACTTTGGCCAAAAAAGCGGTTTATGGTCATGTGGATATTGATATGCTGGCAGGTCCGAGTGAGATTCTTATTGTGGCTGACAGCACGGCAGACCCCCGCTATGTGGCGGCAGATATGCTGAGCCAGGCTGAGCATGATGTCCTGGCTTCCAGTATTCTTGTCACCGACAGCGCTGAATTAGCGAAAGCGGTAAGTAAAGAAGTGGACAAACAACTGGCCGCCCTGCCGCGCCAGGAGATTGCCGCCCAAGCCATCGAGGATAACGGCTTGATTATTGTTACGCCGACAATCCTGGAAGCCGTTGAACTGGCCAATCTTTCCGCACCCGAACACCTGGAACTCCTGACAGCAGAGCCGTGGAAACTGCTCCCCTATATCCGCCATGCCGGTGCTATTTTTATGGGAGCCTACTCACCCGAGCCGCTGGGGGACTACTTTGCCGGTCCCAACCATGTCTTGCCTACCGGCGGGACGGCCCGGTTTTACTCTGTGCTTAATGTGGAAACCTTTATGAAAAAAACCAGTATTATTGCCTATACCCAAGAAGCGCTGGCCGCTGTCAGCAGCCAGGTCATCAAGCTGGCAGAAGCCGAGGGACTGGATGCGCATGCCAATGCGGTTAGGCTGAGGGGGAATTAAGATGTTTACACCGCGTTTAGGGCTGGAAACCCTGAAAGCCTATTCTGTAGAAGAGAGTAACTGGCGTATCAGACTGGATGCCAATGAACGGCCCGCTGACCTGCCGCCGGCCGTTAAGGCCAAAATCCTGGAAAAACTGGCAGCCCTGCCGTTTAACCGGTATCCCGAACTAAGTGCCCAGTCGTTAAAAACCACAATTGGCACTGATTTTGGCTTAGCTGCCGCTAACGTGGTTATCGGCAATGGTTCCAGTGAAATTCTGGAGGCCGTATGTTATGCTTTCGGCGGCGCCGGCCGCAGTATTGTCTATCCCAGTCCCTCATTTTCCATGTATGGCATTTATGCCAAACTGGCAGACAGCCGGCCTGTACCTGTTGAGCTGACTGCCGATTACACCGTAGACGCCGATAAGCTGCTGGCAGCTGCCCGTGAAAACGCAGCCGGCATTATTCTGCTCTGCAATCCGAACAATCCTACCGGGACCGTTATGCCGCCGGAACAAGTGGAGTACATTGTGAAAAGTACGCAAAGCCTGGTGGTTGTCGATGAAGCCTATCACGAATTTTACGGCAAAAGCTCAGTGAACTTGCTGAACAAATATACTAATCTTGCTATTGCCCGCACTTTCTCCAAGGCCTATGGGCTGGCGGCAGCCCGGGCTGGCTACCTGCTGGCTGACGAAGCCATTGTCAGGACCATTGGCAAGGTATTATTGCCCTACAATGTAAATGCCTTAACCCTGACGGCAGCTGAAACGGTATTCGGCATGCGCGGGGCTTTTGCCGACAGCCTGGCGGAAAACCGCCGCGAGCGGGAGCGCCTGACAGCCGTGCTTAGCGCTGTTCCCGGTATAACGGTATATCCCTCGCAAACCAACTTCCTGCTCATTAAGAGTGAACAGGCGGCAGTGCTGGCTGACCGGCTCAGCGCCCGGGGCATCGGCATCCGCGATTTCAGCAAAGTTCCCGGCCTGCTTGGCTGTATCCGCATTACTGTGGGCACACCGGCCGAAAATGATGCGGTACTGGAGGCTGTAAGCTTATGAGCCGTACTGCCAGTATGGAACGGGTAACCGGTGAAACCGCCATCAAAGCGGCTTTGACGCTTGATGGCAGCGGCCAGACAGCGGTGGCTACAGGCATTGGCTTCTTCGACCATATGCTCATCTTATTTGGCAAACATGGTCTGTTTGACCTAACCGTTACGGCCAACGGTGATTTACAGGTTGACGGCCACCATACGGTAGAAGACACCGGCATTGTCCTCGGGCAGGCCCTGGCTAAAGCGTTGGGCGACAAAACCGGCATTAAGCGTTATGGCACAGCCTTTGTGCCGATGGATGAAGCTCTGGCCATGGTATCACTGGATATCAGCGGCCGCCCCTATCTAGTATTTGATGCCGTACTGCCCGGTGAACGGGTGGGGCAGTTTGACAGTGAGCTTACGGAGGAATTTTTGCGGGCATTCAGCCTCCATGCCGGACTTACACTGCATGTGCGGCTGTTATCAGGCAGGAATACCCATCATATAATTGAAGCCATTTTTAAAGCGCTGGGGCGGGCACTGGATGAGGCTACGCGCCGGGATGACAGGATACAAGGTGTCATGTCAACTAAGGGAACGATATAGGGGGAGGCTCAGCGATGGCGCTCAAAACCTTAGCAATTATCGATTATGGTATGGGCAATCTTCACAGTGTGTCCAAAGCATTTGCCAAACTAAACGCCGAAAATGGCAGTGAGTATGCCATCGTAGTTACCAGCGACCCGGCAGTGATTCGCAGTGCCGGCAAAGTGGTGCTGCCCGGCGTGGGGGCATTTGGGGACTGTATGGCTAACCTTACCAGTTATGGTCTTATTGATAGTATTAAAGCTGTGGCCGGGAGCGGGACACCCTTTATGGGGATTTGCCTGGGGCTGCAGTTATTATTTGACGGCAGTGAGGAAGCTCCCGGCGTGCCGGGACTCGGAATTTTGCCGGGAATGGTGCGAAAGCTGGTCGCCCCGGGACTCAAAATCCCCCATATGGGCTGGAACAATCTGGAGCTTAAGGCCGCCAGCCCGCTCTTTGCCAAGCTGCCGCCGGCCCCTTATGTTTATTTCGTCCACAGTTACCATGCTGTGCCTGACAATCCGGCAGTGGTTACCGCGGTGACTATGTATGGCGGTGCGGTGACGGCAGCCGTAGGCAGCGGCAATGTGCAGGCAGTGCAATTTCATCCCGAAAAATCAAGTGCAATCGGCTTGGCAATTTTGGCTAACTTTTTAAGGAGTTGAAATTATGATCATTTATCCGGCAATTGATATTCGGGGCGGGCGGTGTGTCCGGCTGACCGAAGGACGTTTTGATAAAGAGACAGTATTTGCCGATAACCCGGTTGATATGGCGCGCCAATGGGCAGCCGCCGGTGCTGAATACCTGCATGTGGTGGATTTGGACGGCGCCTTAGCCGGTAAACCGGTTAATCTGGAAATCGTCAGTGCGATAGCCAAAGCAGTGCCTGTTCCGGTACAACTGGGTGGCGGCATTCGCACCCTGGAAAATATTGAACAAGTACTGGCAGCCGGTGTCAGCCGGGTAATATTAGGCTCTGCTGCTGTCCGCAGCCCGGAGCTGGTGCGGGAAGCCTGCCGGCAGTTTGCCAGCCGGATTGTTGTGGGTATTGATGCCCGGGACGGCCAGGCGGCCGTTGACGGCTGGGAAGTGTCCGGCGGGGTAGGGGCCGAAGAACTGGCCAGGAAAATGGCTGCTGCCGGTGTTGCCCGGATTATTTATACCGATATCTCCCGCGACGGTACCCTGCAGGGCGTCAATGTGGCGGCAACCGCCGCGCTGGCGAAGGCGGCAGGCATTCCGGTGATTGCCTCCGGCGGCGTTAAGAGTCTTGAGGATATTACGGCGCTAAAAGCAGCCAACTTTGGCGGCGGCATTGAGGGTGTAATTGTGGGTAAAGCCATTTACACCGGGGCGCTTGACTTAGCGGCGGCGATTGCTCTTGCCAGGGAGGGGATGGAGTAGTGTATACCAAACGCATTATTCCCTGTCTTGATGTGAAAGACGGACGGGTGGTAAAAGGCACTAACTTTGTTGGCCTGAGAGATGCCGGTGACCCGGTGGAACTGGCTAAGGTCTATGATGTTAAACTAGCTGACGAACTGGTTTTCCTTGACATTACGGCCTCCTCTGATGAACGCAGGACCATGGTGGATGTAGTGGAACAGGTGGCGGCCGAAGTATTTATTCCCTTCACCGTCGGCGGCGGCATTCGTACGGTAGCGGATATCCGGACAATGCTCAAAGCCGGGGCGGACAAGGTTTCTTTGAACACGGCAGCCGTGAAAAATCCGGAGCTGTTAACCGAAGGCGCCAAACGCTTTGGCCGTCAGTGCATTGTGCTGGCCGTGGATGCCCGCCGGTCAGGACCGGACCAATGGGAAGTATATATTAACGGCGGACGGACGCCGACCGGTATGGATGTGCTGGCATGGGTTACCCGTGCCACTGCGCTCGGGGCCGGGGAAATTCTCTTAACAAGCATGGACAAAGACGGCACCAAGGACGGCTATGATATCCCCCTGACACGGGCGGTATCGGAAGCCGTCAAGGTGCCGGTCATTGCTTCAGGTGGCGCCGGTGAGCTGGAACACTTCTATGAGGTGTTAACAGCAGGCAAGGCCGATGCCGTGCTGGCGGCGTCAGTGTTTCACTACGGCCAGTTTACCGTAGGCCAGGTAAAAGACTATCTTAGATCCCGTGGAGTAGAGGTGAGACTATGAATATAGATAAGATAAAATACAATGCTGACGGCTTAGTGCCGGCCATCGTGCAGGATGAGGCTTCCGGAACGGTGCTGATGCTGGCCTATATGAATGCCGAAGCCTTGCGCAAAACGCTGGAAACCGGTGTAACCTGGTTCTACAGCCGCAGCCGCCGCTCACTTTGGCAGAAAGGTGAAACCTCCGGCCATGTGCAAACCGTAAAAGAGATGTATTATGATTGTGATGCCGATACCATCTTAGTTAAAGTAAACCAAACCGGCGCAGCCTGCCACGAGGGCACCTTCTCCTGCTTCAGCCGCAGACTGGACGCTGAAACTGCCCAGGCGGAAACCCTGGTTGATCCCGGCAAAATCTACAAAGAGCCGCTGGCCAATGTGATCTATGAACTATACCATGTCATCAATGACCGCAAACATAACCCCAAAGAGGGTTCGTACACCAACTACCTGTTTGAAAAAGGCCAGGACAAAATCCTGAAAAAAGTCGGTGAAGAAGCGGCTGAGACCATCATCGGGTCGAAGAATAATGACAAAGCCGAGATATTGTATGAAATGGCCGATCTTTGGTACCACTGCCTGGTGCTCCTGGCAAACCATGAGATCGCGCCAAGCGAATTAATGGCAGAATTGCAGAGCCGCAGGAAGTAATGAGAGGGAGTAGAGCGAAACGCTCTGCTCCTTTTAACTTCAATCCTTACTCGCGTATAATGTAAAAATTTGTATTCCTTTTAAAGAATTGATAGCAGGAATTTACTGATATATGACGAATAATTCCAAAATCATGTAAAATAGTTAAATTATAAAAATGCTTACATCATTTGCTATGTAAATATAGTGTGTTAAATAATGAAAGTGATGAACCTTAGCCTGTATCTGGACACTTGGGTTAAGGGGAGCTGCTAGTGTAACCGGCTTTATTTTTTAGCTGACCGGTTTTTTATCGGTCATTTTTTATTTTATAAAATTGTCAATAAAGCAAGCGTACAAAAATCAAAGTAGGAGACTATAGCGCACATGGATAAGCCCAAATATTCAAAAATAATCAAGCTTTGCGCACTCATCTTGCTCATCTATTTTACCGGTATGAATCTGGCTTGGGCGGCACCAACACGCACCGATACAGAAGAACAAAATCGCAAAGCCCGCCAGGCTGAACAGGAGCGCAGCCAGCGTCAACAAGGGAACGATGTTTTCCTGCAAAAAGAAAAACGGGGTAGTGAATCCATCGTGCTGCCTGCTGAAACCCCCAGCTTCCCCATCAGTACCATCAACATAGCCGGTGATGAAGCAGGGCGTTTTCCCTGGGTACATGACATCACCAGCAAGTACCAGGGCCAGAAGATCGGCTGGCAAGGAATTAACCTCATCGTTAAAACACTTACCAACGCCTTTATCGACCGCGGCTATGTGACAACCAGAGTGCTCATTCCCCAGCAGGACATAGCAACCGGTGTGCTTACCCTGCAAGTTGTTCCCGGTACCATTAAAGACATTCAATTATCTGACCCTGCCGGCAGCGTCGACTGGAAAAGCGCCTTTCCCGCAAGACCGGGCGATATTCTTAACCTGCGCGACCTTGAGCAGGGACTGGAACAAATGAAACGCGTCCCTTCCCAGGATGCTGAGCTGCAGCTGCTGCCCGGGGACAAGCCCGGTGAATCCATCGTACAAATTACCGTTACCCGGACAAAACCCTGGAAAGTCATCCTGTCGTTAGACGACTCCGGCAGCAAAGCTACCGGTAAGCTGCAAGCGTCGGAAACCCTCTCGGTGGATAACCTGTTTGGTATCAATGACCTGTTCCACATCTCCTTTAACAAGGATGCCGAAAAAAATGGTTATCGCTATGGAACCCGGGGAGACAGCTTCAGCTATTCCGCTCCCCACGGCTACTGGACCTATTCCCTGTCCAGCTCGGTATATAAATACCATCAGACCATTGATAATTACGGCACAGCGTTTGTTGCCTCAGGACAGACCCGCAACCTTGAAGTAAAAGCAGAAAAATTAGTGTATCGTGACCAGACACGTAAAACCAGCCTGGCCTTCAGTGTCACCAAAGCTGCCAGCAAATCCTATATTGATGACACCGAAATTGAAATCCAGCGGCGTAAAACCACCGCCGCCAAACTGGCACTAAACCACAGGCAATACAACGGCCAGACCGTTGTTGACTATACCCTGGCCTACAAGCGGGGCGTACCCTGGTTTGGGGCCCAGGATGACCCGGCCGACAGTGCGCCCGGTGAGCCTACCACTCACTATAACCTCTGGACACTGGACGCCAGTCTCATAACCCCTGTCAGCCTCGGCAAGACCAAAGCCAGCTACAATGTTGCCTTACACGGGCAATATACCAAAAATCTGCTGTACGCCTCAGAATTTCTCAGTATCGGTAACCGTTATACCGTACGGGGCTTTGACGGCGAACAGACCCTGGCTGCTGAAAATGGCTGGTACCTGCGCAACGAACTCAGCATACCCCTCCAAGACTCTGGTTCCGAAGTCTACCTGGCGGTAGACGCCGGTCAGGTTAGCGGCGCCTCAGCCGACCAAACCCTTGGCAAAAGCTTAATAGGTTCGGCGTTAGGCCTGCGGGGCAACCTGGGCGGTGCCCTGTATGACGTATTTATCGGTACACCCATCAAACGGCCGTCCGGGATGAAAGTGCCGGAGCAAGTGCTAGGGTTCCAGCTGCTGTATCAAATCTAAAGACCTGTTTGGCATGATATTTCAAGGAGGAAATAGAATGAAGTTTTTTTCTTCAGGGAAGAGCAAACCTAAAACGCTGGTGGCATGGCTTACGCTGGTGCTGTTTAGTTTACAGCCGGCTTTGACAGCAGCCCAGGTAATCGTCGACGCCAACGCACCCAACGCTCACCGGCCGACAATAGATACGGCCCAAAACGGGACAACCGTCGTGCAAATTGCCAAACCGTCGGCGGCAGGCGTATCCCGTAACCTCTATCAGCAGTTTGATATCACCCAGAACGGCCTTATTCTTAATAACTCCTATAAACTATCCAAGACCCAACTGGCAGGCTACATACAGGGCAATGCCAACCTCGCGGGCGGTTCTGCCCGCATCATCCTCAACGAAGTAACCGGCCATCAGATCAGCCACCTGCGTGGCTACCTCGAAGTAGCCGGTCAGCGGGCCGATGTCATCATCGCCAACCGCAACGGCATTGTCGGCAACGGCTTTGGCTTCATCAACACCAACCGGGGTGTGCTCACCACCGGTACACCTGTATTTGGCGGCGGCGGCAGCCTGGAAGCCTTTCGCGTAACCGGTGGCCACATCAGTGTCGAAGGAGACGGCGTCAACGCCAGCGAGGCTGACCGCGTGGATCTCATCAGCCGGGCTGTCACCGTCAACGCCGGTATCTGGGCCCAGGAACTCAACGCTATCACCGGCAGCAACCAAGTCGACTACAACACCTTACACACCCACACCATCACCGGTGAAGATACCCAGCCCCTGGTGGCTCTGGACGTTAGTGCCTTAGGCGGTATGTATGCCAACAAAATTAAACTGGTAGGGACCGAACAAGGCGTCGGTGTCAACAGCCAGGGAACTCTGTCTGCCAATAGCGGCAGCCTTACCTTAACTAATGAAGGTAAAATCACTCTGGCAGGAACTACGTCTGCCTCCGGTTCTGTCCAGATATACACTGGGGAATCGCTAATAAATACCGGAATTCTATATGCACAAAATAACATGAAAATTACCGGTGGCGATATTATCGAAAACAGCGGCACCATGGCTGCCGCTAGAAATACAGACCTCACTGCCCAACGTGTCTCTTCTTCCGGTACGCTGGGGGCAGGTGTAGATAATAGGGGAACAGTTACAAATACCGGTAATCTGAACATTTCTGCCAGTAACACCTTACAGGCAAATGGCCAAAACATCGCAGGTGGAAACATAGTTATGAACGCTTCCGATATTGATCTTTCCAGTGCTAAGACATATGCCGGAAACAGAGCTGATCTTACTGCTGTTTTGGATAATATTAACAATATCGGCGGTACGCTGCAAGTAGCCGATACCTTAACCATTACTGCCAATGGAGCAGTCACAAATGATAAAAGTGCAAGTAACACAGCTAGTGAAATCAATGCCGGTCAATTGATAGTTCTAGCCGACAGTATTAGCAATAAAGGCGGTAAGCTAACCCAATATGGAGTAGATGCGACTACGATAAAAACGGTAAATGGTATTGACAATACAGGTGGGAATCTCGCTACAAATGGTAGCTCATTGACCATAAATGCCAATAGCCTGACAAATCGTGAGCAGGGAAGCATTACGGCTGATGGCGCTATGTCTATTACCGTTTCAGGAAATATTGACAACAATCAGGGTATAGTGGAAACTAGAAAAGGATTAACTGTTAATACTCAGTTTCTTGCCAACCAAGGAGGAACAATCGCTAACTTAGATAGCAGCGGCTTAACACTAACCGTTACAGGCGATGTCCAAAATGATGATGGATATATTGGTGGCAATGGCCAGGTTGGTGTAAATGCTAATAAGCTATCCAACGTTTCTGGTAAAGTTACGGCAAAAAGTGATCTCACGATAACGACTTCAGAAGGAATTGACAACACACTAGGGAATCTGTCTGCAGAACAGGATGTAATTGTTACTCAGAGTGCATCGCCCATGAATAACCGTCAAGGCATTGTAGGAGCCGGTCATACTTTGTCAGTTGTAGCATCAGAAGTCGATAACACCAGCGGAACAATGAGTTCCGGAGAAAATGCAACTTTAGCTGTGGATAAAATCAGCGGTGCCGGCGAAGTTATGGCTGGCCAGAATTTAACAATTCATGCGACTGGTGGTTTTACCAACGAAGCAGGAAATCAGCTTAAAGCCAATCGAGATATTTCGGTAACCGCTATTGGGGAAATCTCCAACCAAGGTACGCTAGAAGCCGTACGTAATTTAACTATATCAGGCAGCAAGATTATCAATGATGCTGGCGCAGCCATGATTGCGAATCATGCACTAACGCTTAATGCCACAGGGGATATTCAAAACCGTGGCGATATAATTGGTAACAAGGTCACTCTTACAGGAAACCGCATTGCTAATGATGGAAATAAAGCTTTGATTGTTGCAGTAGATCTTAACGGTGCGGATATCGACCCATTAAAAAAAGCCGAATTAAATCTGTATGCTGCCACTAGTCTGGAGAACAAAGATGACGCATCCATTTACAGCCAGGGTAACCTTAATATTGCGGGCAGTGCTGAAAAAGACGGCAATGGGCAATTTGCCATTAAAACCAGCAATGTGCTTAACCAATCAGCGAATATTGAAGCTGATGGAGATATTATTATTAGCGCTAATGAGTTGAGGAATAAATTAAAGTCTGTTACTTGGGAAGAGAGAACGATTTCAGAAACGAAGTATGACCAGAAGGGTATCCATACTGATTCTAGATATCCTAATCTATATGGTATTTCTTTAGGTTTAGAAGAAAAGCTAACAACTGCTAAGCGGTTGACTCCTGGTTTCCCTTCAGTTTGGCTTTTGTCTGAGACAGTATCTGAGAAGATAGTAAAGGCGGATTCCTCAATTAGTAGATTAGTCAGTGGTCAGAATATATTTTTGGATACTCTACTGATCAATAACGAATATAGCGTTATTGTTGCTGCTAAAGAGCTAAATACAGTCATTGGCGCTACTGTTAATAACACAGCATTAGGTAATCAACGAATGTTGAGAAGGCAATTGGTATATGCAGATGTAAGGGCCTATTTATCTGATAGAGAATTTAGAATAACAGATGATCGTTACAGGAGCCTTGGAATGGGGTGGTTTCGTAGTCCGGCCTTTTGGCATAACGGCGTAATTGGACAAGGCTATACAGACACAATCACCGAACAACTTCCAGGTGGTATTGCGGCTGTTTTCAGCGGCAATCAAAAAATCACTATCCAAGGCAGCGTTAATAACAGTGTTGTAGCTCCAGGAAGTGTGAATGGTACAAACCATCATGCTTTACTTCCCTCTGCTTCGACCGGGCCTATTTCCAATCCTCAGACGAATCATAGTGGAACGATAGTCTTGCCACAGAACGGTATGTATACAGTTCAGACTGAGCCTACGGCCCGCTATCTTGTGGAAACCAATCCCCGATTTGCTTCTTATAAAAACTTCATCACCAGTGACTATATGCTGCAACAGTTGAATATTGACCCTGCTACAACGATGAAGCGGTTAGGTGATGGTTACTATGAGCAAAAATTAGTTCGTGAACAAATAACCAGCCTTACGGGCCGGGTGTATTTGCCAGGTTATGATAACGCCGAAGCGCAATATAAAGCTCTGCTAGAAAACGGCGCTACTTATGCCAAAGCCTTCAATCTACAAGTTGGTATTGCACTGACAGCAGTGCAGATGGCTCAGCTTACATCCGATATCGTTTGGCTGGTTGAACAGGAAGTAAACGGTCAGAAAGTTCTAGTGCCTGTTGTATATTTGACGCAGGCTAACGCTACTAGCCTGCATGCTGATGGAGCCATAATCACCGGCGACCGTGTAATCATTACCGGTGATACGGTAAATAATAGCGGCACAATTAAAGCGATTCAGAGTGCAACCATTGATGCTCATAATGTAAATAATATCGGTGGTACCATTAACGGCGGTCAGGACACTACAATTAGCGCAACTGAGGATATTACAAACATAAGCGGTGTGATTGCCGGTAATAATATTAACTTAAATGCTGACCGGGATATCAAGAGCGAAACCTTTACTTCCACAACAGAACTCCCCTTCCTGCTCCGGACTTCGGCTGGCAATACGGCATCTATTATCGCCGGAGAAAACCTTATTATGGAAGCTGGCCGCGATATAGCTGTCAATGGCACAAACTTAAAGGCTGGTTCAGATATAGCCGCTGATGCTGGCCGTGATCTTACTATTGGCACTATTCAAACGCAAGAGCGTATGACGACTGGCAGTCGCTATCTTGAGGATACTATCACTAACGTGGTGAGCAATATTGAAGCTGGTAACAACATAACTATGACAAGCCAGCAAGATGCCACCCTAAGCGGGGCTCAGGTAAATGCAGGTGAAGACCTTACCCTAACTTCCTTAGCCGGCAATATTAACATTAGCGCAGTTAAAGATGAGGAATTGCTGGATAAAAAGGTTGGAACCAGCCGGAACTGGAAGCGAACCCGCACTGACGATGAAACCGTCATTGGCAGCACCCTGCAGGCAGGCGGCAACGTCAATATTACCGCGGTTAACCCGGAGACTCCTACCGCTAACGGCGGCAATATCACAATTGCCGGCAGCCATATTTACAGTGACAACGGAAAAATCTCCATCGAAGCCGATCAAGATGTAACCATTCAGGAAGTTAAGGAAAAACATGAGTCGCTCGTCCAGACTCATCGGAAAAAGAAAGGAACCTTCTCATCTAAAACCACAGATACTCTTGACTATGCCTTAGTCAACGAAGTACAAGGCAGCACCCTTTCCGGTGACTCGGTAACTATTAATTCCGGTAAAGACCTCACCGTTAAAGGCAGTAACGTCATTGGCACCAACGATATTATCCTTCATGCCGATGACAACATAACCCTGACTTCCGCTCAGGAAACCGGCAAAGAAGAACACTACAAACGCGTGAAAAAATCCGGCCTCTTCAGCGGCGGCGGACTCGGCTTCACCATCGGTAAGCAGACCCAGACGACAACCCTGAACGAGCAAGTCAAAGCCGAAGTCGGCAGCACTGTCGGCTCCCTGGCCGGTAATGTTACCGTCACGGCAGGCAACGATGTAAACAGTGCAGGCACCCTGATTGCCAGCGGCAACGACACTAATATCACCGGCAAAAACGTGACCATTGACAACACCACTAATACCTACGACAGCCAATACAAGTATGAATTTAAGCAGAGCGGCTTGTCTGTATCCCTGGGGGGAACTGTCGTAGACCTGGGTACAAACCTCGCCCATGACATAAACCGTGCAGGCGATGTCCAGGATAATCGCCTCCAGGCCCTCTATGGTTTCAAAGCCCAGCAGGACTTAAAGAAACTCGGAGATAAACTGGAAGGCAACTTCAAAGATGACCTGTCCATCAACGTCAGCATTGGCACAAGTAAAACCAAGTTCGAGCAAAACACCCATGTTGAGACCGTAAACACCTCCAACATAACTGCCGGCGGCGACGTCACCATTACAGGTACTGCAGGCGATGTCAATCTTAAGGCAACCAATATTAATGCCCATGATGTAACCCTTGATGCAGCGAAAAACCTTAATATCGGATCTGCCCAAAATGTTTCGCAAACCGACACCAAGACAAGCTCCTCCTCGGCTTCCCTTGGCGCTTCCTTTGGCTTGTCAGGAACCTTCAACGGTATCACCGGCAGTGTCGGCGCCAGCAAGGGCAAAGAAAATCAGTCAACCACGACCAATACCGAAAGCGTAATCAATGCCGACGGTACTGCGACCTTAAAGTCTGGAGACGATACCAATATAATCGGTTCTCAGATTACAGGCGAAAAAGTGGTTGCTAATGTTGGCGGCAATCTAACTATTATTAGTAAGCAGGATAGCGAGACCTACACCGAGAAAACTAAAGGCGGAAATATTGGCTTTGGTACAGGCAAAATTAGCGGTACTCATGGTTCTATCGGTACCGGTAAAATTAACTCTGATTACAATAGTGTTATTGATCAGGCAGGTATTTTTGCAGGTGAAGACGGATTTGATATCCATGTTGGTAAAAACACCGACCTGAAAGGCTCGGTTATTAGCAGTGAGGCTACACCGGATAAGAATAAGATTAGTACCGATACGCTGACATGGATGGATTTGCACAATAAGGCCAAATATAGCTCCAGTAGCATGGGCGTCGGCTATGCAGCAGGAAAAGATGCCAACGGAAAAGACATAGAAAAGAAAAACAAAGGGTTAACTCCCAATATTGGTGTAACGGCAAGCGGGGAAGCAGAGAGTACGACACAATCTGCTATTTCACCGGGGACCATTGAAGTACGGAGTAATCCAAATCAGGATTTGAGCGGATTAAGTCGTGATACCAGTAATACGCTAAATGCCTTGGGAAAAATCTTTGATAAACAAACAGTGCAAGAACAGCAGGAATTAGCAGGCTTATTTGGTGAAGAAGTATTTAAAGCAATTGGTAATCTGGGATTGCCGGAGGGTAGTCTTGAAAAAATCACACTGGACGCATTTGCCGGCGGTTTAATGGCCAAACTCGGTGGCGGTAGTTTTGCCTCAGGTGCTGCCGGGGCAGCTTTTAACCAAATCGTCATAAATGAATTGGCGAACATTAAAGATCCGGCACTCATGCAATGGGCCAGCGCGGTTCTGGGTGCTGCTGCGGCAAAAGTCGTGGGTGGTAGTGCTCAAACCGGGGCCAGTACAGCAGTTAGTGAGACAAAGAATAACTATCTATCGCATTGGCAGAAAGAGGAAAGAGCTAAACAGCTTGCGGCTTGCGAGAAAATTGAAGATCCTGAAGAAAGACAGAAAGCAAAAGAAAACATTGAAAAATACTGGACAGCAGTAGACTATGCGCAAGATGAAATAATGGATCCACTAGGTATAAGTGAAAGTACATTAAAAAAGATGGATCCGAAAGAACGAGATAGAATAGAGCAATTCATAGCTTCTAAAGCACAAGAAATGCTAACGAGCTCAAGCTCAGATGAGGTTTTAAATCTGCGCAAAATTAAGACATGGATAGCTTCTGTTCTTCCGGGATTTGGTACAGCTATAGCTTATAGTGAAGGAGATCTAGCTGGCGCTGGATGGTCCTTTGTTGGCGACATTGTTCCTGGAGAAAAAGTCGCGACTAAGCTTTTATCTGATGGTACAGCAATTGTCATGCATCTTGCGGATGATGGTGGTAAATTAGTAGTCAAAGAGGTCGAAAAAATTACATCTGCTTCATCGAGAAAATTAGGCGATAATCTAGTGGCGGCAGGCGTAGAACGACCAGATTATGCAAGTGCAGCCCATCATATAGTCGCAGGTAATTCTGTGAAAGCAAATGAAGCAAGGGCAATATTGCAGAAATATGGAATAGATATCGATGATGCTGCTAATGGGGTATTTTTACCTACAGTAAAAGATGTAAGTAATTCAGCATATCATCCTAGCCTGCATACTAATGCTTATTATGAAAAAGTTACAAACTTACTGCAAGATGTAACAACTAAAGAAGAAGCACTCGATATTTTAAACAAAATTTCGAACCAGTTAAAAAATGGGACATTCATGAATTAGAAAGGAGTTAAAATAAGTGTGAAGATATGGCATTTGATTGCGGATGTTGACAATTTCGAAAACTTAACGACACTAAAACAAGAGGATTGGGAAAAATTAAGGTTTGATGGAAAAAAACTTATTGACACTTGGACTCCTTTAGCTGTACGCGTAATAAAAGATAGTAAGAAAAGTGATACTCCTGGTCTATCAAGTGGTGCTCCTGTTTTAAGTCTAAAAGCAATATCGATTTTAAAAGATTTAATTGATGATGTCGTAGAGGTGTTACCTTTAGTATGTAGTGGTGGTGAGTATTATATTATTAATGTTCTTGATGTTGTAGATTGTATTGATTATGAAAGGGCGGATTTTGAAAGGTACAAGAGTTCAGGAAGAATTATGTTATTTAACAGGTATGCATTTAAACCAGAATGCGTGAAGGGTAAGCATCTTTTTAAGATTGTTGATGAGCCAGTACGCAGGCCTTTTGTTTCGGATGAATTTCGGAATAGGGTGATTGAAAGTGGCTTAGAAGGATTTAAATTTGAGCAAGTATGGGATTCTGAATTTTAATATATTCAAAGGTCAGTGGACGTAAAATCCACTGACCTCTCGATTGTTCGCCCGACATGGGCGGTTGCTATAGGGTGAAAATCCCGAACGGGCTTGGTAGTAGTAAGGGCAAAAGGGGACGTCAGACTGTGCGAAAACAAATTCCCATAATTTCCATTCACCACTTAGATATTAAAAACAGGCACTAACATTGAATTTAGAAGGACAAAGGGACGCCAGAGCGTGCGAAAATGCTATATCTTCAGTCTAAATGCCTACCAAAATGCTGATTTCATATAAAAATAGCGGCAATCATCAAATAGAAGTTAGGGACAAAGTAGGACAAAGGGACGCTCCTTTTTTGTCACGTATAGGATAGTGATGAATTATTAAGGTCCTTTATAGAGGAAACCGGCAGGACAAATATAAGCGAAGAAGAAATACATGAAGAATAATGCAGTAATACAGGCGGGCGGGAAATTCACGAAGTAGTAAGCTGGCCTAAAATAGAACGAGATTACGTAATTCGTCAGTTAAAAGAACAAGAAGGTTTATCTATTCGTCAAATTGAGCGGGCAACAGGAATATCACGCGGCGTAATAGAAAAAGTTGTCAAATAAGGAACGTCCCTTGATGTCCCTTTATAAGGTCCTTTATAGAGGAAACCGGCAGGACAAATATAAGCGAAGAAGAAATACGATGAAGAATAATGCAGTAATACAGGCGGGCGGGAAATTCACGCAATAATAAGCTGGTCTAAAATAGAACGAGATTACGTAATTCTTCAGTTAAAAGAAAAAGAAGTTTATCTATTCGTTAAATTGAGCGGGCAACAGGAATATCGCGGCGTAATAGAAAAAGTTGTCAAATAAGGAACGTCCCTTGATGTCATTTCAGGAACGTCCCTTGATGTCATTTCTTGATGTCATTTTGGTATTGAGTAACGAAACCCCATTGACTTACAGTCTAGACTGTCAACAAAGACATCAATAATTCGAACTGGATTATCATCACTAACCATTTCAGCCAGTGATGAAGGTATTAGGTTAATTTGATTTCTGTCCGTATGACTAGCAATGTATCGCGACACTCAATTCACCTCGGAATCTGATTTCTATACTCTTATTATATCATAGAAGCCTTGATTCCTCTTGCCTGTTGGGCTGTTTGCTAATCTGTTATTTTCGCACACTCTGACGCTCCTTTTGTCACGCATATGATAAGATACGTGTGATAAATATAGTAAGATTCTTTTAGCGGAAGCCGGCAGGACAAATATAAGCGAAGAAGAAATACGATGAAAAATAATGCAGTATACAGGCGGGCGGGAAATTCACACAATAATAAGCTGGTCTAAAATAGAACGAGATTACGTAATTCTTCAGTTAAAAGAAAAAGAAGTTTATCTATTGAGCGGGCAACAGGAATATCACGCGGCGTAATAGCAAAAGTTGTCAAATAAGGAACGTTCTTTGATACCTTTGATTGTCCCCAATACTCCCGTAATTAATGCTGTAGAGTGAGGTAAATATTGTGGAATATGATGTGTTAGTAAAGGGTTTAAATCCATGCGTTGAAGAAGAAGTTATAATTGAGGCAGATGGAATTGTCCTAACTTGTTTTGCTCCTTGGGGGTTTCCTGCTATAGAGGTAGGGAAAAAATATAAAGCAAATATTGGAGTTACTATTTTGGACAATTTGGGCATGAAAGAAACAGCGGATTCTTCAAATAGCTTTAAGCAAATTGGAAGTACTTTTGCATATTGCATTCGAGGAAAGTTTGATTTAGATTCTCGCATTCTAGATGCGGGGATTCAGATACGATTTGACGAGGATGAAGTAGATTTGCATGACTATGGATATTTAGATGGTAGATATGTGGAAATAAAAGTTGATAGGATAGATATAGAATTTGAATGACAGAGCTAAGTTGGCGCGTACTTTTTTCTCAACAGTATCAATAGAAGAGGTCAGTCTGACGTCCCTTTGTTCCTTATCTCTGACAGCCATCCATATTAAGATGATTCTGATTGCTTGCAATTGGTCAATTGATCAGCCGGTTAGGGTAGTTCCGAAATCACTTTGACTGGCTTTTCTTTATTGATGCGAGGGCAATGGCGGTTATATAGAAAAACAACCTTTAAAGACTTGCAACGCAAGGCTTTAAAGGTTGTGAAAAAGTGAAACTAACAGATCAGGCTGCTGACAAAAGCTTGGAGACGAATTGCAGCCATTGACGGGCCGCAAATGATAGATAGCGGTCTTTGTGCCAGATAATTGAAAGCTGTAAAAGAATCTGGGGATCATTAAAGGGTATTGATACGATTGTTTTTGGGTCAAATTGGTCGCATATTTTTCCGGGGAGCAGGGCAACGCCAAGGTTGGCTGCCACCATTTGGGTCATAAATTCACGCTGAGAAGTCTCACAAATGATTTTAGGTTGAAATCCAGCCAGCTTGCAACGGTTATGGATGTGGTCGTAGAGGCTAAAGTCTTCTCTGTAAAGGACAAAAGATTCATCTCTTAAATCAGCAAAATCAATCTGCTTGTTATTAGCCAACGGGTGCTCGGGATGGATGATTACTTTAAGCGGATCTTCGATAAATGAAAGGAATTCAAAAGTATCAGTTTTTGTAGGCGTGGTGCAGACAATGCCAATATCCAGCGTACCGTCATAAACACCTAATTCTACTTTTTTGGAACCGTATTCAACGAGTTGTAACTCAATATTGGAGTAGTTCTTTTTAAATTCGCCGAGGATGGGTGGAAGAATGCTGGACGCGGCGATGGGCGGAACGCCGAGGCGGATTTTACCTTTCTTAAGCTGGATGACATCGTCAAGTTTTACAGTCAAATTCTGAACTAGAGTTACAATTTGTTGAGCCTGTTCGACGATTGCTTGCCCGGCGTCTGTAAGCTCAAGCGGCTTCACGTTCCGGTTAATTAATACGACCCCCAACTCGTCTTCCAAATTTTGGATCATTTTGCTAATCGAGGGTTGGGTTATGTACAAAGTAGAGGCAGCTTTGCTGAAACTACCTTGGCGAATCACTTCGAGGAAGTATTCCAGATGATGAATATTCAATTCTTTTCACCTTCTTTACGTTCATTTTAGTATAGTTAAAAGCAATATACAACATTAAAAAAATAAAATTTATCTATAGTAGAACGATTGAAGGCATCTTTTCACAGTTTTGTTTCTTTATTTTATGTTAAAACCCCCTAAAGTAGCCGCTCTATTTTACCGCAACTACTTTAGGGGGTACTTTGCTGTCTCTAAGTGATTCTTGCCGTTAATTTACGATATTCACAGGCTTCCCTTGGGAAAACGCGGTAATATTGACGGCAACCAGATTGAACAGGCGCTGGCGTGATTCAAAACGCCTCCAGCCGATGTGAGGGGTCATGATGACGTTATCCAAATGGAATAAGGGATTGTCCGGAGTCGCCGGCTCGACTTCCTGAACGTCAAGTGCGGCACCGGCAAGTTTTCCTGTCTTAAGAGCTTCGACCAAATCAGCCTCATTGACCAGCGGTCCGCGTGAAGTATTGACGAGATAGGCAGAAGGCTTGACAAGGTTCAGTGTTTCTTTATTGATGATATGTTTCGTCGACGGCATCAGCGGGCAGTGGAGGGAAATAAAATCACTATTTTTGAGTAACTCCTCTAACTGAACATACTGGACAGCGGCGTCGCCCCAGGGCTGCGGAAACGGATCACAAATAAGTACATTCATACCTAGTGCCAGCCCGGCTTTTATTGTTTGCCTGCCGATGGCACCGCCGCCAATTACCCCGAGGTTTTTGCCAAGCACCTCATAATGGGGTACCTGCAGGTACTTTGAAAAGTTATCGTAATTGCCTTTGTCCAGCATCTTTTGCTGGAGGTGCAACGACGCACTTAACATTAATACAAATGTGATCGCCAGATGGCCAACAGATTCGGTACTGTATGAAGGTACATTACAAACGGCGATGTTCTTTTGCTTGGCAGCGTCAAGGTCGATGTTGTTAAAGCCTGTTCCTGCTTCGCATATAAGCTTTACCGATGCCGGGAATTTCAGAATGAGATCCCTGCCGATAGACATTTCCTTGGTAATAACAACTTCTTGCCCTTGAACCCGTTCCAGAATTTGTTCGTCGGTGACGGTATCATCGTATTTCGTGAATTCGGTTGCTTCCTCAAATTTTGAATAATCTAGTTTTTGATCAAAATCAACTTTGGCCGAGTTGAGAAAAACGGTTTTCATTTTCATCAGAATACACTCCCTTTGAAATAATATCATATTCTGCGTCCAAAACACCTATTAATATACCATCAAAAGTCAAACCGGTAAAATAGAATATTGGCATAGTCAGTATGCTTTAATACAATAGCCATATCCTCCATCAAACCGGAGGATTTTCGAATTTTCGGGAGAAATTCATTCTTGTAAGAGCTTGATATTTATTTCACAATTTGTCATCGAAAAGGAGGTTGTATTTGACCGAATTTGCTATACAGCAGGGCAAGCAAAAAGATGGTTTCTATTTGCAATTGTTTAGTCATGCTTGCACCTAAATGTACCCCAGTACAAAAAAACAAAGGAAAGGATTGATAATATGCAGTGGCTACATAACTACTCAGCTTTAGGAGACAGCCTCGGCCTCACCGCTATAACAGTATCGATTCCGATTTTTTATCTTTTTTGGGCTCTTGCCGTTAAACGAATGAAAGGACATATTGCCGGCCTAACCACTTTGCTGCTTACCATTGTCGTTGTAGTTGTTGTTTACGGTATGCCGGTAAATGTCGCTATTTCCGCCTCGGTACTTGGAATGCTCAACGGGCTTTTTCCGATTGGCTGGATCATTCTTACTGCGGTATTTTTATACAATTTGACCGTGGAAACAGGACAATTCGACATTATAAAAAGCTCTATTTCTTCTTTGTCACCTGACCGGAGAATTCAAGCCTTGCTGGTTGCTTTCTGCTTTTCCGCATTTATGGAAGGTGTTGCCGGTCAGGGTGCGCCGGTGGCTGTTGCTGCAGCAATGTTAATCGGTTTAGGCTTTCCCGCGCTGCCTGCCGCAGCTATCTGCCTTGTCGGCAACACGCCCCCTGTTCCTTTTGGTCCTGTGGGTACGCCGACCATTATGATGGCTACCGTTACTGAACTCCCCAACTCGATTGTCGGGAGGGCTATCGGCTTGGATATGACGATTTTAGCTCTTGTTATCCCGATTTTTATGCTGGTGGTTGTAGCCGGACGGAAGAACGTCATGGGAGCTTTGCCGGCGGCTCTGGTCGCCGGCATCAGTTACGCAGTCACTAACCATCTGGTAAGTCAGAACTTTGGCCCAGAGCTCCCGGCTATTTTTTCATCCTTCGTGTCCATGATCTGCTTAGTAGTCTTTCTCAAGTTCTGGAAGCCCGCTACGATCTGGCGTTTTCCCAACGATTCGGACATTGCGGAAGATTCTACCCATCGATATAGTGCCGGACAAATCATCAAGGCCTGGTCGCCGTTTATCATCCTTATGATTGTTATGGGCATCTGGGGAACGCCTGCGTTCAAAGCCTGGGTCGCCCAAGAGCTTAAGTGGTTCATTACAATTCCCTCCTGGCCTGGTCTGGACGGAATCGTATATCGTGCGGCACCCATTGTGGCTGTGCCGTCAAAATACGCAGCCAGCTACCGGATGGACTTTTTCTCTGCCGCCGGGACGGCAATGCTGATTTCTGCTATACTCTCCATGGTTGTGCTGGGTCTCAGCCCGGCTGCAGGTGTAAGAGTATTCAAAAAAACCTTTAACCAACTCATGTATTCCCTGATTACTCTGACTGCGGTTCTTGGCGTTGGTTTTTTGGCTAACTATTCCGGTATGTCGTACACCCTCGGCCTTGCTTTCGCCACCTATACCGGCATGTTCTTCCCGATTTTCTCCCCGGTCATCGGTTATCTCGGGGTGTTCCTGACCGGCTCGGTCACTTCTTCTGCCGCCCTGTTCGGAAAGCTGCAGCAAGTAACAGCCTCCCATCTGGGTCTTAATCCCCTGTTGACCATATCTGCAAACCTGTTCGGCGCCGTTATCGGTAAACTTATTTCCCCTCAGTCGATAGCTGTGGCCTGCGCTGCTACTGGCCTTGTCGGACGGGAAACTGATATTTTCCGGCTGACGGTGAAATATTCGATCTATCTCCTGCTGTTCGTTATTGTTATCATTTTACTGCAAGCTTGGGCATTCCCGAATATATTGCCAAAGATTGCAGCGGTCATGCTTACCCAATACTCATGATAGTTGCTGCAGTTAAGCGTTACCCCAGGAAAATCTGACAGAGGGGAATCCGCACAAAAAAGAAAAGACAGTAAAAGTCTTGAAAAATT
This sequence comes from Sporomusa sphaeroides DSM 2875, assembly GCF_001941975.2. NCBI lineage: Bacteria > Bacillati > Bacillota > Negativicutes > Selenomonadales > Sporomusaceae > Sporomusa > Sporomusa sphaeroides. Next base: position 2,881,290 of record NZ_CP146991.1, on the reverse strand, counting down.
AGTATATACTCTCTAGGCAGACCGAGTTTAAAATCTCATAAAGAACCATAAATACCTCAACGATAGAAGTGTTTATGGTTCTTTACTATTAGAGTTTGTTGCAAAAGGGTCTGCGGCTAATTTCCGAAATTGCCGGTGCAGTCTTCACAGGCTCATATATAAGCCAATCGCTCGGAAGGTGGCTCATATGTGAGTCTGCGGGAAGGTGCGGTTCTCTGCGGAACGGCTGCTGAAAAAGGCGGCGCAGCCCGATAACACGCCAAAACCCCGGAACCGGCTTTTCAATACCGGGTCTTTCCCTGCTTATTGGCATAAAAAATGCATAAATTATTGCAATCTTAACTACTATCATGCCAATTTAAGGGGGAGGACAAATATGCAGCAAAATTTCGATCAAGATATTCTTGATGCAGTTTTACGGGCCTATCCTATCTTTCTGCAGTCTCTGCCATACAACATTGGAGTAACAATCACAGACAGGGAAAAATACCTGGTATACAAACCGGCAGACCGGTTGCAGTTAAACCTGCCCGTAGGTCAGCCAATCCGGGAAGGCAGCCTTGTCGATAAAGCCATGAAAGAAGAGCGGAAGATCTTCTTGAAAGTTGACAAGTCGGCCCGCGGCTTGCCCTATATCGGCTGTGCTCAGCCAATCCGGGACGAAGGCGGCCGGGTAGTGGGCGCTTTCGCCACTTCCATGCCTGTCGACACCTATGAAAAAACCAAAGATATGGCCTGCAATTTAAATAATCAGGTCAAAACCCTTGCCGAGACATGTGAAACGATATCCGGTCAGACTGAAGAAATTACGGCAATCATCAATATGCTGCTGCAAACGGCGAAAGATTCCCAGCAACAAGCCAAAGAAACGGAACAAGTGCTGTTATTGCTGAAGGGAATTGTTTCGCAGACAAACCTGCTTGGCCTGAACGCCAGTATCGAAGCGGCAAGGGCAGGAACATCGGGTCGGGGCTTTCAGGTAGTGGCCGAGGAAATCCGGAAATTGGCTACAACCGGATCGTTGTCTGTTAAAAACGTTGTGGACATTGTCAGTATTATCCAGTCAAACAGTATCAGAGTCACGGAGGAAGTTACTTCAGTTGAACAGGCAGTGGTTAATATCGCGAACGCTATGCTGAGCCTAACGGCGATCACGCAGGATGTCAGCGTTTTGGCTGGGGAACTGGATAATGTGGCTAACGAACTTTGTGAGCAACTCTGACATGTATCTTCTTAATCAATCATTGTATTCCGGCTGCCAGCTCTTACAGACGTCCACCCATTCGAGGGCCTGCGCATACCGGTAGAGTTCGTCACAATTGAGTTCTATAGCTGAGCTGCTGCTGCCGCAGGCGGGGAAAACCGTGGCAAAACGCTTAAGGGAAATATCCAGGCAGGTTTTAACACCGGCCGGGTTGGCAAAAGGGCATACCCCGCCGACAGCATGGCCGGTCAACTGGGCAACTTCATCCGGAGTGAGCATCTTGGGCTTTAAACCAAAATGCCGTTTGAATTTGCCGTTATCCACCTTGGCGTCGCCGGCAGCGACTACCAGAATACAATTGCCGTCGGTATTGTTTTGAAAGGAAAGTGTTTTGGCGATACGGGCCGGCTCTACATTCAGTGCTTGGGCCGCCAGGTCCACTGTAGCGCTGGAAACGGCAAATTCCCGCACATCCTGAGCCCTGCCCAGAGCGGCAAAATACATTTTAACTGTTTCTAATGACATAAAGCATGTCTCCTTTACAAAAAAAATAAAAACAAGCCGTAATTACTGTTAAATCATATACTAGCTTAATTTTTACAAAATGGCAAATCCACTCCCGGGTAAAACAGTAAAACCCCGCCTCCAACAGAGGCGGGGCACAGGGATGGCTTTTACAGCTTGATGGTCCGCGAGCCGCCTTTCATGTCACTGAAGGTTGCTTCCGCATCTTCAATGTAAAACAGTTCAAACAGGGAATCGTCCACGCTGTACATGTTTTTAAGCATCGGCATGGCATCAAGGGCAGCCTGTTTGGTTTGTCTGGTGGTATTAAACACGGCCTTGCCTTTTAAACGCAGCCATTCGTTCGTTTTTGAAGTTGTGCATACTTCAAAATTAGGATTGGCTTTAAGCTGCCGGAAGACAGGCTTTTGGTTGCTGGTGCAGAAATACAGTTTGCCTTCAAAGTTCATGGCAAAGCCGAAAGGCCGCACCTTGGGAATATTGCCCTCCACCGTAGCCAGGTAAAACACGGGATTGTCTTTCAGAAATGCTAGCACTTCATCCATGAATCAACACTCCTTACTTTAATTTTATTTATGGTAATATTATACAATAACGATACCAAGAATCAAGTGGTTTATGAGTATCACTGCTAAAGACAGGAAAGAGCCATTGGAACAAGGTATGCGGAGAATATGTGGTAGTTATGTTATATTGGAATAATAAATACCCAGAGAGCCGCATTTTTCTGCAGGCTCACATGTGAGTCTATTTCTATGTGAAAATAATAGATGCAATTTGATAAGTGAAAAATTATAAAGGATGGTAATTACAATGGAAGAAAAGAAAGGACCGCTGGGTATTCCCAGACGTATTTGGATTCAATTGTTTTTTCTGGCTTTGGGCTATGCGTTTTATTCTGCAAACAGACTGGCCTTCGGCGTCGGTCTTAAGTCCATCGCAGCCCAGTTCGCCTTGACCGCCATGCAGGTAGGTATGCTGGGTACTATCTTTACCCTTGGACAAGCGCTTATTGATATTCCTGCCGGTTATTTGTCCGACCGTTTGGGCCGCAAAAGAATGCTGCTGCTCGGCATGTTCGGTATTGGTTTTGCGACGATGGCCGTTACTACTGCCAACAGCTTCCTGGCTGCAGCTACCTGGAGATTTTTGTTTGGAGCTGCTGAAGGCATCTGGAACATCGTAATGTATTCAGTCGCAGGTTCTATATTCCCGGCCAGTCGTGCAATGATTAACGGCTTAATGATGACTTTTTACTCGGTAGGGGCCTATGTTGGACCCAGCTATTATGGGTGGACGCTGGAAATGAACCCCGGCAATTGGGGAGCAGGCCTGCTCAGTATGGGTGCTACGACGGTTTTATTTGCCTGTGTTCTTATTTGGGGACTTAAAGCTAAAGACACCGACGTTTCCAAGGATATTAAAACCATGCATATTACTGAAGCACTGCGGACTGTTGGTACTAATCGTGGCGTCTGGCTTGCCGTTCTTGTCCAAATTTTAAATGTTGTGCCGTATTGGGGCTTTGCTGCTATGGGTCCATACCTCTTCATGTCCTTCAAGGGTTTCTCGGCTACGATGGCGGGACAATTTTTTGGTATTATCTATGGTATCGGTGGCTTGAGTTCGGTGGTATTAGGACACTTTGCCGATAAGTTTGGCCGCAAGCCTGTTATTTTGACAATGGCAATTTTAAACGTCATTTGCGGCTATCTTATTTTCCATGTTATTCCCAACGACAACCTGCCTGTTTTGTATCTGGTTGGCGGTATGATGGGAATAGGCCTGCATGCCCTGTACATTCTAGGTTACACCATTGGACAGGATGCGGTGGATGCCCGTCAGGTAGGTCTGGCAACCGGCCTTGTTGGTGCGTGCATGTATTTTGCTTCCTTTTTCTCCGGCCCGGCGATGGGATATCTCAGCAAGGCATATGGCTACATGGCTGCTCTTGACATAATTGTAATAGGCTTTGAAGTTGCGCTGGTCGTAGTGGCTCTGCTCATGCGGGAGACGAAGCAGAAAGTGTTACTAACTATTGACTCGATAAAGTGAAGGACTTACCTTTGATCTCCCGCAGGAAGCAGCACTGAGGAGTAGAGCAAATGCTCTGCTCTTTTTAGTTTGTCCCCATTTCCTGCGTACAACGCAGCAGCAAAGATGTTTATTTTTGCTTCTTAAATCAAATTGTGATAAGATAATCTAAAACCTAAGGGATAATATGGAATGATGTGCGGTGCAAACAGCAATTGCGGTTTATTTAGCTTGTTTCAGCATATATTATAGTGACATTATGTTTAGGCGGGAGATTGTATGCAGAGATACCGTTCAACAGGGCAGTACCAGGAAGCGGATTCAGTAATAGAAGTTCAGCAGAGGCTTAGCTGCTGCTTTACGAACGACACAGCAAATTCTGTACAACTAAGAAGCCCGGTTGTCGGCAATGAATTGCAGCAGCTTGCAGAAACGTTTCAGCTGATTTGCAAAAAGATAGGCGCTCTTGACAGCACCACGCCGGAAGTCATACAGATTGTCGGGCAGATAACTTCTATCGCAAAAGAAATACATGAGCTGACAGGATACGAAGTCCCGACAATGAAAAAACCATAATTCTTTTGTCCTAAAGCCAGCATGTCTGGCCGGCTATTTGCAGCATTGGTCTGGCTGGCCGAAGCAATAAATTTTATATAAAAGCCAGGAAAATGCACTTTGGATAGCAGGTGCATTTTTTTATTTGGCAATATGCCAAATAAATTGATAACAATGCCACAGCATTCCGTATATAGTGAAACCATATTTCCGGCCTTAGGGTTTAGAGGGTTAATTTTTTAAACTGGGAGGGCTTTAAAGCCGGAATGGAGAATTATGCTTAATGCCAATTAACGTTATCTCCGTTATTCGTCAGGGGCAGGAGGCTGACAGTAACGGTAATGTTATTGGCAGGAAAGGGTGTTAGCAAAGTTTATGCACAATTATCGAAGCTTTACATTAACAGACAGATTGGACCGGTACTGGCAGTTAGGCTATGCAGGGCTACTCTTTGCCGGGCTTTTATTTTTCGTCTCATGTGCCTTTTATAAGGAAATGTGGTTTGATGAGGCGTATACCGTAGCTATGGTCAGACATGATTTTTTTAGAATTTGCGAAATCACAGCCCGTGATGTTCATCCACCTTTGTACTATATGCTGGCCAAGCTGGCGTCCTTGGTCTGGGGGCAGGATATTGTGGTTTACCGGCTGGTGTCGGTAACCGGGATGCTGCTGTTTGTGCTGCTGGGCGTTAGCCATATCCGCCGGCTGTGCGGTGACCGGGCGGGTCTCTATTTTACCTTTTTTGCCGTATTTTTACCGGTGATGCTGGAGTATTCAGGGGAAGCCAGAATGTATTCGTGGGCCATGTTTTTTACAACCGGTGCCGGGATATATGCTTATCTGGCCTACCGGCAAAATCAATGGTACCATTGGGTATTGTTTGCAGCCTTGTCGCTGGGCAGCGCTTATACCCACAATTATGCTCTGCTTGGTGCTTTTTTTATTAATCTTAGCCTGTTGATTGCGGTTTTTACCAGGAACCGATATTTGCTCAAACCCTGTCTGTTGACAATTTTGGCCCAGATAATTCTTTATTTGCCGTGGCTGTTTGTATTAATCAGCCAAATAGTTGCGGTGACCCAGGAATACTGGATTGTCATCAATTATCAGCATCTGCTCAGGGATTTGCTGGTGTTTTATTTTGCTGAAAACCTGCCGTCACTTGCTATCAAGCTGCTGAGTTTTGGCTGGCTGGCGGTATGCGGTTTTGGGTTGTATACGGCTGTTAAAGAGAAGAAGCACTATACGGGAATTGCACTTAACAGCCTGGCTATTTATCTGGCCGTGCTTGGTCTGGCGCTCATTTTGTCCCAGGTAAAGCCTATTTTCATAACCCGGTATTTAATGCCAAACTCGGGATTTTTATTTATTGCCCTGGCCTGCGGGCTGGCTGCTGTCAGGCGGCAAGGTGTGGCTGCTGTTTTATGTACAGTGATTTTCATTGCTTCATCAGCGAATTTTTATTTGCATTATGATAAAATTTACAGTCCTCAAAACAATGCTTTGCGGGCTGATGTCACTTACAGCCTCAAGCCTGACGATATCTTTTTGTACACAGACATTCATCCGGCAGGGATTTATATGGTTGCCTTCCCTCAGCATCAGCATTACATGTTCTTTCCGGGCGGGCAGGAGGAGTCTAAGCCTAATCCCTTCCAGCCGGAGCTTAGATTTATATATGATTTAAATGCCCTGGCAAGCTACCAAGGGCGAATTTGGTTAATCGAAGGTGCCAATTCCCAGCTATTGTACGGTCATTTGGGAAAAAGCGAGCCGGTGTTCAAGGTTATTGATTTTGCCCGTGTTTACGATATGCCCTATTTAAGCCACAAAGGCTTTGTGTTTGTCGGATCACTGCTGCAAAAAGAACCGGGGCCTGTGCCGCCCTTGCCTGCGCAGGAGTAACACAGAAGGAGGTCTGACTGATGAAACCATTAATCTCCATTGTTGTGCCTATGTACAACGAGAGCCAGAATATAGACTGTTTTTATCAAAAAATAGCTGAGGTCATGGGTGCTTTGACGGCATATGACTATGAAATTATCTGTATCAATGACGGCAGCACTGATAATACATTGGAGAAAATTGAATTGCTGGCAGATAAAGATAAAAAGGTCAAAATAATTGAACTGTCCCGGAATTTCGGCAAGGAAATTGCTCTGACTGCAGGTATTTTTGAAGCCAAGGGCGATGCCGTCATCCCCATTGATGCCGATTTGCAGGACCCGCCGGAACTCATCCCGGCGTTAATCGAAAAATGGCAGGAAGGCTATGATGTTGTTTACGCTACCAGGCTGGTGCGGGAAGGGGAAAGCAGTTTAAAGAAAGTGACCGCCTTCCTATTTTATCGGGTTATGCGCCGTCTTGCCAAAGTGAATATACCCCCCGATACCGGCGATTTCCGGCTTATGACCAGGCAGGTGGTGGAGGCGGTCAACCAGTGCACCGAATCCCACCGGTTTATGAAAGGGCTGTTTAGCTGGGTAGGCTTCAGGCAGACCAGCATTCCTTACCTCCGCAACCGCCGCCACAAGGGCATAACCAGTTTCAACTACTGGAAGCTTTGGAATTTTGCTTTGGAGGGGATTACCTCCTTTTCCTTTGTGCCGCTGCAGCTGGCAACCTATGTGGGGTTTCTGACAGCTTTGTTTTCCGGCGTATATATCGCCTATATTATTGTGAAAACCTGGCTGTACGGCGATCCGGTGGCAGGTTATCCTTCCATGATGGTAGCCATCTTCTTCTTTGGCGGCGCTCAGTTGATGACCCTGGGGGTCATCGGCGAGTATATCGGCAGGATTTATAATGAGTCCAAACGCCGGCCGCTGTATTTTATCAGAAAAAAGACTAATTTTTGATACAAGATGACGGTTTGTAGGACGAAGGGGGCGTTTTGCGCTTTATGAAAAAGTGCAAAGCGCCCCACTGGCTTCATATGTATTTACTACCGGTCAAAGAACGGGCTTTTGCCGGTTATACTAAGCGGAATTCCATAAGCTATTTTGACTTCTTCTGCAAACAGGCCAATATTGATGGCGGCTTTACCTATGCTGAACATAATCCGGTTATCGGCATGATGCAAAGCAGCGGTATTAGCTGCTGAGCTCAGGGCTATTCCCAGATCTCCGGTGCTGATAGCACACATCCCTGTACCTTGTGCACACTCTGCACAGTTAGCATAACCACAATAGCCACAGGGCTTGGTTCCTAATGGTTTCACTTTTTGTCCTAGCAATACAACTACCGGTGACTTATCAAGGCAATTGGCATCACGTTCGAAAAATTGTGCGCCTGATTCTTGAGCAATACGCCGCATTTCTGCTGATAGCTGTTCTTTTTCTTGCCCGTTTACAACCAAAGTTACCAGATCATCAATTCCCCGCGCTTTGGGGGCTGTTCTTGCCGCAACGCACATCAGACAGGCAATCTGCTCAACTGCGCGTTTCTCAGCCTCTTGACTACTAATAATCATCACAAATCCTCCATTCTTTCTGCAAAGTACAGATAAACAAATTAGCAATTCCTTTTCATAACAGGTCTTCTCTGATATAATAGTAAACCATAGGATATATTTGAGCAACTACGCACTTAATTGTATCATAGTATCTTTTGTATACTGTACATTGTAATTATAACTAAAACTATTGGAGTGACCGCACATGATTACCTTCAAAAATGTCCAATATCAGTGTTCGATGGAACTAACACTAGACCTTATTGGCGGCAAATGGAAAGCTTTGATTCTCTGGCATTTAGGGGAAAACACCCTGCGATTTAGTGAGTTAAAAAAGACCTTGCCCAAAATAACGCAAAAAATGTTGACCCAACAACTGCGGGAATTGGAAGCCAGCGGACTGGTGAAACGATTCATATATACACAAATTCCGCCGAAAGTAGAATATTCTCTTACGCCAGCAGGTAAAAGTCTCTTGCCGATATTAGATACTTTGTGTCAATGGGGTCTTACCTATGCTAATACAGCAGAACCGATAGCGCCCCAAAAGCACAATGCTTCCTGCAAGCGGTAGTCAGCTAATTTCTTTTATGTGTTGGCCGCAGCTAGAGGCACTGGCGCCTGACAAATTTTCTTGCTGCGGTACATACTGGATACGATACCGTATTGGGGATAGTTTACAACAAAAAAATGGCAACCGGCAATTTTGATATGCCGGTTGCCATTTTTTGTTGTTGCACGGAACTTTTAGAGCGACAGCCCCTTGCTCTGGTTTGCCGGCTTAGGTGATGGAGAGTACGAGTTCAATCGAGCCGGAGGTGAGAGTAATAGGAATCCGGTAGCCACTCACGCTGGCGGAACAGACCTGAGCAGTCTGAGGTTTAAGGTCGAGTTCTAAACCTCTGTCCGACATATTGATTAAGAAAATACCGTTATGCAGATTCAAAAACTCGGCCACACTGTCTTTCGCCAAATCGTCAACCTGGGATATTTCTTCCTGGCTAAAACGGGTGGC
>NZ_CP146991.1:2292500-2560000 GCF_001941975.2 Sporomusa sphaeroides DSM 2875 | reverse complement strand
CCGGGGCCTTCGTATTGGCGTGCAGCCGCGCTGCCGGCCAGGTTAAGGCAGTTTATTGCAGTACCGGTTGTTGTACCGCTGCCGCGGTTGGTGCAGTCGCGGCGGTTTCGGCGGCCGCCGTGTCAGCTTGCGGCTTGCGGCCGGGCAGATTGGCCTCCAGGCGACTGGCGATAGCCTGCTGCCGGCTGGGCATGGAATGGGTGTAGGTGTCCATCGTCAGCGTAATGGAGGCGTGGCCCAGGCGGTCCTGCACGTCGCGGGGATGCTCGCCCTGGGCGAAAAGGCGCGTGGCGTGGTCGTGCCGCAGACCGTGGAAGGTCAGGCCGGAGGTAATGCCAGCCGCCTTCACCAGGCGGGCGAAACGGCGGGAGAAGACGCGGGGGTCCTGCAGGCCGCCGCTGCGGGTGGGAAAGACCAGGTTGTTGTTCTCCCACGTTTTGGCTTTGAGCTGCCGGGCCGCCTGACGGCTTTTGTGCTTTTTCAGTTCGGCCAGCACGGTGGGCGGCACCGGCAGGGTGCGCCGGCTTTTTTTCGATTTCGGTTCCGCCAGTTGAGGGCCGTCCTTGGTGGAAATGGCGGCGTGGCAAATGGACACCGCGCCGCGGGCAAAGTCAATGTCCGGCCAGCGCAGCCCCAACAGTTCGCTGCGGCGGATGCCGGTGCCCCATTCGAGCAGCAGCGCGGCGTAGAGAGAACGGAAGACAGGCTTGGCAGCCGTCGCCAGCAGCGCCGTCCATTCCTCGTCGGTTAGCGGCACAATTTCTTTTTTCTGCTTTTTCGGCAGAGACACGGCCAGGGTGGGGTCGCGGTAAATGAGCTCCTCTTTAAGCGCCTGGCGGAGGGAGCGCCGCAGCACGGCGAAGGAAAACTCGGCCAGGCGCGGCGAGCCGCCCTTGTCCAGGATGGCGTTGACCATGCCCTGAATTTGATTGGACTGGAGCTTGCCCAGCTTGACCGCCCCCAGCGCGGGAATGACGTGGTTGTCCACAATGAACTGATAGCCTTCCAGGGTATTTTGCCGGACAGTGGTCCGGGCATAAAGGGTCAGCCACTTATTCAGCCACTGGCTGACCGACAGCTTGTCGGCGTCGAGATAAGCCAGGCCCTTGGTCTTTTCTAACTGGGCCGCCTTTTTCTCCTGCACTTCGGTTTTGCTTTTGCCGTAGAAATACTTGCGAATGAGCTTGCCTGTTTCAGCGTCGCGCCCGATCGTAACGGCCCCTGTCCAAAGACCGTCCTTTCGTTTGCAGATTGTTCCTTCACCATTGGCCCGTTTTGCCATGGTTACTCACATCCTTTATGTTATTTTTAGGGTTCCCTCCATTTACTGCGCGGCCGCCACTTTGCCGCGGCGTTCATTGCCGGCGCTTGCCGCCGGGATAGAGCATCCTTCTAATCCACCGGTCAACCAGGGACGACTTTGTCTTTGTCCTCCGCCTTTAAGGCCGCCACAATTTTTTCCAGGACCGCCCGCTCGGCCGGCGGCAGGCCGGCAATGTCTATCGCCAGGTCGGTCACGTCGGCCGGCAGGGCCAGCACGCCGGCGTCCACGCCTAAGAGGTGGTCGGTCGAAACCTTCAAAATGACGGCCAGGCGGGCCAGCGTTTCGCCGTCCGGCTCGGTGCGGCCGCGCTCCCAGCCGGCCACGGTGGACTGATTGCCCGCCCCGATGAGTTCGGCCAGGGTGGCCTGGGACATATAGAGGCGTTCGCGGGCGGCGCGCAGGCGCGCCCCCAATCCGGTATTGCCCATTCGTATCACACACCATTACATTTTATTTGCACACACTGTAAACGAGCTTCTCTCCCCTATTGTAAACGGTACATTGCGATTTGTAAATATAAAATTATTAAATGTATTGTAAAATGGAAATATATGCCGTATAATTATGACATAATGCAATGTAAAAATTGCAATAATTTCAAGGGAGGGGTCTTTATGCTTAGCAGTAAGCTGGTGGTTACGGTCAAGGAGTTTGCGGCCATGACCGGCATTGGCCAGAACCGGGTGCGAGAGTTTTGCTACCTGCCGGACTTTCCGGCGTCCAAGGAGGGAAACCGTTTTATTATTCATGTGGAGGCCGCCAATGAGTGGCTGCGGCGGCGGGCCAGCGCCAAGACGGGCGTGAATACGGCCGGTCTGAAACGTATCCTGCCGTGAAGCCGGGACGCCGGGACCAGGGGTTTCACCGGTGGATGTGGGCGGGACCGTGAATTACATTGTCGAGCTCAACGGCTTTTACGCCAGCCTTCTGACGCGGCCGCTGTCGAGCGAGGCCCAGGCGCTGTGGGGCGTGCTGATGCACCTGTTCAACCGCGCCGGCTGGCCGCCGCGGCTGACAGTGGCCGCCAGCACGCTCTTGGGGTTTCTGGGCTACAGCTACACGACGCTGTCCAGGGCCCGCAGCGAGCTGGTGGCGGCCGGACTGCTCATCCATACGCCCCGCCCCGGCCGGTCAGCGCCTTGGTATGAACTGCAGTCAATTCAAAGCAAACCTGTGGATAAATCTGTTGATAACCCTGTGGATAAGCCGCGTTTGTCGCTGGTAAAGCCCATTTGCCAACCATAATGGTTGGCAAGTCGGTTGGCAAAGTGGAGTTTGTCAACCATTATGGTTGGCAACCCGGTTACATTATATAAACGTAAACTTATTTATAAACGTAAACCAATAATAGTAGTAGCGCCTGTGATTATGTGCATAACAAGGAGAGGGAGGCATGAACAAGGTCTTTTTAGTCGGTCGATTATCCCCGGAGCGGGACCTGCGCTATACCATGAGCGGCAAAGCAGTCTGCTCATTTTCCCTGGCCGTGGTGTTTAAGACCAGGGTCAGAGAGGAAACGGACGCCATTGACTGTGTGGCCTGGGATGCGCTGGCCGAGCAGATTGGGCAGGAGGGCAAAGCCGGCCACCGGGTGGCGATTGAAGGCCGGCTGCACAGCCGGCAGTGGGAAGGTGCGGACGGTCAGCGGCGGAAGGTGACCGAGGTGGTGGTCCGGGACATTGAGTTTTTGGACAAGCCGGGGCTGACCCGGTCGGGTGGTTAGCCAATCAGCAGGCAGAGGGGAAGGGGAATGGCGGGTATAACGTTGACAGTAACAATGCCGGAGGGGATGTACCGGGACCTGGCGGAATATGCCGCCCTGCTGTCGGTCAAGCCGCGGCGCAGCGGCGGGACGCGGCCGGTCAGCGTGGAGGATGCGCTGCTGCTGGCGGCCATGCTGTATATTGACGACTGCCTGTACCGGCAGCGGCAGGCTGTGGCGGCGGGCGGCGTCGCCCCTTCCCCTCCCGGTTCACGGGAGGGGCCAGGGGTGGGTCCATAAACCCTGAGCCAGGGCGAAGGTCTGCGCCAGCAGCGGCGGACGTCCGCTAATGTCCGGTTTATGTCCAGCGCAGCGGTAGCCCGGCGAAGCGTACCCAACGGGCGGGCGTGGACATAAAAGCCATTAGCGGATGGCCGCCTCCCCTTCCCTGGCAGGGAAGGGTTAGGGATGGGTGGCCGTTGCCCCGGTGCCCCGGCAGGCCGGCGGCGAGCGTCAGGGAGCGGCGGGCCTGCTCTCCGGCGGCCCCGGAATAGCCGCCCGGCAGGATACGGCTCTAAGCGCCAGCGGTGGCTGATCGGGAGCGGATGAGGAAAGTGGAGCGCAGCGGAACGCCGCAAGCAGCGGACGGCCGGCCATAGAGCGGTATCCGTCTTGCCGGCACTGAGCGGAGCAGCCCGCGGACGGCCGGCGGAAGACGCGCCAGCGGCTGCAGCGCCGCCCGCAGGGATGCGGAGCGGGCTTTGGGGCCGGTTATTCTGCCTGGCGGCAGAGGGGTGCAATCAAATCATACGCTAAAGGGGTGGGAAAGGAAAATGAAAATTGTCATCGACCCCGGCCATTCCGGGTCGCTGGAGCCGGGAGCCTGCGCCGGCGGTGTGCGGGAGTGCGACGTGGCGCTGGCCATTGCCGGGCTGCTGGCCGAGCGGCTGGCGGAAGCGGGCCATGCGGCGCTGTTGACCCGGACGGGCGATATTGCCACCGACGACCTGGGCTTTCGGGCGGCGCTGGCCAACGCCAACCGGGCCGACGTGTTTGTCAGTATTCATGCCAATAGTGTGGCGAACCCGGCCGCCCAGGGCACGGAGGTGTATCATTATCCGGGCAGCGTACAGGGCCGGCGGCTGGCGGCCTTGCTGCAGGCCCGGCTGGTGGCCGAGCTGGGAACGGTCGACCGCGGCGTCAAGACGGCCAATTTCCAGGTGCTGCGGCAAACCCGCTGCCCGGCGGCGCTGGTGGAAGTGGCCTTTATCTCCAATGAAGCCGAGCGCCGGCTGCTGTGCGGTTATGCCGGCCAGTTGGCGGCGGCCGTGGCCATGGCTGAGGCATTGACCGATTATTTTGCCGGCTAATGGGCCGCCAGGCTGACTTGTCCTGCCTAGCCGCGCCAAAAGGACTTTACAATATTGCATAATGAGTATATAATAATACAAAATGGAATATTGCTCCTGGAACGGGCAAGTTGCTGGTGACCCGCGCGGCCAGGCCGCGCTTGTCATAATCCGTTCCAGGCGCAAAGGCGCACCTCCCGGGGTGCGCCTTTTGCGTGAGACGAACACCGGAAAGGAGGCAAAAAGGATGGCCTTGGTAAAAATTCCGCAAAAGAGCACGATTGCCATTAAGCTGCAAAGGGGCGTGACGCCTGCCGGCAGCCCGACCTATGTGACCCGCAATTACCCTGCCAAGTCGACGGCCGCGGACCAGGACCTGTTTGACATCGGCCTGGCGCTGATGAGCCTGCAGGTCTATCCGGTGACGGATATTGAGCGCGTGGACACCGCCTATCTGGTCAATCAGTAAGGCGGGCAGCCGACAGCATGGAGAAAGGAGGTTTGACAAATGGCTGATACCAACACCCGGACCCTGGAAATGGTTTTTACCACTGCGGCCGGCAAAGAGGTCACGGTGGCGGTCAAGGACCCTAAAGAGGGCCTGACGCTGGCCGAAGTGCAGGCCGTGATGGAAAGCATTATTGCCAGGAATATCTTTGTCAGCACCAGCGGCGACCTGGTCAGCGTCAAGGAAGCGCAGATCCGCCAGTTGGCGATTACCGAGTTAACCTAAGCGGCGAAAGGAGGCCCTGCCAATGGAAGAAATGGCCCGCCTGACGGCGACCTACGGTTTCCCCATGGTGGTGGCCTTCTATCTGTTGGTCAGGCTGGAAAAGCGTCTGACCGAACTGACCAGCGCCATCAACCAGATGTGCAGTTGCGTCGAGAGGATGGAGGTCACGAAAAAATGATGCTGAAAATCGTGTACGGCCCGCCGCCGGCAGATGCGGAACGGATTGAGGCGGCGGAGCAGGAAGAGGAAAGCTGCATCCGCGAACAGGAAGCGCCGGTGGCCGCCCCGCCGATTAAGACGCCGGATGCCTGAGCCTTGGGCGGGACGGGTTTGCATTAAACCTTATTGGTCCGGCATCTGGCAAACAGGCTGTGCAATATGTACGGCCTGTTTCATCCTTGCCTTAATCTACTAACAGCTGGCACGGCCTATAGGAGCAATGCCCGTTGAGCGTATGAAGTACTGATAGTGCATTCCTTTATAGTAAACGCTGTCGATGAAAAAACCGGCAAGCAAGGACGCCGCAATCGGTTATGCACCATGCCACGAAGGCCATATACCCTCCATATATACCGTAGCCGGACGTTATCGCCAAAAGATATGCCAAAGGCAGAAAGATAAGATAGCCTGATACCCAGCCTTCATAAACAATAAACCGGGTGTCTTTACAACCGGTGAGCACTCCGCGCAGGACCATGTAAATGGCAGAAAACAGCTGACCGGCGCAAACAAGCCGTATTGTTTGCGCCGCCTGCGCTGCCACTTGCTTGTCGGCAGGGCTGAAAAAACTGCTGACAGTTGCGGAAAAGATAAACACCAAACCGCTTGTAAGCAAGACGACCCCAAAGCTCATTTGGCCTATCCGGCACACGGTGGGGACTAGCAGGTGATTGTGGAGGGGGGTTAATAGCTGGGGAACAATGATCGAGGCTGTGATGAGAAAGCCGAGGGCAGGCAGATAGGCTAAATTAAAAACCTGTAAGGTAATCTGATGCACTGCCAGAGCGGCAGGTCCCAACGGTTTGATGATACAAACAAAAATCAGCAGGGCTAGCAGTGTGGAGCCGGTGTTCAGACCGATATCGACGGCCAAAGCGATATATTCCGGGACTTGCGTGAAAAATGGTTGCTTGCACTCCAGATAGGGGCTGGTCAACGGTTTTTTTACTGCCAGCAGAATGAGGATGCCGAAACCGGCAAGGCTGGCAAGCAGTGTTCCCCAGGCCGCTCCCTTTACGCCCAGGCTGGGAAAGCCAAAGCCGCCGCAAACCAGCATATAATCCAAACAAACATTGAGCAGGCAGATTACAAAGGTTGCATACAGCGGCGCTGCCGTGTCCTTTAGCCCCCGGAACAGTCCGGTAAGCACATAGGAAAATAATATGAACGGCAAGGCCCATAGCCAGACCGTCAAGTACTCTGTACCGTAATACTGCATTGGCGCATTACCGGCAAGCCGGTAAACCCAATGACTGATGATCGGAGCGAAGGCAGCGAACAAGCCGCCGGTTATTGCCGCCAGAAATAAGCCGCTGCTTACTGCGGCGGTTGCTTTTGGTGCATTGTTCCCAGCCGAGGCTTCGGCAACTAAAACGGTTGTGCCCAGCCGGAACCCTTCCAGAAAATTAAACAGCACAGCGCATAAAGCATTGGCTATGGATACGGCGGCAATGGCCTCAGTACCGTAAGGGGCGATGAAGGCAAGGTCAATCATGCCGTTGATTAACACAACAGATTGGGCGGCGATAACCGGCAAAGCTAGCTTGCCGATTTGTTGGTAACTCATGAATTGTTGCATAGCGTTTCCTCCTGTGAAAGCAAAAAAAGACGCCGAACAACCGGCGTCTTTTTCGCAAGTATTTTCAAAAATGGAATTAGTTGATTGCGGTCAAGCGGTTCCGGTAATTGTTCCCGATATGCGGTTGCCTAAAAAAGGGCAGACAAAGCCAATTTTGGCCCAAACCGCTTGCGCGAACCGGTGATTGTACAGGCAATGTGTAATCGAAAACAGCGTACATCCTCTTGACCTCCTTTCACAGGAAATGCTCTCTTCATTTTAAGACAGCGGCAAGTCGATGTCAATGGCTTGCTGAGCGGATTTAATGCAGCCGTTTGTGACACCAGCCTGGCGGCAACGTCCCGCAGGTGTTTGTCCCACCTCACCTGGGCCGGCGGAGCCGGCATACGGCCAGGACGGTAGCGGCAAGACACAGCCAGGCCAGCCAGTCGCCGGTCAGGCTATACAGCGAGCGGCCGCTGCCGGCCGGGAGCTGCCCCAGAAAAGTCGCCTCGCCGGCAGCCGCATCGGTGGCGGTCAGGCCCAGGATGCGGCCGCGGCTGTCGCTGAGCGTCAGCAGGCCCCACTGGGCGGCGCGGGCGACGGCCATATTGCCCTCCACGCCGCGCAGGACGGCAATGCGGGCGTGCAGCCAGCCGTCATCGTGAAAATCCAGCGCCGGCACCAGCAGCAGGCCGGCCCCCTGGCGGCTGTAGTCCCTGGCCGGCCGGACAAAATCCATATCCTTGCAGATGGCCAGCCCCGCCGCGGTCCCGCCGGCGTCCAGCCAGGCCAGACTGTCTCCGGACGTATAGCGGCTTTCATAGGGCGGCAGCAAATGCTGCTTGTCATAGGCGGCGGCCGGAGAGCCGTCCGGCGCAAAGGCGACCGTGCGATTGGCCAGCCGCTCCTGCTGGAGACTAAGGCCGGCAACGAGGACAACCCGGTTTCTCGCCGCTGTCCGGCTGAACAGCGCCAGCCCCGCTTCCCGGTTTTCCGGCGCTAAGAACGCCAGCTTTTCCGGCAGCACCACTACCTGGGCCCCGGCGGCGGCCAGCGCGTCCACGCTGCGGCTGTAGCCCTGCAGCGTACGGTTCACGGTTGCGGCGTCCTGGCTGCGCAGCTCGGCCCTGGTGGCCGGGACGGCGGCCAGACCGACGGTCACTACCGGCCCGGCGGCCGGCAGATAGAGACGGCAGACCCCGTACAGCAGCGCTGCCGCCAGCAGACCGCCGGCGGGCAGCAGGACGGAGCGACACCCGCGCCCCTGCCGGCGGCAGTGCCAGGCAACCGCCAGGCAGGCGGGAACCAGCATGAGCAGAAAGGTGATGCCCCAGATACCGGTCAGGGAAGCCAGTTGAATGACCGGCAGATTGAGCGCCTGGGTATAGGCCAGGCTGGCAAACGTGCCGAACGAGGATACCAGGGAACGGACATAATCAAACGCTGTCCAGCAGGCGGCAAAGGCAAACGGCGCGAAAGCGGCTTGCCCGGACCGGACCAGGCTGCGCAGCAGCAGCGCCGCCGCGGCAAAGGCGACCGCGTTCAGGATGGTTGAGGCGGCGAAAAGCGGCAGCGGCAAATAGCCCCACGCGTTCAGCGCACCAAGGCTGTAGGCCGCAAGCGCAGCCAGCGCCGCCCGGCCGGCATGTGCCTCTAAAGCGTACAGGCAGACCGGCAGCGGGGCCAGCCAGGTCAGCGGCCAGTTGTCGTAAAAGCCGGTGGAGAAAAAGAACAGGACGGCGCTCAGGCCGGCGGCAGACAGAAAATAATAAGGCAACCGATTTTTCACGGGCGGTAAGACGGACATGCGGAAAACCTTCCTTGCATTCTTCTGGATAATTTCGCCAGGCGCAAAGGAAATCCTGGGCAGGCTGGGACGGGAAGAAAAACGCAAGAGCGTGCTTTGCCCGTTACCGCCAGCTTGGCGGGCCGGGACCACGCGGCTGGCCCCGCACGCTGCGCGGGGCCCCGGCAGGACACTCCGGCCGGACCGGCCGGAAAACCGCCGGCCGACCCAGCCGGGCGTCCCGCCGGCCGCCGGGAACGGAAAACAAAGCACGCAGCCCGAGCGGCAACCAAACCGCTCCACCGGGCCACCTGCCGCCACTCGCCTGGCCAAGCGGCAACCGCCGTTCGTTCCCTGCCGCGGCCGCGCCCGTCCCGCCCGTGGACACCAAAGCGTGTCCACTCTCCGTCCTCCCTTCCCCAGGCCCCATCCCTCCTGAATGGCGTTGCCGTCCAGCGGTGGGCCTGCATGAATTCGGGGAAGGAGGACTGCGGGCGCCCTAACGGGAAGGACTACCCCAAACCCCGCTAAGGTGCGGCCGAACAAATTGGGGGGTACGCGGCCGCGGCAGGGCCCTTCACTCAGCTAAGCGGCAGCAAGACGGCGGCGGCGGCAGACGGCCCGGTTCCGCTGGGACGGACCCACCCCCTGACCCCCTCCCGACGAACAAACGGGAGGGGGAAACCGGCGCGCCACACTCGCGGCCCCAAGCGGCTTACCCTGTGCTGCCGCCAAAGGCGCGCGGCCGCCCAGCGTAAGCCGGGCCTGCTCCCTGGTGTTAGTAACGAAAGCGCACCGGCCACGGCGGCCAAACCCGCGCCGCCGCGTCCCGTGCGACGGGCCTGCCGGCAGCAAGGGAGCCGCGGACTGCGCGGCGGGGAAAATAAAAAAAGCCGCCCTCATCCAGTGGCGGCGGCACGCATAGCCGGGGGAAAATTTTCTTTCTCAGTTTTGGCAAAATATGCTATACTGACAGTACAGGCTGCTCGGGGGACGGTTAGCCCCTTCCTTTTCAGGAAGGGGGTGGTATGATGAGTATCTACGAGGCATTGACATTTGCGATTGCATTTGCCACACTCATGGTATTAATCACGACCAAAAAGAAATAACCGCCCCTTGCCAGATGGCGGTTATTTCTAAATAACGGCAAATCGGGCTAACCGTTTTCCGGTTAGACAGCCTGTGGGGGCTGGCGTGCTAGTAACACGTCAGTCCTTTTCTTATATTATACCCATTGGCATAAGAATATGCAAGCATCCGGGAAAAAATCCCTCCAGCAAGGTATAGTTTGCTTGCAATTCGGTGCAGATACGCTATAATGGTACTAGGTGGAAATTAAAAAGTCGCCGTGACCTGAAAGTGTTGGAGCACTTCCAGGCACGCGCAGGTGAAAACGGCACCTACACGTAACAGTGGCTGTCCACGACGACATTTTTATTATACAATGCCGCCGGCTTGAATACAAGCGGGGGGCCTGCAGCGCAACGGAAATGTCCGTCAGGGAACAGGGCTGTGCGACTTCATGCAGCAGATGAATGAAGCCTTCTTAAACCGTCAACGGAAAGCACGCGTTCGCTTACATAGTTTCATGTCCCGCTTTTCTGTTGAGGCCGGCAGTTGCTTCGGCTTTTGGTATTGGAATGCAGCAGATGATGAAGCCAAGCGCATGTGTAGGAGTAAAAACCTCACATGCGCTTTTTAATTTCCCCCTAGTAAAGGCTGCCCGGCAGTCCGGGTTTCCGCTGCGGCGGAAGTCCGGTCTCCTGGCGCTGCATAGGGGGAATATAACAGTGTCTACTCCGCAAGAAAGCACCCGTGTCCTGACCGTCTATTATACCTGTCAAAATGGCGCACTCCGGCCCTTAATCCGCTTGCAGGGCAAATGGCTGCAGGAGCTTGGCTTTTTAACCGGCGCTAAAATTGAAGTGCAGGGGAGCAAGGGCAGTCTGCTCATCAGGTCTGTTGCCGCCGCCGGGCAATTGCCTGGGCGGCCCGGCGGCGGTAGGTAGTCTCCATGCTTACAGTCGAGCAGGTTAAGAAAAGGCTGCAGTGGGGCAGGGCGCTATACGGCCGGCTTGTGACCAGCCCCGACGGCTCCGAATGGATACGGGTGCAACTGACGCGGCCTGTGCTGGCATACTACCAGGCGCGGCTGCACTGTTACGGCTTTATTCCGGATTAGCGCCTCGTTCTTTTGACGGGAAGGGTTTTGCTGCCGATTGGGCCGGATAAGCTGCGACTGCTCCGCTGTCGTTCTGTCCCTGCGTTTGGCGCAGTGCGCCGGCCGCAGCTTGCTGCTGCGGCCTTCTGGTTGGCGGCCGACCGGCAGTTATGGCGTGCCAGTAAATGGTATGTTGCGATTTTAGCAAAAAATGTTGCCAAACGAAAAGAAATGCGATATAATACTCTTCGTGGCACTAAGCAGGTAACTGATTTGCTGCTGACAGCCCGGTCTACGCGATGATGAAACGTATCGGCAGGCGCAATGCCTTCAGCCGGAACGGTATACGCAAGCAGCGGACAGCCCCGGCCGAGAATTGTTGTACTACAACAACCGTACAACAATGCGGTGAAAAAAGTCTGTGACGGTCTGTGATGAAAATCCAGTGTTTTCAAGCATCCGTGACGTTTTGAAAACGAAAAAAGACATCAAAATGTGACTTTTAATCAGGGTGTCCCGCGTTCGAGTCGCGGGTGGGTCACCATAAGCAGCGAACCAAGTTCTCACGAGCCGATAGGCGAAATGAGAACTTGAGTGAGTCGCTTACTTCCGAGAAGAGTATTCCTTGTTAGAATTGTTCATGGCCCGTTGGTCAAGCGGTTAAGACACCGCCCTTTCACGGCGGTATCAAGGGTTCGATTCCCTTACGGGTCACCATAAGCAGCGAACCAGGTTCTCACGAGCCGATAGGCGAAATGAGAACCTGAGTGAGTCGCTTACTTCCGAGCGGAGAGCCAGGTCTTTAGGAGCGATAGCGACGCGAAAACCTGTGCGAATCGCTTAGTTCTGAGCGATAGCGAAGAACATCCTTACATTAATCATCCGGGCGATTAGCTCAGCTGGGAGAGCGCCTGCCTTACAAGCAGGATGTCGGCAGTTCGATCCTGTCATCGCCCACCATATAAGCAGAGAGCCAAGTTTTTAGGAGCGTTAGCGACGCGGAAACTTGTGCGAATTGCTTGGTTCTGAGCGATAGCGAAGAACATCATTTAATATGCGGCCCTGTGGTGTAGCGGTCTAACATGCCGCCCTGTCACGGCGGAGATCGACGGTTCAAATCCGTTCAGGGTCGCCATTACAATTCCAGTCTTTTTTAAAAACGGGAAATTGCGGTACTGCATTATTGCAGTATTGAGGAAAGTCCAGGCTGCCACGACCTGAGATGGTCGTAATGTTCGTGCTCATCGCAAG
Source organism: Sporomusa sphaeroides DSM 2875 (assembly GCF_001941975.2). NCBI lineage: Bacteria > Bacillati > Bacillota > Negativicutes > Selenomonadales > Sporomusaceae > Sporomusa > Sporomusa sphaeroides. The sequence continues at coordinate 2,547,914 of NZ_CP146991.1, read as the reverse complement.
GTGAGGCAGAGCAAATGCTCTGACGACGGCAAAATCGACTCTCGTAGCCGAAAGTAGCCATAAAGTGCACAGAGAATGAGTAGGCTGGCGACAGCCTAGTGAAAAGTGGTAAACTCCACGAGGCAGAAACCCGAATTTTGGTAGGGGAGCTTCCTAGAGGGAATTAAACCAAAGGGAAGAACGCATTAGTGCGTTAGATAAATAATTTCCTAAAACAGAAACTGGCTTATGGTTTTTATTGAAGACTGTAATATAAAAAGACTCCGTAGCTCAGCTGGATAGAGCGTTTGACTACGAATCAAAAGGTCGCAGGTTCGAATCCTGCCGGGGTCGCCATCTTTAATGCCTCGGTAGCTCAGTCGGTAGAGCAGAGGACTGAAAATCCTCGTGTCGGCAGTTCGATTCTGCCCTGAGGCACCATGTATGCTGGCGTAGCTCAATTGGTAGAGCAGCTGACTTGTAATCAGCAGGTTGTGGGTTCAATTCCTATCGCCAGCTCCATCTGGAGGGATTCCCGAGTGGCTAAAGGGAGCAGACTGTAAATCTGCCGTCTTTGACTTCGGTGGTTCGAATCCACCTCCCTCCACCATAAATAAGCAGCGAACCAAGTTGTCGCGAGCCGGCAGGCAAAGCGATAACTTGTGTGAGTCGCTTAGTTCCGGGCGATAGCAAGGAACATCCTTTATAACTATAATATCGCGGGGTGGAGCAGCTGGCAGCTCGTCGGGCTCATAACCCGAAGGTCACAGGTTCAAGTCCTGTCCCCGCAACCAATGCTGGTGTAGCTCAGTCGGTAGAGCGTATCCTTGGTAAGGATAAGGTCACCGGTTCAATCCCGGTCACTAGCTCCATTTTAATACGGCGGCGTAGCTCAGCTGGCTAGAGCATTCGGTTCATACCCGAAGTGTCCGGGGTTCAAATCCCTGCGCCGCCACCATCCATTTTGCGGGTGTAGCTCAATGGTAGAGCACTAGCCTTCCAAGCTAGCTACGAGGGTTCGATTCCCTTCACCCGCTCCATATCGGGGCGTGGCTCAGTTTGGTAGAGTACCTGGCTTGGGACCAGGGGGTCGCAGGTTCGAATCCTGCCGCTCCGACCAGTAAAACCGCTTTATTGCTCTATTATTAGCGCAATAAAGCGGTTTTTTTATGCCAATAAGCACAGTTTCTAAAGCTATGTAAATAGCAATTATTTCACTGCTGCCAACGAAAAATGGACTTGAGTTAACAATTTGTCAGTTTATAATTTTTATTCTACATTGCAACTATTACTTAATTGTGATAATATTATTGCGCAATAGTGCTATTTTTTGACGATTAGTCAATTGGAGGAATAACTTTGGCGAGAACAATAGGAACTGTAGTACGCGGTATCAGGACTCCGGTTGTTAAAGAGGGCGATAACATCATTGATATAGTGGTATCCTCTGTTTTACAATCCTCACAAGAGGAAAACTATCAGCTTAAAGACGGAGACGTTATAGGTGTTACAGAATCATTGGTAGCACGCTCACAGGGCAATTACGTTTCTCTTACTGATATTGCCGATGATATTAATAGTAAATTTAAAGGTGATATAGCAGTTTTATTTCCCATTTTAAGCAGAAACCGATTTTCTTTGATCCTCAAAGGGATAGCCATGAGTGGGAAAAAGATCCACTTATTTCTCAATTATCCTTCTGACGAAGTGGGAAATCATTTAATTGATGTTGAATTAATGGATGATTTGGGAATTAATCCATATACCGATATGCTGACTGAGGAAAAATACCGTCAAATGTTCGGTAATAATGTTGCACATCCTTTTACTGGTATTGACTATGTTCAACTCTATAAAGATATTGCAGTAAATGGAAATATTCAAATATATCTTACTAATGATCCTAAAATAGCTTTAAACTATACGAAAGAAATTTTAGTTGCCAATATTCATGAAAGACACAGAACTAAACGAATGCTCAAAAAGGCGGGAGCCGATACTGTTTACGGACTTGACGACTTAATGACTCATTCAGTAAATGGCAGTGGCTTTAATGCTGACTATGGATTATTAGGATCAAACAAAGCAACTGAAGACAAAGTGAAACTTTTTCCGAGAAACTGCAATGAGATTGTCGGGGAATTACAAAAGGCTTTTAAACAAAGCACGGGAAAACAAGTAGAAGTAATGATTTATGGCGACGGTGCTTTTAAAGATCCCCAAGGCAAAATATGGGAACTGGCCGATCCTGTAGTTTCTCCCGGCTATACTTCCGGCTTGTTCGGAACTCCTAATGAAATTAAGATTAAATATGTAGCCGATAATGAAATGAAAGCGCTTACCAGTGAAGCACTGACCCAGGCTATTAAAGATAAGATAAAGGATAAATCGCTTAATCTATGTGGCAAAGAGGAAGCTTTGGGTACCACGCCGAGGCAGTATACTGATTTATTGGGCAGTTTGTGTGATTTAACCAGCGGCAGTGGTGACAAAGGTACACCGGTCGTTCTGGTACAGGGGTATTTTGATAATTACGCGACAGAATAGTAACGTTAGAAAAGTGCCGTGTGCTTAACACGGCCTTTTTTCTTTTAGTCAATGATTATCTTTCTTGATACTCTCATTATCATCATATTTTTGTATATTTTTGTGTTTGGCGGAGAGAATAAAATTTTGTATGATAAAGACAGCAATTTTTTTAGGTGGGGGTGCCTCGGCAGCCGAAGGCGCACCTGTACAAAATCTGTTATTTAAAAAATATTTCAAAAGTCTTCGTGCTGAAAGTAATTATAGTGACTGCAAGCGCGTGAGTGAACTTAGCTCGTATTTTAAAGAAATGTTTTTTATTGATGTGCTTCATGATGATTTGGATGCTATTCAGTTTCCAACCTTTGAAGAAGCTATTGGCCTGTTAGATTTGGCTGTTCGTAAACGACAGTCGTTTATGGATTTTGATTTGGAGAACCTTGCACAAAGCTGTAATCGGATTGGCTTTATCAGGCAGTATCTGGTGTTGTTAATGGCTGAGGTACTTGAAGATAAAACGTCTGTCGTGAAAGGGCTCCATCGCGCTTTGGTGGAAAGTCTGAGTTCCAATGGGCTTCTGACCGATATGGTGTTCCTATCGACCAATTATGATATTTTGATTGATCAGGCTTTAGCTTCCAGGGATGACATTGCTTTAGATTATGGAGTAGACTTTACCAATTATGCAAGTCCGGCTTATTCTCCGAATAATAACAAGCTCATTGTTCAGCTCTATAAGGTGCATGGGTCGCTTAACTGGTTTTATTGTCCAACTTGCAGTTCATTGCGGTTAATCAAGTGTCAGCAGGGGGTCTTTAACTGGTTAACAAACCCTGCGCAGGTACGGTGCAGACGTTGTCAATCAATGGAAACTCCTGTCATTGTGCCGCCTACATTTTTCAAAGATATGTCTAATAGTTTTTTAACTATGGTTTGGCACAAAACCGAAACAACCCTAAGGGATATTGGACACCTTATTTTTTGCGGTTATTCATTTCCAGATGCGGATATGCATGTTAAATATCTGTTAAAACGGATTCAAACCAACCGTGCCGGCAGGCTGAAGATAACGGTAATTAACAATTATCCTGGCAGGAAAGCAGCAAGGAGGCTGGAGGAAGAAGAACGCTATAAGAGGTTTTTGGGTACCCATGTCCATTTCGCTAAAAAAACCTTCGAAGAATTTTGCCGGCAACCGGAGACCTTTATATAAAGTTATCTGATTGCCGACAGGAAGATAACAAATAGCCGCCAATTTGGCGGCTATTTGTTTATCCCAACAGAGCAGGATTTTTCTTTATTTTGCTTGGTTAAAGGCTAATAAAAGAATATGGTTGCCGTGCTTACTGGTAAAGTCTTTTTCGAACTTTTTGATAGTATCCAGTTCTTCTGTAGACAAAGTCGCAAAGTTGATTTTGTCAGCGTGCATTGTAGGACTCCTTTCTATAATCGGCTTACTATTAATTTTGCCAATTATAGAATTTATATGCCGGAATCTACAAGCGGCCGCTGCAGTTTAGAACATTGCGGATTTTATGTTTGACCATGCCTTTAATGGCTTCGCGGGCTGGTTTCAGATATTGCCGGGGGTCAAAGTCAGATGGATTATTGGCAAAATGTTCTCTGACAGAAGCAGTCATAGCCAGACGGAGGTCGGTATCAATATTAATCTTGCAGACACCCATTTTACCAGCTCTGAGCAGCATATCTTCGGGAACGCCTTGGGCGCCTTTGATTTGGCCGCCAAATTGGTTGCATTTATCCACAAACTCAGGTAGTACAGTAGAAGCACCATGCAATACCAGCGGGAAGTTGGGCAACAGTTTGGAAATGGTTTCAAGACGGTCAAAATCAAGTTTGCATTCACCTTTAAATTTATAAGCGCCATGACTGGTGCCGATAGCAATTGCCAGGGAATCTACTCCTGTACGCTCCACAAACTCTACGGCTTGATCAGGGTCGGTATATGTAGCATCTTTGGCACTGACATTAACGGCGTCCTCGATACCGGCAAGACGACCAAGCTCGGCTTCAACGACAACACCGCGCTCATGGGCATAGTCTACAACTTTTTTAGTGAGTGCAATATTTTCTTCAAACGGGAGTTTGGAGCCGTCTATCATAACTGAACTGAAGCCGCCGTCAATGCAAGATTTGCAGATTTCAAAATCCTCGCCATGATCCAGATGCAAACAGATCGGCAAGTTAGAATCTTCCAGGGCCGCCTCGACCAGTTTAATTAAATAGATGTGTTTGGCATATTTACGAGCGCCGGCAGATACCTGAAGGATGAGCGGTGCCTGCTCTTCCTTGGCGGCCTCAACAATGCCCTGAATAATTTCCATGTTATTGACGTTAAATGCGCCAACAGCATATTGGCCTGCATAAGCCTTTTTGAACATCTCCTGTGAAGTTACTAATGGCATGGAAATCCCTCCTATGTTTTCCTAAGAACCAGATATATTATAGCATATTTCAAATACATTATAGCATATTTAGATATTATTTCCCAAGTTTGCTGATAAGATTAATTAGATCATCCGGCAAAGAACTAGTCAAGTCAAGCTGCTGTTTGGTAACCGGATGTGGCAGAATCAGCCTGGCTGCATGCAGAGCCTGGCGATTAATCTGATCAACAGGACCACCGTAGAGGTCATCTCCCTGCAGCGGACAGCCGATATACTGCAGGTGAACCCGTATCTGGTGGGTGCGTCCTGTTTCCAGCAGGATTTCAAGCAAACTGGCATGTTTGAAGTTTTCCAGAACGCGATAACGGGTAAGGGCGTGCTGACCGTCGGGACGCACCTCTCGTTCAATAATACTGTCAGTTTTACGGCCAATCGGGGCATCAATTACTCCGCAGGCAGGAGTCGGAATGCCGGTAGCGACCGCCAGGTACTGTTTAACGATATATTGTTGATTTTGATTAAGCCAGTGCTGAATATCGGGACGCTTGGCAATAAGTATCAGGCCTGAGGTATTACGGTCAAGGCGGTTGACAGGGTGGAAGCCGCAGGAGTAGTGCTGCAGGCTATAGTAATGCATAATTGCATTGCCTAATGTACCGGAACGCTCTCCGGTTGCCGGATGTACCAGCATGCCTGCCGGTTTATTAGCTGCCAGCAGCCATTCATCCTCATAGATAATTGAAAGCGGCAGGTTTTCGGCAATAATGGACGAGGTTTCCGGCCAAGTGACAGTAATGGTGTCTCCGGGATAAACCGTGTCGGAGACTGCCGCTGGCTGGCCGTTAATGGCAAGGGTTCCATTTGTTTTTATCTTACGCCATAATGTTAGCGAGAGTCCGGCCTGCCGCCGTAAAAAATCCTTTAGTGGCAGGGCAGAACAGGTTAGTGGGACAGTAAAATCAGGCATAGTCACTCCTGGGATGCTGAATATACATTAAGTATAGCCTATTATTCGCAATACTAGAATAAAAATCCTCTAAAAGCAAGAAAACACGGCTTGCGCTGAGTTTGGCAAGCTGTGTTTTCTTGTTTATCTGACGGCTAAGCCCCTGGATAAGGTTGATGCATAAAAAATATAGGAGGCAAGCCGCCTCCCTGCAAACATGAAAGTCTCAGAACATATTTTGCACCATGCTTATCATCATGGCTATGTGCTCGCGCTCTGTTGCTATGGATTCTTTAATATAATCGCCCATTGGATTTGCTCTTAGCCCATAGTAGTAGGTAAACCGGCGATGCCGCCGGATAAGCCCTAAAAGGAGTGCCAGAAGCAATAGGCGACTGCCCAAAAATTGCCGCTCAGTGTCTGCCTGCTCGTTGTCGCGCATTTTAAAACTGTATTTTTTCGTTATGGCTGCCAAATTATCGTCATGCATACATATCATGTGTAAAGTGTCCAAATAGCCTTCCCAATGGTTTTCGGCCATAGTGATAAGTGTATCGCGCATGCCGTCGCTGGCATGTTCTGACGCCTCTACGGCTGTATACATAAGCTCAAGCTGCTCAATAGCTTCCTGATGTAATAGTATCATGTGCGCCGGGTCAACGGCTAACGGCCGACGGCTGAATATTTTCTTCATCGGGACATCAGCTCCTCTGCCAAGGCATTAACGAAGTTTATCTGCGACCGCCTTTGAAGGGAGCGATAAAGCGGATCATCTTGATTGGTACATGCAGTGAAATGGAGCGCCGGCAAAAGCTACTGTTAACTATGATGTAATCGCAGCCTACATAGCAAATGGTGCCGCAGAATGTGGAACCTTTACGGTCAATCATAGCGTCGGTGCCGAGGAGAACTTCATCGCCTAAAAAGCAGAGCAGGCGGTCTTTGAAGTTATCCCGCTGCATTTTATACGCCATAGGGTCTTCCATGAATTGGTCATCACAGCACATCATGTCTTTATCCGGATAATCACAACACATTCCGGCTTCCGGACCATACCAATGAGGATATCTGGTTTCCATAAATATCAATGACCTCCTTTATTTACCTTAAGAAAAATAATGATGATTTTTATATATTCTCTTTCTACTTCAGCATATGAAGTTCAAAAACATAATGTTACAGCCGTCAACAATTTAAGAGTTGAATTATAATTAGGACTCTAGTACTAGTGGCTGGCGATGAAAACAGGCAGGAAAAAAGCGGTATGTGACGAATATATAAGCTATCTTTAAATATAAGTAGGTGAATCTTGGCTCAATGGAGTTTATGAAAAATAGTAATATTATTCTCATGGGTTTTTTAGTATGGGTGATTATTGCGCCGCGCGCGAGTAGTCCGCGATATGGCGAACTATTTTTAGCCTATATGGCAGCACTGTTATTCAGTCTTATCGGCAGTTCAGAGCTTATGATGACAAAGCCGGTCGCCTTTTTCTTTACCTTAGGCGGAGTACTGGCTTTTTGTTATGTTGTAGCACGCAAAACTGTTAGAATAACTATTCGAAAGTAAGGAGGATTTTTTATGTCTTCTCATCCTGATAAAAAGTCAGCCCGGGTACGACGGGATAATAAACCTAACGAACGAGCTGAAGTCAGGTATTTCAAGGGTGAAGAGCAATTTGAACGCTGGCGTAAAGAGTTTGTTCAGCATCAGGATTATGAGCTTAAGTTAGCCGCTGTCAGCAAAGTTACCTATAGCCCGGTGGATTTTGAATCGTTACTGGTGACTGAGCCTTTTCCCGAGCTGAAGTTAACTGATTATAGTTATCTAGTCGACAAAGCTGCAAGTAATATGGAAGGTAAGTATGTTTACCCTGTTGCTGCCAGAATCGCGGCCATTGTCTGTTTGGTCGGTGTATTGGCAATACTTTTTAGCCCAATGACTCTTTTAATCACGGCTGCGTTTGGAGTTGCGGTCGCAGTATCTCTGCATTTTACTATAAAGGACAGGGAAGAGGCTATAAAGAAGGCCAAACTTGAGGCTATGGAAGAAATCGGCGGGCGCAATGCCCAGGAACGTCTGGCTTACGAAGAAGCCAGACGTCAATATGAAGAAAAAGAGGAGTCACGAATCACGCTCATCAACCAATTGATGGCCGGGGAAGCTGCTGCCGTTCGCTCCCGGGTGGACGAGGTGCTTAACCAAGTAAAACTGCCGGTAGTTGTTGAAGTTGAGATTGATTTTTACAGGAATATTCCGCTGGCGAAGGTATACCTGCCAACCAAAGGCGTTATTCCCAAACAACTTTGCGAGATTTTACCGACAGGCCGTCTTCAGTATCAGGATAAAGATACCCGGGTGTTTAATAAACAATATTTTGAACTTAGTGCGGCCATTATCTTACAGATTGCATCGACAATTTTGGCCCATATACCCTCCTTTCAAGAGGTATATGCTGCCGGCATTGTTAAAAACGAATTTAGTGATGATTGTGTAATTGCTGTAAAAATTCACCGAGATAAGATTGACTGCATCAACCGGGCAGCTAATGCCATTGCTGCCATACAAGCATTTGATGCCGTATACGAATGTGATACTTCGTTAGCGCTCTATCCTATAGATATGTTGTATCCGCCTGAATGGGAAGGGGTCGACAAGCAGCAACTGAAAAGTTTGAAGGTGCGAATATTTAAATAATAATCCCGGATACTATAGCGGAAAGAAAAATTTTCACTATGTATTGAAAGTAACAGGAATTTAATTTTTTATGAAGAATAATAATTATTATTAAGTAAAAAATAAAATAATCTGGAGGGAAATATCTGATGAAAATTGCTGATTTAGTACAAAGTGCTGATTGGAAAGCTGAAAAACATGTGCCGGTAATCGATGCGCCAGCCCAAGCAAAAGCTGGGGAAAAAGTTACTGTAGAAGTTTGTGTAGGCAAAGAAATTGCTCATCCGAACACAACAGAGCACCATATTCGCTGGATAAAGCTTTACTTTAAACCTGATAGCGGCAAATTTGCCTATGAAGTGGCAGCTTTCGAATTTGCCGCTCACGGTGAATCGGTGGAGGGCGCCAACAAAGGACCCGTTTATACCGAACCGTTTGGTAAGGCTGTTGTTAAATTAAATGTTTCCGGTACATTTGTTGCTGAAGCCTACTGTAATATTCATGGTTTATGGGAAGGGTCCAAGGCCATTTCTGTGGAAGAATAGTATATGATTTTTTGAAAGGTCAGAGAGGGTGACTCCTGACTTTTCTTTATTTTATTTTGATTTTGCCGGAGTGTTCAATTATTTAATTTCTTGTTATTTTTGTCCACAGGTAGAAGGATATTGTGTTTGTATGGAGAATATAAACTGCCATGCTGAATTACATGCTGTATAATAAAGGGGGATAGGCATGGCACTAATTGTAAAAAAATTTGGCGGAAGCTCAGTAGCTACACCAGAAAAAATTATGGCAGTTGCCAGGCGGGTATTGCAGGAAAAAAAGCCTGACGATAAAATTGTTGTTGTTGTGTCAGCAATGGGAGATACTACCGATGACTTGATAAGTTTGGCTAAGGCAGTTACAGATCAACCTGTTGCCAGAGAAATGGATATGCTGCTGGCAACAGGCGAGCAAGTATCTATTGCACTTTTAGCCATGGCATTTACCAAATTAGGACATGCGGCCGTGTCCATGACCGGTTTTCAAGCCGGCATAACCACCAATGAGGTTTTTAACAAGGCCAGGATTACCGGCATTGATCCTGCAAAGGTAGTTACTGAACTTAATGCCGGCAAGATTGTAGTGATTGCGGGTTTTCAAGGTTTGACAAAAGCCGGGGATATTACCACATTAGGACGGGGTGGTTCTGATACTACCGCCGTGGCAGTGGCCGCAGGATTAAAAGCTGACCATTGCGAAATTTACACTGATGTGGATGGCATTTATTCTACCGATCCCCGGATTGTTCCGACTGCCAGACGGATGAAGGAGATTACACATAACGAAATGCTTGAAATGGCTCGTCTGGGTGCCGGTGTAATGCATCCGCGTTCAGTGGAATTGGGTAAGCACTATGGCATGCCAATTCATGTTCGTTCCACCTTTACAAATGAATCAGGCACATTTATCAGGGAGGAATATACGATGGAAGAAAAAGAGTTTGTAATTCGTGGCGTAACCCATGACACCAATGTGGCTAAAATTGCCGTATTAGGAGTTCCCGACCGGCCAGGAATCGCCTATAAAATATTCTCTACTCTGGCTGATGCCAATGTTGATGTGGATATGATAGTACAAAGCGTACGCGTTATGGACAAACACATAATCGACATGGTGTTCACGATTGCTCAGGGAGATGTTTCCCAGGCCAGGCTTATTTTAGAGAAGCTTGCTGAAGAAATGGAATTCAGCGGTCTACTCATTGATGAAAATGTAGCTAAAGTGTCGGTAGTCGGCGCCGGCATGTTAGGCAACCCCGGTATTGCTGCCGCTACCTTTGGCGCATTGGCTGATGCCGGTATCAATATCGCGGTTATCAGCACTTCTGAAATCAGCATATCCTGTTTGATTGAAGAGGACAAAGCCAAACAAGCCGTTAATGCTATTCATGCCCGCTTCTTTCCCGCATAACACTGCAAAGTAATGAAAGCACCAGCCTCCGGCAAGAGGCTGGTGCTTGTTTTTATTCAAGCGCTTCTGATACAAAAATTACAATGTATCGATTGTGTAATACAGGCCAACCTATAAACAGGCACCAAAAATAAAAACAAATGGAGGTTTTGCGTAATGTCAAGGACGAGAAAACCAGTGAACCCTGCAGCGCAAAATGGCCTAGACCGTCTAAAGGAAGAAACGGCTGCCGAGCTTGGTCTTAAAGACTACAAAAACACCTACAAAGGCGCTCTGACTTCGGCCGATAACGGCCGGGTAGGGGGACATATGGTTCGCAAGATGATTCAAAGCCGCGAAACTCAATTTGGACAAGGAAGTGTACAGGCTACTAATGGGACTGCCACAGCTGCACATGACGTCAACCAAAAACCTTAAGCAGGCATAAGCCTGCTTTTTCTCTTCCTAACAGAAAGCATACCTTTCTTAAAAGCAGGATAAAGGCAACAGCGACTTCCGCTGCGACGCGCCTGGATGGCATAGCAATTCGGCCCGCCAAAGGCTCGGTGTAAGCCGTGTTTTCTTTATAAAAAAACTCTTTTTTGCCAAATTTTAAACAGGAAATATAATGGTATAACCAGAATAAGTATATAATAGGTTTAAATCCGTACGTTTTGAATTTTATTTGGGCCTATTTGAAGAAGGAGTGCATTGTGTGAAAACGGCATTAATAAAACATTTATCCAGCCATGTCGGTGAACAAGTAACTGTGCAGGGCTGGGTGTACAATCAGCGCTCTTCCGGAAAAATTACTTTTATTATTCTCCGGGATGGTTCTGGACTGATGCAGGGAGTTGCCGTTAAGCAGGAAGTGGGTGAAACGCTTTTTGGCGAAGCCAAAAAACTTACTCAGGAAAGTGCTGTCAAATTAACGGGAATTATCCGCGAGGAGCCGCGTTCGGTGGGCGGTTACGAAATGCAAGTCACCGGTCTGGAGATAGTCAGCATTGCTGAGGACTATCCTATTACCCATAAAGAGCATGGCGTGGATTTTCTGGCTGAACACCGCCATTTGTGGATTCGTACGCCACGCCAGGCTGCCGTATTACGTATCCGCTCAGAAATTGAACATGCACTGAGAAACTTTTTTTATGAGCGTGACTTTGTCCTGGCCGACGCGCCGATTATTACGCCGGCGGCTTGTGAAGGCACGACCAACTTGTTTGAGATTGACTATCATGGTGAAAAAGGCTATTTATCACAAAGCGGTCAGCTTTATAATGAAGCAAACGCCATGGCTTTGGGACGCATATATTGTTTTGGTCCCACTTTCCGGGCGGAAAAATCCAAAACTCGCCGGCATTTGCTGGAGTTTTGGATGATTGAGGCAGAAATGGCTTATTTCGACCTGGATGCCAACATAGAGCTCCAGGAAGAAATGATTTGTTATGTTGTCCAGCGTGTCCTTAACAAATGTCAAAATGAGCTGAAAACCTTAGAACGCGATATAGAAAAGCTGAAAGCTATCAAACCGCCGTTCCCGCGCATTAGCTACACTGAGGCTGTGGAGCTGTTAAAGCAGGCGGGTGAAGAGTTTACCTGGGGCGATGATTTTGGTGCACCGCATGAGACCATTATTTCCAACCACTTTAACGCACCGGTATTTGTACATCGTTATCCGGCAGCAATTAAAGCTTTCTATATGAAACCCGATCCTGATAATCACCAAGTGGTTTTAGGCGCCGATCTCCTGGCCCCTGAGGGCTATGGAGAAATTATTGGCGGCGGCCAGCGCATTGATGATTTGGCATTATTGGAGCAGCGTATTGCGGAGCACAAACTGCCCCAAGCTGCGTTTGAGTGGTATTTGGACTTGCGCCGGTTTGGCACTGTGCCACATTCCGGCTTTGGTTTGGGGCTTGAACGCACGGTGGCTTGGCTGTGTGGTTTGGAGCACATACGCGAGACGATACCTTTCCCGCGCATGCTTCATAAAATGTATCCGTGAGACTGCAGCTAAACAATAAAAAACAGAGGATAATTTAAAAACAAAGTATATATAGGGGGAGATAATATGACAGTAAGTATTGCCGCAACACATGCGAGAGGTAAATTTGCTACAGACAAAATTTTCGGAGCGGCCGCTGCCGCTAATAAGGATGTTGCCCAATATGGCAAAGCAATGGTGGTAAATGCCACCATTGGTGCAATTTTAGATGACAATGAGGCATTGGTTTGTCTGCCTACTGTGGAAAAAGTATACCGTAGCCTGCCAATAACTGAAGTAATCAACTATGCGCCTATTGCCGGCCTGCCTGAGTTTTTGGATGCAGCAACAGCGTTAGCCTTTGCCGATAACCGTCCTGATGCTTACACCGAGGCGGTAGCCACTTCCGGCGGTTCGGGCGTACTTCATCATACAATTGCCAACTATACCGAGCTTGGTGATACTTTGCTTACTTCTGACTGGTATTGGGGCCCCTACAAAGTATTGTGTGAAGATGCGCTGCGCAAGCTGGATACATACACCCTGTTTGACGAGAACCAAAACTTTAATATTAAGTCATTTGAAAGCAAAGTTACCGAACTCTTAGCCAAACAAAACAATTTGGTGACCATAATCAATACTCCGGCTCATAATCCGACCGGTTACAGTTTGGCAGATAACGAATGGGACGGCGTATTGGAGGTAGCCAAGGCGGCAGCAAAAGATCAATCAAAACGGCTTGTCCTTTTGGTGGATATTGCATATCTTGACTATGCGGGTGAAAAAAACGAATGCCGTGCCTTCATGAAAAAATTCAGTAACCTTCCTGATAATATTCTCGTTATTTTAGCCTTCAGCATGTCTAAAGGCTATACGATGTATGGTCAGCGTACCGGAGCCATGATTGGCATTTCTCAAAGCAAAGATGTAATCAAGGAATTTGCTGATATTAACCAATTCACCAGCCGGGCGACCTGGTCTAATATCAACCGCGGCTGCATGCGCCTGTTATCCACTATTTACAATGATAAGGCCATTCTAGCTCAGGTGGAGAAAGAGCGCAGCGAATATTATGCAATGATTCGTGAACGTTCGGAAATTTTTGTCCGTGAGGCTAAAGCCGCTAACCTTCATATGCTGCCCTATATCGCAGGTTTCTTCCTGACTATTCCTTCCAATAATCCTGAAGCGGTATGTGATAAATTGCATGAGGATCACATTTTTGCCGTACCACTGGCTAAAGGTGTTCGCGTAGCCGTATGCGCTGTACCGTCTGCCAAAATTACCGGCATGGCTGCTAAAATGGCTCAGGCCATGGCAGTGGTTGAAAAGTAACACCTAAAACCAAAAGCAAGATTGCTTCGCGTTAGCGCAGCAATCTTTTTTTTTTCACCAGGTCACCTCTTATTACATAAAATATAATATACTTTTGAGAAATGTAGATGAGGTGAGAAAATGGCTGACAATTTAGCGATTGCTTATCTTCGGGGAGGGCCGCTTGCGCCTGAAATTAAAGGAGAGGTAACTTTCCGCAGTGTACGAGGCGGTACCAAGGTCACTGTTGAGGTTTGGGGCTTACCCCGCTATCAGCCGGCAAGTAACGGAAAACAGCCGGTCGGACCTCATGGTTTTCATCTTCATGAACGGGGAACTTGCAAAGTGGGAGATCCGGATGATCCTTTTATGGCAGCCGGCGGACACTGGAATCCTGGTAATCAGCCGCATGGCAACCATGCCGGTGATTTTCCTGTACTTTTTTCAAACAAGGGATTTGCCTATATGTCTTTTTTTACCGATAAATTTACCGTTGCCGAAGTTATTGGCAAGGCGGTTATTATTCATGAAAGTCCTGATGATTATCGAACCCAGCCGTCAGGTAATTCTGGACGACGGCTGGCCTGCGGGGTAATCAGAAGATGTCAGGATAGTTAATATAAGATTTTACCATTGTTTGAACACATCGGTGCGGGAAATACTAGTGCAAAGGAGGTCGATAGCTATGCTTTGCCATCAAAACAACTTAATGGGTGAATCCACACTTGCGTTTCCCCGCACCGGTTTTTGGATTGTGCATATTTTGGGAGGGTTATTTCTTATTTCGCTAGGTATGCGGCTGGTGGTAAGAAAAGCGCCTGTCCCCTTACTGGTTTACAGGTTGTTTAAAATGCTGCAGTAAAGATAAAGTGGAAAACCGCTAAAACAAGAGGTCAGCTTTTCCCTAGTGACAGGGAAAGCTGACCTCTTGTTTTTAGGGGAAATGATTATTTAAGCACCATCATTTCAGTAGCTTTTACCAGCGCAGTAACCTTATCTCCAGGAGCCAGCTTCAAATCTTCTACCGAATCGACAGTTATAGCGGCTACCAGTTCGGTGCCTTTATAATCCATAACAACCTTTGCCATCACAGAACCTTTAACCACTTCTTTTACTGTTGCCTCTAATTTGTTTCTGCCGCTGATTTTCATGATGTAATCAATCTCCTTTTTATTTTGAATTTACTTTATATAACAAATTATAACATGGAAAATTATGAAAAAAAACAGGAAAAACAAACACATCGTCATGGCTACAGCTAACAATATTACAGTTTTAACTAAAAAAATAAAAAATAAACAAAAAAAGGAGCTGTCGTGAACATTTTATAAAAACGTTCACGACAGTGTCCTTTTTGGCATTATGATCTTGTACATTGCCGATATTCAACTGTTACAACAAATGTTTTTGTTACGGTATGTGCTTTAAGCGACAGTATAAATTTTTACATCAGGGGCGGCGCTCCAGAGTGGTTTTAATCCGACAAAGACATCATTTTTGAACATTTCAGTGTCAAGATAGGCTTTTGCATTTTCAACGCTATCAAAGCCATGAAGAACTTGTACATCTTCGTCACGGACAAGCAGCTCTTTAGTCTGGGCTCCTTTGATTTGGTTTAGGAAAGGTTGCCGGTAATCGGTATAAACCTTTGCTGCTGCTGGCCGTTTGGCACTCTCAATGACCATCGTAATTTCCAAATATGCTTTTACACTCATGTCATTACCTCCACGTACTTTGTTGATAAGTTAACCACAATCAAAGTATAACAAGGCAAGTTGGAGTAGCAAATATGTTAGTAAATTTATAAGTATCTAATAATTTTAATAGTAATGGCGTTATAATAGCTGATCACATGTTTTACAAGGCGGGAGCTTTTTGCTTAATTGGTCTTTGGTCTGTTGTCGTGACCAAAGGCAAATGCTCTGAAGAATGGGTAATACAGACTGTCCTTTTTTAGTCAAAGAATATTCGACCTTTGGCGGTATTTCATTATACTGTTTGCGGCTAATAATTTCATCTGCAATAAGCTCCTTTAACATAGCAGCGAGCACAGCGTCAGTTATATTGGCAAGCTCTTTTCTAAGTTCATTGTAACGCATAACGCTGTGGGCAGACAGAACACAGATTATTCTTGATTTCCATTTGCCGCCAAAGATATCAAGTCCATATTCGAGAGGACACATAAATGTTTTTTCTAGTTTGGGTTCATATTTCATAGTAAATCACCGTACCTTATATTTTATAGTAACTATAGCAACGGAAAATGATAGTGTCAATATACTGGGAAATCTTATATAAGCCGAAATTTTATGCTATGTTTTTTCATAGTAACTAATCAATTTATTAATATTTACACCATTGTAAGGTTAAGGTATATTTAAAGTTAAAGTTTCCATTAACAAAATAGAACAATGGACTAAACTTATAAAATCTGTATAAGGCAGGAGATATAATGTTCGAGTACGAAACTAGAGGTGTATGTTCAAAAAAAATTCAATTTGAGATTCAGGATAATATAGTTAGGAAAGTGTCTTTTTTAGGTGGTTGTAATGGCAATCTACAAGGTATCGGCAGTTTGGTTGAAGGAATGAAAGTGGAGGAGGTTATTAATAGACTCGAAGGGATAAAATGTGGAGGGAAAAATACATCTTGTCCGGCGCAACTGGCGATAGCGTTAAGACAGCAGGCCGTATCTCAGGTTGTACCAAACGCTTGAGTATGAAAAAGATCCAGATATCTCAAGCTTTTGCAGAAAAAAACAGCAATTTCAGGGGGCTTATTCATGAAGAATAGCAAGTATGTTGGCAAAATTGATGATCTCCCACTAGTCGATTGCTCTGATTTCATCTTAGGGGCTGAAAAGCGTATCGTTTTTGGCCCGGATCGATTTGGGGATGCCTATGTTATGCGTTGCTTTACATTAGAGCCCTATTCTGTGGCACCACCCAACCAGCACCCTTGGGAGCACTATGCTCTGTGCATCGGCGGAGAAGGAAAATTTATAGTTGGGAACACCGAGTATGATATTGCCAATGGTTACTGGATGCATGTTCCCGGCAACATCTCTCATATTTTCTGGAATACTTCGGATAAAGAACCGCTTGTTATTATTTGCATTGTTCCCAAAGGTGGAGACGTAAATCCATTTACTACTGCTAGGCCCACTCACCAGGAATGCAGTTTTTGATAATAGTGGTATATCTGTAATAAAAACAAAACAGACGATTCAAAAAGTAGAATCGTCTGTTTTGTTTTTTATAATTAGCATCCGTAGGGATTGTTCTGGCACTGTTCGCATTTTAAGCAACGAACAGGATTTTTCTTATTATTCAGCAGATGGAACAATCCCCAACGGCGGATTTCTTTCATAATGTTAACCATGCCGACCCCCAGTTTTGTCAGCGAGTATTCCACTCTGGGGGGATTTTCCTGATAGTCGATTCGCACAACAAGTCCATCGTCCTCAAGCTCCCGCAGCTGATCTGTCAAGACTTTATGGGAGATATTGGGGATGGCGCGCATAAGTTCACCAAACCGTATACTTTCGTAGGTGAGCAGTTCCTTAATGATGGTAAGCTTCCATTTTCCGCTAATCATGGACAAGGTGGTTTTGATGGGACAACTTTCAGGAGTCATGCTAATTCCCCCCAGATAAAAAATTAACGCTAGCCAGTTACCAAAAAGTGCGTATCCAGTCACAAAAATGTGCGTACTTGTAAAAGAATCATCTAGATTATATATTGAATACATAATAAAAGTCAAACGCAAGACTATGCAGTTATATAGTAAAGGCATTGATAAAAATCTGCCTTTAGAAAGGCTTGCATTTGCTTAAAAAATGGAGGTTTTATGTATGGAAAATGTTAAGTATGTTGGTAAAATTGATGAATTGCCGTTAATCGACTGTTCCGAATTTATTAAAGGAGCTGAAAAGCGCATTATTTTTGGGCCAGGCCGATTTTGGGATACCCATGTCATGCGCTGCTTCAAATTAGCTCCCGGTTCTGTGGCACCGGAAAACCAGCATCCTTGGGAACACCAGGCTTTGTGCGTTGGCGGCAAAGGGAAATTTGTCATTGGCGACACCGAGTACGATATTGCCGGTGGTTCCTATATGTTCGTGCCTGGTAACATCCCTCACACCTTCTGGAATACTTCTGAGACTGAGCAGCTTGTGATTATCTGCATCGTTCCCAAAGAAGGCGATGTAAATCCTCTTACCGCCAGCCCGGAACAGAAAAAATTTAGTTTCTGTTAATAAGGAGTTGAACACTATATGCCAATGAAAACCCATAAAGTCACTATACAGCAAAAAAACGCAGTTTGCATGGAATTTGAGGCTCGCGGACTTAAAACCTTGGTTGACGAACCGTTAACATCCGGCGGCACCAATCTTGGCCATACTCCGGTTGAACTACTTTTGGGAAGTCTCGGTTCGTGCTTGGCGATCACCACATTTATTTTTGCATCCATGCAAGGCATTCCTATCACCGATATTCGGGTAGAAGTAGAGGGTGACATGAATAATGATGGTTTGACAGGTGTTGATCCATCAATGCCGACAGGCTTTCAAAGCATTCGCTATCACTTCTTTGTCAAGAGTTCTGCTCCCGAAGAACGCATTCGTCAACTGGTAGAATTTGCGGAAGCAAAATGCCCGGTCGGTTCCACAATTCGTAATAGTGCAGCTATGTCTGAAGTCAAATTGACAATGGTTTGATACTTCTCCCGGCAATGTGACAGTAAGCTGCCCTGCCGGAGTAATGCGGCGGGGCAGCTATTTTATCCTTTTACACTTTACTGGGGGGATTATATCATGGAAATTAAAATCGGATTTATTATGGGCCCATCTCCTGTCACGGTAGGAGCGGTTACTGTGAAAGCAGGCGACTGTGTGAAGTCTGGGGACAAGCTCATGGAATATGAAACGCAGAAAGGCATTGTTCCTGTTGTGTCCTCAATTGACGGAATCGTGCAAAAGGTTTTTGTCACCCAAGGTGACAAGGTAACTGCAGACGATGTCCTATTTGAGGTAGCTGATGCTCTAAAGGGAACGGCAGCAGATGAAAATAGTGCTGGTATTACTAAAGAAATTGATGCTAACTGCGAACTATTGGTAATCGGTGCAGGTCCTGGCGGTTATGTCGCAGCCATCCGCGCAGCGCAAGCCGGGATCAAAACCACCATTGTTGAAAAAGGTGAGCTTGGCGGCACTTGTCTTAATGAAGGCTGCATCCCTACCAAAGCATTTGTCAAAACCGCCCAGTTATTCCGCGAGATTGCGGAAAGCGAACTGTATGGTATTCATGTACAAGACGCCAAAGTGGATTTTGCCCAGGCCTTCCGCCGTAAAAATGAAGTGCGGAAGCAATTGAAAGGCGGCGTGGATTCGCTACTGCGTGAGCACGGAGTTACTGTCTTGCGCGGGGAAGCCTTGTTCTGCTCTGATAAGCAGGTTGATGTTGTAGCAACTGATGCCATCTATCACGTAACTGCTAATAACATTATTATTGCTACAGGTTCCAAAATCTCGCAACTGCACATCCCGGGAGCACACCTTCCGCTTGTATTGAACAGCCAATCTGTGCTGGATTTGGAGCAGCTCCCGTCTTCCATTACAATTGTTGGCGGCGGCGTTATCGGTATGGAGTTCGCTTCGATTTTTGTCAGTATGGGTGTAAAAGTACATGTCGTCGAATTTTTAGATCATATTCTTGCTATGCTGGACAAGGATGTCTCAGGCGAACTGCAAAAGTTTTTACAAAACAAAGGGGTACAAATACACACCTCTGCCAAAGTGACAAGCATTGAAGCAAGCATTGACGGCCAGGCTATCGTAACCTATCAGCAGGGAGAAGAGCTCTTTAGATTGGCAAGTGAAAAAGTACTGATTTCCATTGGTCGCGAGCCGAACCTGGATATGCTGCAGTTAGAAAAAGCAGGTATCAGACTGTGGGAAAAGAAACGCGGCATTGAAGTGAATGAATTCATGCAGACGAATATTCCGCATATTTATGCAATTGGTGATGTTGCAAATATGATTCAGCTTGCTCATGTGGCCTCCCATCAAGGTCTTTGTGCTGTAAACAATATCTTGGGCCATGCGGAGAAAATGGACTATGCTGTTGTGCCTAATGTTATTTTCACCAATCCAGAAACAGCGGCAGTCGGCATGACGGAAGCAGAATGCGAAAAACAGCAAATCGCGTTCCAAATTGCCAAATTCCCTTACTACGCCAACGGCAAAGCACTGATTATGAATGAGACCAATGGGTTTGTAAAATTGATACAAGACAGTGCCAGCAAAAAGATTATCGGCGCAAGCATTATTGGGCCAGATGCAGATGCGGCAATTAACATACTGTCATTTGCCATTCGATTTGGTCTTACTGATAAGGATATAACCAGTGTTATCTTCCCGCATCCAACCACTAGTGAAGCCATTTTCGAATGTGCATCAGGCTTGACTAATACAGCCATTCATTTACATCAGAAGGATTATCTAAAATAAGAATACTGCCTGCCATTTACTACAAAGGGGATGCTATTTTTGCTGCTGGTACAAAACAATTCACTTGATCCTTATTATAATCTGGCGCTAGAGGAATATTTGTTGACAAATCTCCAGGAAGATGTTCTGTGCCTGTGGCGAAATAGGCCGACAGTGGTTGTCGGCAAAAATCAGAATACTTTGGAAGAAATTAATCTAGATTATGTCCAGCGTGAAGATATCAGGGTAGCTCGCCGCCTAACAGGCGGTGGAGCAGTTTATCATGATCTTGGCAATGTAAACTATACCCTAATCATACCTTACGCCCAAGACATATTCGGAGATTACGAAAAATTCACACAACCGATTATTGCATTTCTCAACACACTGGGAGTTACAGCAACTCTTTCTGGCAGAAATGATTTATGTATCGGGGAGCAGAAAATCTGCGGCAATGCCCAGGCAGTTGTGAATGGACGGCTGCTGCATCATGGCTGTATCCTATTTTCATCTGATTTAGCTGCGCTTACCGATGTACTGCGCCCCAATCCTGCAAAAATAGAAAGTAAAGGCATAAAATCGATTCGCAGCCGCGTTACTACCATTTTGCAGCAGCTAGAGGAAAAGATCAGCGTGGAGGAATTCTGCTCGGCACTGCAAGCGTATTTTTTGCAGGCTGTTCCCGACTTAAAGCCGTATACGCTGAGTACGCAGGAAACCAAGGCTGTCCGTGAACTAGCTCGCCACAAATATGCTTCCTGGGCATGGCAATATGGTGTTTCGCCTCAATATTCATGGAAAAAATGCCAGAAGTTTGCCCATGGATTTTTGGATGTCCGCATGGAAATCAGCGAAGGTAAAATTGAACAAATTACTATTTTTGGAGATTTCTTTGGCCTTGAGGATATTACCGAACTAGCTGACACTTTACGCGGCTGTCCTCATGAAAAATCAGCTATAATGGAGATTCTTGGGCAGACATCCATTGAACGGTATATCTACGGCGTGACTGCAGGGGATTTCTGTGCTCTATTAGTTTAAATAACAAGTTGCAATCTTATTACAAGGAGGTTCTTACATGTTTAAAAGCTTACAAGCAAGAAAATACTTTTATGTTATTCTTCCCTTGTTTATTGGATCAATCATTTCGTATCTTGATCGAGTCAATGTTGCCTTTGCGGCGCTAAGTATGAATCAGGATATGGGATTTTCCGCTGAAGAATATGGAATGGGAGCCGGTATTCTCTTTTTCGGTTATATGCTGTTTGGCGTTCCAGGGACACTGATCGCAGAACGCAGAGGTCCCCGTTCCTGGCTTGCTGTCATATTGGTGGTTTGGGGAGTGGTGTTAGCGTTCATGGCATTTATGCAAAATGCCACGCAGTTTTATATCCTGCGCTTTTTACTGGGAGCATTAGAGGCCAGCTTCTTTCCTGTTGTTTATGCTGTTATTATGCCGCGCTGGTTTAATACCAAGGAGAGACCGGCAGCTATGTCCCTTTTTCTATCGTCCATGCTCTTATCAGGAGTTATTGGCGCACCACTCGCCGGTTGGTTATTAGATGTTTCCATTTGGGGGCTCAAGGGCTGGCAAACCTTATTTATCCTGGAAGCGATTCCGGCTGTTGTCTTAGGTATTGCCTATTTATATTGGCTGCCAAACTCGCCTAAGGATGCTGTTTGGCTGTCATCAGAAGAGAAAGAGCTGTTGACCCAAGAATACGAGCAGGAAGTTGCCGCAAAAAACTCAGTCCGGAAATTTACCATTTGGGAATCTTGTAAGAATAAAAAAGTGCTGAAGCTTGCTGGAATCTACTTTTTGTGGATGACTGGTTTTTGGGGATTCAACTTCTGGATGCCCACTGCGCTTAAAGCGGTATCTGGTTGGTCTAACACCCAGATGGGCTGGCTTATCGCCATACCCATGACCATCGCTTTTTTTGGTTTCAATCTGTGGGGGATGTCTTCTTCTAAGTCAGGGGAAAAACGTTGGCACATGGCTTTGCCGTTATTCTTAGGTGCTATTGCGATGGGTGCCGGGCCGTTTGTTACGAATCCTTGGATGAGTCTTGTACTTGTCAGTCTTAGTGCATTAGGACTATATGTGGGACTGGGAATCTGGTGGTCTTATCCGACTACCTTCTTATCCGGTTCGGCTGCTGCCGCCGCGACAAGCTTAATTAACTCTATCGGCTTAATCAGCGGCTGGGTTGGGCCATATGTTACCGGTTATATGAAAAATGCGACAGGCTCATTTCAAGGGGCGTATATCGGAATGGCTATTTCTGTTGCCATCGCAGGTTTATTTATCCTAACGTTAGACAATGGGGTTGCGACTGGTAATACAGAAAAAAAGCATGATGCTATGCAGGATGTTAAGAACGCATAATTTATATTTTCTATTTTAAATAAAAAGTCCGGCGGTGAAATGTCAAGCCCCTAAAAGGCGAAAGATTTAAAGAAATGAGCAGATTGATCGTTAGAGTGGCCGAAAAAGGGAATAGCAAACAAACCCTGCCTGCCCCATTTTTTAACAGCAGGGAGTGAAGGGGGCGTAGAAATCTACGCCGGTTTGTAAAGCCGGTTATCTTTCAGCAGTCGAAAGACTAACCTGACCAATTTTCTGGCAGTTAAAGCGAGTGCGCGTTTATGCTGATACTTGTTGACCTCTTTGAATTTAAGGTCATAGTAGCGCTTGTACTCCGTGTCGCAACGCACGAGAGAATGGGCGGCTTCACACAAGTAGTATTTGAGGAAACGGTTGCCAGAGCGGATGAGGCGGGTATTGTGAGCTTCAAACATACCGGACTGGTGCTGAGACCAGGCAAGGCCGGCAAATTTAGCAAGAGCGGCTTGTCCATTAAAACGGTTGATATCGCCGATTTCGGCGATGATACCAGCGGAAAATACGGGGCCGATACCAGGAACCGAAGTCAATGTGTTGGGGATGTTGTCAAACTGGCGCTGAATTTCTTTATCTAGGGCTTTAATCTGAGACTGCATAGCGCGCATGGAGGAAATGGATAGGGCCAACACCTGATTTACGGAGTCAGTG
Organism: Sporomusa sphaeroides DSM 2875; assembly: GCF_001941975.2. Taxonomy (NCBI): domain Bacteria; kingdom Bacillati; phylum Bacillota; class Negativicutes; order Selenomonadales; family Sporomusaceae; genus Sporomusa; species Sporomusa sphaeroides. The sequence continues at coordinate 2,524,601 of NZ_CP146991.1, read as the reverse complement.
ACCGTCTTAGGGAGACGGTAAGAGCCTCTAGCGGCAGCTTGTAGCGCTTTAGCAATCTCCAGCGGTCGCGGAGAGCGATTTTTCCCTTTGTGCGCGATAAAAGAAGCCAGTTGGTCAATATCCATGTTGGCCATATCATCTGGGGTTTCAAACTCTTCAAAAAGCGCCAGCGCCGTCGCCCCGAAATTATCGGAGAAAATCTTCTCCTGGGTGAGACCGGAGCATTTCATGAAGAGATAGTTCATAAACCGCTGCTTTTCCCGTGTGAGATTTTGGACAGCGAAGAAGCGGGCGCGGGTTAGGTTTTGCAGAGCTTTGTAACGGTAATCGTCCATGTAGACCGGGGCAGTGATCCGGCCGAAGCGAAGATTGTCGGCGATGACGAAGGCGTCTATGAGATCGTTCTTGGGCAAATCAGAATAGGCATCCTTAAACTTTTTAACCTGCTTGGGATTGAGCACATGCAATTTGCGTTCGAACCGCCCCAGAGCGCCGTCTTCCCGCAGGAAATACAGCAGATTATTGCCGTAAACCGAAGTGGCTTCCATGCCAATCACGGCGGCGGACAGGTTCTTCTCCGTCAATGCGGCTACCACTCGCTTGGAGAGAGTCTGCGCCCCGCCGAGGTTGTTTTGGACCGAAAAGGAACTATGTTTGGAGCCGTCTGGCAACATGATGTATACTGCGTTATTACGGCTGCCTACATCAATGCCAACGAATAATGGATTCACAGTTTCACCTTCTTTCCTGGATGAATTTTGAGTCAACCGGCTTGGCAATACCCATGATACCGGAGCATCCACACCCTCGCGTATTAGAATCCAGCCGGGAACAGGCCGTTGCGAACCCGTACTGCAAAACGGGCTGCCTGTTGCCTGGCAAACAGCCGGCGGTTTGAAGCTAACTTCCGGTTCAGGGGAACAGACTTTTTTTGAAGCAGCCTTTCGGCTCAACAGGAGAATGAAGAACTTTAACCTGATTGACACAAGGTCAATTTTATCATGGGTATGGGCAGGCCGGTTGGCTTGTTACTATCTGCGGGGGCATAAAAATCCCCTCGCAAAACTTATTATACGAGCATTCCTGTAAACGGTTAAAAACGGCGATTGAACAAAAAGAAGATACTCCCTACAATTAGCTCAAAGGGGTCAAGCCCCAAGCAGGGTCAAACAGCAACAGAGTTGCCGAATGCCCTAATTAAAAAACGAGCATAGCATTGAAGGGAGTATCCAAAATGAGTGTAACACAGAACGAAAAAATTCGTCAATTGACAGAAAGCACAATGGTGGTCGGTGTGGATATCGCCAGCGAGAGCCATTGGGCACGAGCGTTCGACTGGCGCGGGATTGAACTGACCAAAGCATTCCATTTTGAAAACGATGCGGAGGGCTTTGTGCTCCTGACCTCATGGATATGGGATGTAGCGGCGAAAAACAGCAAGGATCAGGTTGTCATCGGGGCAGAGCCAACGGGCCACTACTGGTTCACGCTGGCGGAATATCTAAAAGACAGCGACATCAAGTTGGTTTTGGTAAATCCGCACCATGTAAAGAAAAGCAAGGAATTGGATGACAACCACCCGAGCAAGAGCGACCTGAAAGACCCGAAGGTCATTGCCAAATTGGTACTGGAGGGGCGCTACTGCGAGCCATATATCCCAGAGGGCGTATACGCCGACCTACGGATAGCGATGAATGTCCGTGAGCGTATTATCAGGGAGATGGTGATAGCGAAGAATCAAATCCAGCGGTGGCTGAAAATTTATTTTCCCGAATATCGAAGTGTCTTTGTAAATTTCAGCCAAACTGGTAGTATGGCGATCCTGCATGAAGCCCCCTTTCCCGCCGACCTGGCTGCTTTAGGGCCGGACGGTATCAACACCATCTGGCGACGCATGAAACTGCGGGCGGTGGGAAAGAAGCGTGCCCAGAACCTGTATGCGGCGGCTAAAAAGAGCATCGGATGCAGGGACGGCATGGGAGCAGCCCGAACAGAATTGAAGCTACTACTGGAAGATTACGACGCCAAGGCCCAGCAGCTTGCGGAAATCATGTCCATGATAGAGGCATTGTGCGAACAAATACCTGCGGTAGCCGAGTTGATGAAAATCCCCGGTATTGGCCTCGTGACCGTGGCCGGGTTCTTCGCAGAGGTCGGCGCCGTCCGACGGTTCGATTCGCCAAGGCAGATTCAAAAGCTGGCCGGTCTTGCCATCACGCAGAACAGTTCCGGCAAATTCAAGGGACAAACAGGCATCAGCAGACGGGGACGCTCCCGGTTGCGAACGGTTTTGTTCCGGGCCGCCATTATGCTGGTTGGATGGCATGGCAGCCCAGAGTTCCGGCAACTGCATCAATACTATACAACCAGGGAAAAGAACCCGTTGAAGAAAAAACAATCCATTATTGCTATGAGTTGTAAGCTCATCCGAGTGTTTTACGCGGTCTCGACAAAAGGCTGCGCTTACGACCCCGTGAGACTGCTTGCGGATATTCATAGGAACCAGCCGCAGCAAGCGGCGTAACCGTTACAGGAAGCTGCTCCCTGAAGCGTCGCGGGGATGCACCGGGCTTCCGTCCATCAGTATTTTGCAAAACAAAAACAGAGCCGGTAGTTGGTCATCAAAATTCTCCATCAGAGCAACGACTCGGCATACGAGCACGACTGACACCACCTTGCAGGCAAGCAGAACGAAGGAATTGAGGGCAACGACCCTGTTAGACATGGGAGGTTTGCTGCTGCGGGAAATGTGGTTTACCGTTTGGCCTGTCATCAAAAAACACTTGATGCTGGCTTTGCTGTGCCTCTTTCCCGCTGGATTAGGCGTTCGACGCTCTCCGTGCCTGCATACGCTCTGTTTAACCTTGCGTAATCCTGTGAAAACGGGAGTATTGGAAAGAAAACTCAAGATTATTTAGGGAGGAGATATAGCATATGACTACAATAAATCCTAGCGAGAAAAGCCGAGTAATTTCTGCCGCAGAAATGGCATCTGTATCTAATATCTCAAATTTGACCAACGATCGAATCGAAGCGTTGGCAGGTGGTCACGGTATGGTTAATATGGCCATTCATACTGTGGTCAACGTTATCACCGAAGAAGTGCTCAGAGGCAGGAGCCTATCCATTGAATTTGCCGATGCCCGCAGACTGCCGATTGATGATATCATGGAGAAAGCAATCAAAACGGCAAAACATTCCGGAGCTGATGGTGCAAACGCCGCATTAATCGTAGCATGCATTATGTATTTGGCAGGGTCTAAGGCACAGGTTGGCATACCGGCCGGAAACAGGAAGCTGGGGGCTACTGCCCGGATGTTGGCTCAGGTGGATCGAAGCGGTGTCGCCGCAGTTCCCACAGCTAAAATGAATAATAAAATCTCCGGATTTCCTGCGGTTGTGGCCATTAATCAGGCTATGATGGAGGGACGATTGACGTCCTTTGACGGTAGAAAGATACCCATGTTTGTGGCTGGCGGCCCAGTATATGGGCATAGTGCATTGGGGGAAGATTTTATCTGGCCGGAGATGGCACGAAACGGTGCACGTATTGGTACACAAGCCATGCTTGATGCCATGGCCGGTGCTGCGATGCAACCCAAGCCTTTTATCTCTGCTGTATTAGGTGCTGCCGCGATTCTGGAAATCATCCATCCGGATGCTGAGGTGCCGGAAGCAAGCGGGCAATATGGCCGGACAAGCTCGGCCTATTTGGTGGGTAAGTCGGCTGTCGAAACTGCAGGGCTACCGGAGAAGATCCATTTAAAAGTTACCGGAGAGGAATATGATACTGCAAAAGTTGTCGGTGATGTCGGTTTAATTATCAAGGATATCGGCGGACCTTCTGTAATCGGCATGATGGCTTTTGATGAAATTTTTGCTGCTTTTACTGAAATGCTCTCAGGATTCTCAGGAAGTCCTGTCAATACACCACTCGGACATATCGGGGCTTATGCCATTATCGGGATGAAGGCATTATTTGAACATAACGGGGATGCCGAGAAAGTGGCAAAAATGATTGCTGAAGAACGTGCTCAAACTACATTTAATCCGGAAGTGGCGCTGTTCAGTATAAATACAATAGCAAGAAAAGCTAATGAACTTAACAATGGTCTTGTCACTAGTATGTTAATCAATGCAACCGAGCCCGCAAGAGCCAAAGCCTTACATTCGCGCGCGGAGTTTGCTTTTGCCCAACTATCGGCAGGGAAAACGCTGGAAGAAGTAGTTCGCGCATTGGATGAAGAACGTATTGCATATATGGAAAAACATGCCGATAGAATTCTTAGTGATATGACAGGCAGTGAGACCCACGTTAAAATACTAAAAATCGCACCAGGCGCAAGAAGAACTGCCAACCTCGCGAAAAAGTATTGGGCGTTTGATCCGTTGATTGATATTAGTGTGACTCTTGGTGATAAGACGGCTGTGATGCATGGGTTTGTCCATGACATTATACCCCAAATATGCAAAGGGGAGCGACCTGATATTGAATGGGCAGCACCACTGGGTGCTGTAATAATGGATGAAATTGCCTTTTCAGGAGTTTGTATTATGAATATTGTTGTACCTGCTGCCATAGCTGCGGCAATGAAACTCTATACGCCAGCTGAGGCGGCAACTATTGCTGAAAAAGCGGCATATGTTACTGCCGGCATCCCTGGAGGAAAGGCTGCGGCAACACGGGTTGCAAAACTTGCTTTAGAGATTATTGAAGCTTAAACGAGGAGAATAAGGAAGGATTGCCGTTATGCTTTTAATGACTACCGTTGACAATGTAAATGCTGAACACGTTCCATACCTAATTGAACAGTTAATGGCAAAAGGAGCCGGCAATGTCCATGTGGTGAATGCGATGACCAAAAAGGGGAGGCCGGAATATATTCTGCTAATTGATACACCTGAGGGAAATGTAGATATAGTCAGCGGCTATCTTGCTGCTGAATTAGGAACCTTGGGTATCAGGCAGTTTAATGTCGACCATATCTCTTACAAATACTCTATCGAGACGATGAAGGTAACCTTGCAGGATGGAACAGGGAATAAAATTTGGGAAGATAATGTAAATGTCAAGTTAGTCAAAGATGTCCGTGATAATCCACTCACTGCCCGGGCAGAGTATGAGTGTGTGAAGAAAGCGGCAAAAGCGTTTGAAGCTTCGGGTGCAGGCATTACCTTTTATGAATTAAAACAGATTATTGAGAGTCAGGCAGTAAGCTATTTCAAGAATACGGAGTTTGCAATACATGTTGAACCAGTAGACAAAAGTAAATTGCGGGATAAGAATCCCAGCCGGTGAAACTGCAAAGTTCCATTTCATAATATTTTTCTTGCTAGTAGTCAAAAAAGGGCGAGTCGCAAGACGATTTTTAAATAATCGTTTGCGACCCGCCTTTTTTAACTATTTCCCATAAGCTGACCAGTTTGGGACAAGTCATAACCGCCCATGCCGGCTACTTCGTTACGGAATACATCGGAACGGATAATGGTTAACAGCGCCTGGAAATGTGGCTTATCCGCATCCTCCCGGCGCAAGACAAGGTCATAACGCTCTTTTTTTTGAAAAATGAAATCAATATCATAACGCTCTTTTTTTTGAAAAATGAAATCAATATCGCTGACTTGCAGTGCAGCTTTTTCGATACCGATACCGACATCGGCTTCGCCTCTGGCCACACAACTGGCGACTGCCAGATGGCTCATTTCCTCCCGGGAGTAGCCGTTTATCTGGCGGTAATCAATTGCAAGCACGTGCAGCATTTCGTCAAGCAAAACTCTTGCGCCGGACCCGCGCTCCCGGTTGATGAGCGTTATATCAGGCCGGTTTAAGTCATGCCAATGGCTGATGTTTTTTGGATTGCCTTTGGCAACGTAAAAACCGGTATTGCGATAAGCCAGGTTGTAGACCACTGTACGGTGCCCTGGCAGAAACCGGCGTACATAAGGAGTATTATACGTGTCGGTATCGCTATCCCACAAATGGGCAGTAACGACATTAGCAGTCCCGCGATACAGGGATAACAGCCCGTCAATGCTGCCAGCATAATTGCGAAAACAACGGATATGGGGAAGTGCTCTTTCGAGATGCCGGGTTAGAATATCAAGGATAATGTCTTGCCCGCAGATGATAAAGCTGTCCGGTTCGGCGCCCGGGTCGTCTAATGGTGGCTGGGCAGCGCCCTTCCGGGACAATGCAGTTTTCTTTGATTTTTGGATATAGACTTCTAAATCCGGTGCTTCGACCCGGACTTTGCGACCAATGTGATAGGCCGCAAGATCGCCCCGCTTAATCATTTCATAGACGGTGAAGCGAGAGATCTTCAGGATTTTGGCAACTTCTGCGGGGGTGTAGGACGTTGTGTCACTCATAATATGCACCTCTATAAAAAGTTATATTAATTGCTGGCAAGCTCTTGCCAATATCATACAACAAATAATATAATAACACCATAGAGGCTATGTTCGTTTTTGTTAGTTTATATTAGTTGAAATGAATTGCATTTGCGTTTTTTATTTTAAACGGTAAGCCAAGCCTTTGCTTTTTCGATGATATTAATTAAAGAAGAGTACGGTAGTATCTACTGTTTTAGGTATAGTTCGGTTATGTTAGTTGTTTTTTGCCTGAAAGGGGGTAAGGTATTTGTTTGATTCATTGACAGCCGGGCTGAATGAAGACTGTCCGTATGGGGATATAACGACAGAATTGCTTGGGATCAGCGGATTGGGAAAATTTCGGTTCATATCACGGGAAGATGCTATCATATCCGGAACGCCGCGCCTTAAAGAGTTTTTTGAGAGCAAGAAACTCCAGGTCGTTGATTGCAAGGAAGCGGGGACCCCAGTAGCTAAAGGCGGAGTCATTATTGAGGCCCATGGCGAACTAACGACACTGTTTAAGTTATGGCGGATATGTCAAACGTACCTGACAGTGATGTCAGCTATTGCTACGCAAACTCATAAGCTTGTCAGTGCAGCCAGAGAAGTCAATCCCGATATTCAGATTGTGGTGGCTTGTCGCAAAGCTCATTTGGGAATGAGGCTGGATGAAATGCGGGCTATTCAGGATGGTGGCGCTATTTATCATCGCAATTCGCTAAGTGATACTATTTTGATAACACAGAACCACATGAGGATGCTGGACAGCCTGCCTGAAAAGTTGTATTCCATGCAGCATAAGATTGAGTTTGAACCCAGCAATCTGGAGGAAGCCTTCCGCTATGCTTCCTGCGTAGATGTTATGCTGCTTGATCATTTTGAAGCCGAAACGTTAAAACCGGTTGTGCAGGAGCTGCGGCAAATGAATCCTAAACTCCAAATAGGGGTGGCCGGAGGTATCACACTGGACACGGTGAAAAAATTCGCCGGGTTTGTTGATCTCATTGTACTTAGCTCTGTACTATATGCCTATCCGCTGGATTTTACCTGCCGGATAGAGCGAATCTAAGGGGGAAGAAAAGATGGGGAAAATGAGTACAAGACTGTTTGTTGTTTTGGCCCTGGCAGTAGCCGCTATTTTTAGCTTGGTTGGCTGTGGCGGCGAAAAACAAGCTCCACCGGCAGCGCAAGCACAGCCGGTAGAAATTAATGTATCGGCGGCAGTGAGTCTTAAGGATGCACTTGCGGAAATTCAAAAGAACTATCAGGCTAAAAACCCGAATGTTAAACTTGCTTACAATCTTGGGGCTTCCGGTGCCCTCCAGAAGCAAATCGAGCAGGGTGCGCCTGCAGATATTTTCATTTCAGCTGCTCCCAAACAGATGAACGAATTGGAAGAAAAAAATCTAGTCAACAAAGCCACCCGCAAAAATTTGGTTGAGAATAAACTGGTTGTTGTTGTGCCTAAAGAATCAAAGCTGAACATAACCAAATATGAAGACTTAACTCAGGACGGAGTGAAAAAGCTTGCGCTTGGTGAGACAGCCACAGTGCCTGCCGGTCAGTATGCCCAACAGGTATTACAAAAATTAGGATTGTGGGATGCAATAAAAGACCGGGTAGTTTTCACCAAAGATGTACGTACCGTACTGGCTTATACTGAAACAGGCAATGTAGAGGCCGGGATTGTATATAAGACAGATGCCATTTTCAGTGACAAAGTGAAAGTTGCCGCCGTTGCGCCGGAAGGAAGCCATCAGCCCATAGTTTATCCTGTGGCTGTAACCACCGGTACTAAACAGCAAAAAGCAGCCGAAGCTTTTGTTGAGTATCTGTTTAGTGCAGAAAGCAAAACCGTCTTTGAAAAACATGGCTTTACGATGGGTAAATAGCAGACAGCTTGTTTAAGGTAGTGCAGGGGGGAGTTTACCATGAGAAGGAATGCTGCAGTTCATTTGCTGTTTGGACTGGTTGCAGTTTTGGCTGTTGCCGGAACCATCTGGGCTGTGGAGCCTGTGGCTCACAGGCCGGCTAAACTTGCAGAACCGGTTGAAATTAATGTTTCTGCCGCGCTTGGCCTAAAAGATGCCTTACAGGAAATTCAAACAGAATATGAAGCAGTTAACGCAAATGTGAAGCTGGTGCTCAATCTTGGGCCTTCCGGAGTTTTGCAAAAGCAGCTGGAGCAGGGTGTTCCTGCCGACCTGTTCATTTCTGCCTCTATGAAGCAGATCAATGAGTTGCAAAGTAAAAACCTTGTAGTACCTTCTACCCGAAGAATACTGGTGAATGACAAATTGGTTTTGATTGTTCCTAAGAATTCACAGTTGATAATTGAAAGTTTTCAGGATTTAAAAACAGTTACGCGATTTGGCATGGGCGAGCCGGCAACAGTGCCGGCTGGCCAATATGCCATGGAATTGCTTAAAGGCATTGAGGTATGGGAAGCCGTTAAAGATAAAGCTGTCCAGGCTAAAGACGTTCGTACCATCATCTCCTATGTCGAAACAGGAAATGTTGATGCCGGTATTGCATTTTCGACGGTAGCAGCGCTGAGTGATAAAGTAAAAGTCGTCGTTGTTGCGCCTGATGGTTCGCATACGCCGGTTATGTTCCCGGCGGTAGCTATGACTAATTCTAAGCATCCTAAAGAGGCGGCCGCCTTTTTAGACTATTTATGTGGTCCGCAAAGTGCAGCAATATTTCAGAAATACGGTTTTAGTTTTGTCGGCTCAGGCCAATAAGGTAGGTGTATGTTATGGAATGGCAGCCAGTCCTTTTGTCGGTCAAGGTTGCACTTGTCTCATTAATATTTGTATTCACCTTTGGAGTAGCTGCCGCTTATGCGATGCGAAGCTTTGAATTTCCCGGCAAGAGTGCACTGGAGGCAGTTTTTGCATTGCCCTTGGTATTGCCGCCTGTGGTAACCGGCTTTGTATTATTGGTTTTGATTGGCAAACAAGGGCCGATAGGACAGTTTTTGTCAGAAACCTTCCATACCCAGATTATTTTTACGCCATATGCAGCAATGCTTGCTGCCACGGTAGTTGCATTCCCACTGATGTATCAAAGTACCAAAGCGGCTTTTCAGGGGGTGGATCGTACCCTTGAGGACGCCGCCCGGACGTTAGGCTCCAGTGAATGGCGGGTTTTTCTGACAATAACCATCCCCTTGGCTTGGCCGGGTCTGGTTGCCGGGCTGGTATTGTCCTTTGCCAGGGCACTGGGCGAATTCGGAGCCACTATCATGGTAGCCGGTAATATTCCCGGTAAAACGCAGACCATTCCGCTGGCAATTTATTTCGCGGCAGAATCCAATAACTTGACGCTTGCCGGCACCTATGTCCTGTTGATTAGCGGTATAACCTTTCTCCTCATTTTTTGGCTCAATGTCTGGTCGAAAAAGAGAGCCGGCGATACGTCTGTAAGGGGGTTGTTCTAAATGCTGCAGGTTGCTATGAAGAAAAGATTATCGGATTTTACGCTGGATATTAAGTTTACGGTCGCCAACGATATTTTGGTATTGTTTGGCCCTTCAGGTGCGGGCAAGACAACCATTCTGCGGGCCATTGCCGGTCTCTTAAGGCCGGATGAAGGCCATATTATTCATAATGAATGTGTTTTGTTTTCTTCAGCGGCAAAAACCTTCATGCCGCCGCAATCGCGGCGTGTGGGATACATGTTTCAGGAATTTGCCTTATTTCCGCATATGGATGTTAAACGCAACATCTGGTATGGTGTTAAAAAACATGACAGCAGATCCCAGGAGCTCTATGAACGATTGTTGGGGCTGTTGCGTATTGAGCATTTGGCATCACGGTTTATTGAGAAATTATCAGGCGGCGAGAAGCAGCGAGTGGCTTTGGCCCGTGCGTTGATGGCAGAACCGGCGATTCTGTTGCTGGATGAACCTTTGTCGGCACTTGACAGTGATACCCGCCTGGAATTACAGGCAGAGCTAAAGAAGATTCAGGGTATCTGGAATATTCCCTTTATTCTTGTCACTCATGATCTTGCAGAGGCCAAGGCATTGGGGAATCAATTTTTGTTTTTAGAAAAGGGCAGGCAAACAGCCGGCGCTGCTTTGCCAATTGCGGAGCTGCTTCAGTGTCAGGGTGTTGGTTAGTGGTGCACGGCAGGGTATTTTGTGAACAGTATAAAGCAGGCTTGTATCAGCTAAAAGAGCAGTAGTTTCTTTTAGTTGATTTTTTATATATGAGGATATTGGAAGACGGCTATAATAAAAGCTTTTGTGGCCGGTGATATTGATATGGGCGGGGGATGGTTAGATGAGTATTGCTATCGTGGATGTGAATGGCTGGCAAAATGTGTTGGATCTTAAAAGCGGTAAAAAACGCACTGAGGATACACCACTTATCCGGTTGGTAAGGCAAGTGCTGGACAGGCATCCTTATCCCGGGGATACCGACCTGCGCAGCAATACCTGGGTAACGGATACCGCTTTGGATATGCTGGAACAATATAATCCCCAACTTGTATTTTTAAGCTACGCGCAGCAATATTTTGCTGCCCGGTATACGCGGCTGCCGGATATTGCATGGGATGCTATGACTGATGAGCTATTTAGCGAAATAGAACGTTTTGTCAGACAATCGGGATTTACTCCGATAATTATTGGCAACGGTGATATGATAACTATTGAGGGCTGGATCGATTTGACCAAACTGGATGGTGCGGCAGTTTGTACAAGCTGTTCCACCCGCTATGCAGGGCTTTATAATGCAAGCAGGAGAGATTTTGAATATGTCCATAATCTACAGCAAGTAGAAAGGGTTGTCAGCAAAGCGGAATTTATCCGGGAATTTGACGGTCACCAGGAGGATGTCCGGCGTTTACCGGAATATCTGGTGGTGGCAAAAGCAGGATATTGTTTTAAAACACCGGCAGTGCCGCAGCCGGTTATGATGCCGGCGCGCAATGAAGTAGTTCCCATATATACAGAGCTGGGAAAAATAACTGATATTACCGGTATCTGTGAGCATATCCGCGCTTGCGGCGGAAACAAGAAGATCGCGCTGATTGTCTTAGAGGGTATTGGCAGAAAACATTTCCGGTTGCCGTATCAAGAATGTAGCAACCGGCTAAAATGGTTTTGTTATGAACCGGGAGTGGCACAATATTTGTCGATTTCCTGTGGAAAGCATCAGCTATTTCAGTATCCGGCCGGTTATCGGCAAAGTGTGGAGGCTGATGTAAATACAGATTATCCGTTTTCAGGTAAATTTGAGGAGATGCCGGCAGGCACACTGGGAGAAAAATTTGTCGGCAAGAGTATTGCTATCGGCAATAGGAGTATGTTTATGCATACCGTTGCCGGTGTGGACATTTCGATTGAGTGTTTTGCAAGAAATTTAAATAATCTGGGCTGCCTGGCGGTTATTCATAAGAGAAAAGTAGGTCAGAGATTTCTCTAACCGATTGACCTTTTGCCAAAACTTAGCATACATGCTCTTCTTATGTTAATTGATTATTGCGGCAGGAGAATGGGGGAATATAGTTGAATTAGCATATATATAGTTTAGAGAAAGTTTATCGCTGATGAGGGGGCCTGTCACATGTCGGAAAAAATAAGTGTAACCTTTTCCAATGGACGTACTGTCGAGTATGAGAAAGGTGTTACACTGCTGGAAATTAGCCGGGATGCCGCTCATAGGTATACTACACCGGTGGTAGCCGCAAAAGTAAACAATACCATAAGGGATCTGCAGAATGTGCTAGAACAGGACAGTGTGGTAGACTTCCTTGATCTCCGGAGTGAGGCCGGGATGAAAGTGTATCAGCGCAGTGTCACTTTTGTCTTGATTGCTGCCGCTCAGGAACTGTTTCCAGGCAGTGAAGTAACGGTGGAGCATTCCTTGAGCAAAGGGCTGTACTGTGAACTGCATCATGGACGGGATATTATGCCGGAAGACGTCGAAAAACTTGAGCAGCATATGCGCCAAATTATTGAGGAGGACCGGCCGATTGTTCGTAAAACTCTGCCTAAGGCCGAAGCTATCGAAATGTTTAAGGCAGCAGGACAGCGGGAAAAAGTCAGTCTGCTCGAACAGTTTGACAAGGAAAACGTCAATATTTATTACTGTGGCCAGGTGTATGACTATCTTTATGGTAATATGACACCTTCAACCGGTTATGTAAAAGTATTTGAACTTAAATATTATCCACCGGGAATCATCTTACGGCTCCCTGAGAAGGATAATCCTAATGTGCTGCCCAAATTTGTTGAGAATCCAAAATTGTTTAAAGTGTTTAAAGAAGCCGCCCAATGGGGAAATATTTTACGGTGCGCCTATGTAGCCAACCTGAATGAGTGCACTGGTAAAGAGGATATAACAGATATTATAAGAGTAGCGGAAGCCTTGCATGAGAAAAAGATAGCCCAGATAGCCGACTTTGTCGCTTCGCACCGTGACGAAGTTCGGGTTATTTTGGTAGCCGGTCCTTCCTCATCAGGAAAAACTACCTTTGCCCAGCGGCTTAATATTCAATTAAGAGTTAACGGGGTGTGGCCGGTACCGCTTTCACTGGACGATTATTTTGTTGACAGGGAGAAAACGCCGGTTGATGAACATGGCGAGTATGATTTTGAATCGATTGAAGCCATTGATCTGGAATTATTTAATTCTCATCTGGCCAGGATTTTGTCCGGAGAAGAAGTGGAAATGCCTACCTTTAATTTTAAAACAGGGCAGCGTGAATACCGGGGCCACCGTATTAAGGTAGACAAAAGCCAGCCACTGATTATCGAAGGCATCCACGGACTTAATGAACGTTTAACAAGTTCAGTGCCCCGTCACTGTAAAATTAAAATATATATTAGTGCCTTAACGCAATTGTCGATAGACAGCCACAATCGCATTCCCACAACCGATGCCCGTCTTATTCGCAGGATTGTCCGCGATAGTGAGTTTCGTTCCCATGACGCGCTGATGACACTCAAGATGTGGCCATCGGTACGCCGGGGCGAGGAACGCAACATTTTCCCATTTCAGGAAGAAGCCGATTTAATGTTTAATTCGGCGCTCATTTACGAATTGGCGGTGCTCAAGAAATACGCCGAACCGCTGCTGCAAAAGATTACACCAGACAACTCAGAGTATTCGGAAGCTCGCCGGCTGCTCAACTTCCTGGAATACTTTATTCCGGTGGAAGATAATGAAATTCCGCAAAATTCCATTCTGCGTGAATTTATCGGCAAGTCTTGTTTTGAAAAATAGCAATAAAAATATCACCCGGCTTTAAGCAGGGTGATATTTTTTTACGGTCACAGCCAACTGTGTGTTAGCGGTTGGACTCAAAAAACTTAAGGGCAACCTCGGGGAATACGGCATAAGACAATACATCTTCGGTAGAGGCATTAGGATAACCCTTTTCAGCCAATTCCTGACGAAGGGCAGGCATTTGCGGCTTGATGTCGTCAGCCGGACGGTGGGTGATAATCTCATCATCCCCAATTAGCGTTTTCAAGAATTCCGGGTCAATAGGAGCCGGGGTACGGCCATATTTACCGCGGGCAAGATCTTTGATTTCCCGTGGCACAACTTTATAGCGGCCCAACATAACGTTGAAAGCCGACATGGAGCCAACAATCTGGCTTGTTGGTGTAACCAGCGGCGGATAGCCGAGCTCGGCCCGCACTTTGGGCATTTCCTCGATAAGATCAGGGAACTTATCTGCCATACCCTGTTCTTTCATTTGGTTTAAAAGATTGGAGAGCATGCCACCGGGGATTTGGAACGACAGTACCTTGGTGTCAATTTCAATGTTGGTATTAAGATTAAAGGTTTCAGTCAGTTGTTTTTTTATAGTCCGGAAATGATCGGCAATGGGGAACAGCTTCTCCTTGCTGAGGCCGGAATCACGCTCAGTGCCTTCGAGGGCGGCAATCATGGCCTCGGTAGCCGGCTGGGAGGAAGCCATAGCGAATGGTGAAAGGGCGGTGTCAATAATATCAACACCGGCTTCAACTGCTTTTAAGTAAGTCATAGAGGCCATGCCGCTGGTGTAGTGTGTGTGCAGGTGAATGGGTATATTGATTTCGGCTTTCAGTGTTTTTACCAGTTCATAGGCTTTATATGGCGCCAGCAGGCCGGCCATATCCTTAATACAGATAGAGTCGCTGCCCAGACTGACAAGGTCTTTGGCTACTTTAAGAAAAGAATCGTTGTTATGGTAAGGGCTGATGGTATATACGAACGCGCCTTGTACATGCGCTCCCGACTCTTTGGCGGCACGCATGGAGGCTTCCAGGTTACGGACATCATTAAGGGCATCAAAAATTCGGATTACTCCCACACCATTATCAACTGCCCGCTTGACAAACTCGCTGACAACATCGTCGGCGTAATGATTGTAGCCAAGTACATTTTGGCCGCGTAAAAGCATTTGAATGGGGGTTTTTTTCAAATACTTTTTAATTGTGCGCAAACGCTCCCAGGGATCTTCATTCAAGAAGCGCAGACAGCTGTCAAAAGTAGCGCCACCCCAAGCTTCAATGGAGAAATAGCCAATTTCATCAAGCTGCTCTAATACCGGCAGCATGTCCGAAGTGCGCATACGGGTGGCAGCCAGTGACTGATGCCCATCGCGCAGGACTGTTTCCGTAATTTTTAATGGAATACCTGTATTCATGAAAGTCCCCCTTACTTATTAGTTTGATAATTCAATTAGTAAAATGGCAATACTTAAATTTTAGACGGTTTTTGCTGCTTTGACCAGTAGCAATGAAAAAAATATACTGTATACATTAATTAATCTTTTCTGGCAGGTTCCAGGTGACGGGCCAAAATTGCCGCCATCTTGCTGGAGCCTGTCATCGCAGGCATGCCGTTATAGTGCCCAAGTTTGGTAAGGATCGAGTATACCTGGGGATTTTCCACCGGTGTATGGGCATGGGAAGCGTTGCCATAGTCATTGATATAATTGGTGCATTCTTCCGGCGGAATAAGTCTGCCGGGACCACCGGCACAGCCACCCTTGCAAGCCATGCCTTCGATAAAGTTGGCATCCAGTTTGCCTGCCCGAATATCTTCCAATAGTTTGGTACAGGCAGGTATACCGTCTACTTTGACCGGGTTGAAGTTTTCGGCACGGCGGGGGATAAGCTTTTCTACTGTGGTACCTACGGCTGCGCTGACGCCGCCTGTACGGCCATAGAGCCGGCCGCCCCAGGAGGCTAAGGGGTTTTCTTCATCCGCTTCCTCAACCGGGTTCACATTAGCTGCCTCAAAAATGGTCGCAAGTTCCTGAAAGGTGAGGACGAAATCAATGGCGCCTTTCAGGTCAGGGAGTTGTGCTTCCGATTTTTTCGCTACACATGGGCCAATGAAAACCACTTTGGCATCTGGTTCAAGTTCTTTAATTACCCGTCCTGAGGCAACCATCGGGGATACTGACGGCGATATATGGCCCATTAAGTCAGGGAATTTGTTTTCGATCAGTTTAATCCAGATAGGGCAGCAGCAACTGGTGATTAGGAAATCATGTTCATCTTTAACATGTTCATCATATTCAAAGGCTTCCTTAATGGTGATCAGGTCGGCATACAAGGCTGTTTCCACCATTTCGCTAAAGCCCAGCTTTAATAGCGCGCTGCGCAGTTTGCCTGCCGTTACCTCAGGACCGAACTGGCCGGTAAACGCCGGGGCAACAGAGGCATATACTTTATGGGTATTTTGCTTAAGTAAATTAATCAGTGGTACAAATTGTGATTTATCAGCCAGCGCGCCAAATTCGCAGGCATTGATGCAGTAACCGTCTCTGGCGCACTTATTTTTATCGATACAAGGGCGGCCAAGTTCATCACGGGTAATCGCGCTCATTGGGCAAGTGGTTTGGCAGTTGGCGGTTTTACAATCCTTACAAGCTTCCGGATTGGCCAGGACAATGGGTTCGCTGCCCATACCCATCAGGGCTTCTTCATCATATTCATTAATAACCTCTTCCGAGTTGTTGGGCTCAAGACCCATGGCAATGCGAATCTGATTGGCGACAAGTCTTCTGGTAGCTTTATCTTCAAATTCAGACTGCAGTAAATGGCATATTTCCTCTTTACGTTCGAAAAGTTGGCCTTCCCAGGCAGCTTTTGCAACTTGATAAAGGATTCTAGGTCTGATATTAAGATCGGGAGGAGTACTTTTCTTCATTGTTATCACCCATCCAATTATGATTTTATTACCAATAGTATAATTTGACGTTTTATGTAGAATTTCCTGTTGTAGTTTGTGCAATTATTTGCTATTGTAGTAGCGCAATGAATTTAAAATTATATTAGATAGTAGGAGACATATGGACAAAGAAATACGAACCGAGTCTGTTTTGAGGAAAGACCTTTCGCTGCTGACTGCCACGACACTGGTAATCGGCATGGTTATTGGTTCCGGGATTTTTATGAAGCCCGGCAAAGTCATCGAGGCTGCCGGTGACTCTACTATGGCTTTGGCGGCCTGGGGATTAGGCGGCATTATTACCATCGCGGCAGGACTTACTGTAGCCGAGCTGGGGGTGCAGATACCGAAAACAGGCGGTATCTATGCCTATCTGGATGAAGTATACGGCAAAATGTGGGGTTATCTTTTCGGCTGGGTACAGACCTTCATTTATGGACCGGCGACAACCGGGGCGTTGGGCTTATATTTTTCCACATTATTGCTGCCATTTTTTAATTTCCCTGAAACCTGGAAGTTGCCGGTAGCCATTGCAGTGGTTGCATTTTTGGGCGGTGTCAATGCACTGGGAGCCAAATATGGCGGCTTGATTCAGTCGGCAGCTACTGCCGCTAAGCTTGTGCCCATTATACTTATTGCGGTTTTTGGTCTGTGGCAAGGCAATGGACAGATTCTTAATATGCCGGGCGGGATAGGGGAAACCGCAGGTATGGGGGCTGCTGTCCTGGCAACCTTGTGGGCATATGACGGCTGGATTAATGTGAGCTTTGTTGCCGGTGAAATGAAAAATCCGGCAAAAGAATTGCCGCGGGCTATCATTACCGGTTTGGCTATTGTTATGGCGGCTTACCTTGCCATTAATCTAGCGCTATTTCATATGCTGCCGGCTTCTGAAATTGCTCTTCTCGGCAACCGGGCCGCAGGTACAGTTGCCGGGCTGCTGTTCGGTGAAATGGGCGGGAAACTGATCAGTATTGGTATTTTGATTTCGATTTTCGGCGCACTTAACGGCTACATTTTAACCGGGGCAAGGGTGCCTTTTGCCATGGCGCAAAACGGTCTGTTGCCCGGGGCGCAGCTCTTAGGGAAGGTTCACAGCAAATCCGGTACTCCGGCCAATGCCTTACTGCTGGTAGTAATTTTGGCGGCAGTGCTCATGACTCTGGGCGATCCGGACCGTTTGACAGATATGGCTATGTTCATTATTTGGGCATTCTATATTTTGGCCTTTGCGGCAGTGTTTATCTTACGCAAGCGAAACCCTAAAGCCAAACGGTCTTACAGTGTACCCGGTTATCCTATCGTACCAGGTATCGCTATTTTGGGTTCCGTATATATTGCGTTTAGCATGCTGGTGCATAACCCCGGCGACGCTTTATATGCTTTGGGCATTACGCTGGCAGGTATTCCGGCATATATGCTTTTACGAAAAAAATAAGTATTGTTCAGGCGCAACGGCAAAATGCTGTTGCGCCTTGTTTTTTTTATTCTGACAGCAAGCATAAAAAGGCTTTAATGGGGAACCTATAAGATGATATTCTAGTTTGTATGTTATGAGGTGAGCCTTTTGGAAAAGGTTTGTCCATTGTGCAATGCGCTGCAGCAGGTTGAAAAA
The DNA here is from genome assembly GCF_001941975.2 of Sporomusa sphaeroides DSM 2875. NCBI lineage: Bacteria > Bacillati > Bacillota > Negativicutes > Selenomonadales > Sporomusaceae > Sporomusa > Sporomusa sphaeroides. The sequence goes on along the minus strand of NZ_CP146991.1, from coordinate 2,506,424 downwards.
AAATGTCCGCACTGTGGCAAGACTATGCTGGATGGCGGTGCACTCAATAACTATCTCGGGCCCTATAGTCCTTATATGGAAGCGCAGTCATTGCCGTTTCAGTCTGAAGCGTACTGTATACATCTGCTCTATTGTCCGGAATGTGATTATGACAGGCAAGAAATCCTGGCGCTGGTGGCCATGTAGCTGGCATAAAAATGTTCCGACAGGCAGATACTAAAAAAAAATAAAGGAGTGAATACCTATGTCTAATCCGATTGTCAAATGTACTGTTGATCAATGTACTCACTATATGCCAGGTGACCAATGCATGGCAGCAAAAATCAGCGTTTACAATGATGAAATGGAAGGTAATTCAGCAAAATCAGCAGACACCCAATGTAAAGCTTTCCATCACCGCAAAACAGTGGGCGATATGATTGGCGCATTGCATAATGCCAATGTTGGCGGCAGTGTGTCGGCGGCCTTTCTGGAAGGCACTCAAATCACTCCGGCTGTTGAATGCTTTGTTAATGAATGTAAGTTTTGGGATAATGGCAACTATTGCGGCGCCGACCAGATTCACGTAACCGGTACTAATGCGTCGAAAACCACAGATACCGATTGCGAAACTTTTAAAAAGAAGTAATTAAAATTAGCAGGCAAAGGCCCGAAAAATAAGATAATGAAAAGCCACAAACATCGATACAATGTTTGTGGCTTTTCATTGGTAATCTTGCGTTACTTAAAATTTAATGCTTGTCATGACAGCCGCACCCGCATTGGTCGCCATGGTCAACAACTTTAATCGAGTCAAGCTGGACTTTAACCTGACCTTTAATATGCTCAATATAACGGCGGCGGAGTTCAGCCTGCTCAGCACGCTCGTTATCAGTAAGTCCTGTTTCACGGCTTTTTTTTGCCAATTCATTTATTCTGGCAATGCATTGTGCTGTTATCATAAGTGATTGCCTCACTTTCATTATTTAATATAATAGCAAGAAATATTCTTCCTATTATGTAAAAAATACTAACAAATTATTGACAAATGTGCAAGTTAGAATGAAAATAAAGTAGACTTAGCTTCAGGTGGGGTTTTGAACCATATTGGCCTACGCGGACAGATTAAATGGCGAGTTTCTTCTGATCTCGTAGCATAGCGGCGAAATGCCACCCAAGGCACTATGTCTTCTACGTGTGTTGTAATAGCTGATCCAGGCCTCGATACTGGCCGCAGCCTGCCCTAGCGTAGCAAAGGACCGTTTTTTAACATGCTCCACTTTTAAAAGCCGAAAGAAGGATTCCATCGGGGCGTTATCATAGGGATTGCCTTTCCGGCTCATGCTGCCAAGGATGTTATGTTCTTTCAGCAAGTCTTTATGCTTGTGCGATGTATATTGACTGCCCCTGTCGGAGTGATGGATGAGACCTTCAGCAGGTTTTTCTTTTACAATGGCCATCCTAAGTGCTTTACAAGCAAGGTCTGCTGTAGGGCGATTGCCCAGAGCCCACCCAACTATTTTGCGTCTGGCTAAATCTAAGATACAAGCTAAATAACACCACTGGCCGCCCACTCGGATATAGGTGATGTCAGCCAGCCACACTCTGTTTATTTCTTGCACCTCAAAGTTTTGATTTAACAGGTTGTCAAAGGCTTGTTCATTCGGGTCAGCTTTGGTGGTTTGAGGTTTGTATTTGCTTTTTATCTGGGCTTTGATGCCATGAGCATGCATGATTCGCTGCACTTTGCTGCGCCCAATGATAATCCCTTTGTCGTTTAGTTCTTCATAGACCTTTTGAACGCCGTAATTGTGATCATGTTCTCGTTCAATCTGATGAATATGAGCCACTACTACAGCATCCCGATCGTGGGTTTTCGGGCAACCGGCTTTCACCCAGGCGTAATATCCACTTCTGGCTACCTTTAAAATGCGGCATAAATCGCTAACAGCATATTGGGAGCGATAATCGTAGATAAACTGATATCTTATTTGCTGTTTTTGGCGAAGTATACCGCTGCTTGCTTTAAAATAGCGACTTCATTCTCTAGTTCCTTAATGCGTCGTTGCGCTTTACGAAATTCATCCTCATCGGGCTTGAGATTTCCTGTTCCGGGGAAAGCATGTTCTGGATCACTTTTATATTGTTGAATCCATTTATAGACCGTATTTTCGTGAATTCTTAGTTCCGCTGCCAAACTGGGGCAAGTACGAGCTCCACTTAGATAAAGTTTCACGATATCTTTTTTGAACTCTGCATCAAATCGCTGACCTTTCATGTTGGACACCTCCTGGCTTTATTGTACCAACCATTCTTGATGTCCACAAAAGGCATTACGGTTCACTTTAACCCCATCTGAAGGTTAGTCGCCCTTATCCAGGGACTTAGTCGCTCTTACTCCCACCTGGAGAGGGGGGAGTCTTAGAGCGAGTTAGTCATCGGATAAAAATTAAAGGAAAATAGTTCTATATTCCGAATTAAGATACTATGACTATTATACCGGGAAAGGTGAGAAAAATTTATGAATAAGTGGCGTTGTAATGTATGTGGCTATATACACGAAGGAGAAAAAGCTCCGGCAGAATGTCCGGTTTGCGGGGTGGGGCCGGAAGAGTTTGCTATTTTTACGGAAAAAGTTGAACAAAGGCAGCCGGGAAAACGCTGGAAATGTACGGTGTGCGATTATGTTCATACAGGCGATACTCCACCGGACAGCTGTCCCTTATGTGGTGTCAGCGCAGAACTATTTGTATTGCTGCTGGATGAGACTGTCTCACTCACCCGTGAGGCGGTAGCTGAAGCCGGGCTGGATACCGCGAATTCTGCGATGGATAAAATCAGTTATGGCTTGTACATCGTTACGTCCATTAAAGATAACAGCATCAACGGACAATGCTGCAATACCGTATTTCAGCTGACAAGCAAGCCGTTACGGATTTCTATTTGTCTTAACAAAAGGAATCTGACCCATCAATATGTTATGGACAGTGGCATTTTTGCCGTGTCGATGCTGGGAACCGAGCAAACCGAGGCTGTCAGGCGGTTTGGTTATCAGTCAGGCCGGAATGTAGATAAATTTGCCGGGATAGAATATCTTTCCGGGCAGAACGGCTGCCCGATCCTCACAAACTGTCTTGCTTATGTTGAAGCGAAGGTACTGCAAACGCTGGATGTCGGTACCCATACACTCTTTATCGCTGATGTGACTGCCGGCAGAATGGTAGCAAACGAGGAAGCACTGACATATAGTCTTTATAGGAGCAAAAAAGGATGATTAGCGGCGTACGCCAGTCATCCTCACAGAAAAGAAATAATAAACATGAGGGTGATAATCTTGTATGAGCTGATTATTATCGGCGGGGGACCGGCAGGGATGACGGCAGCCGTATATGCGGCGCGCAAGAGGATGAATGCTTTGCTAATTACTAAAGAGTTTGGCGGACAGCCGATGTGGACCATGGATATTGAGAATTATATGGGCTATCAGTTTGTCACCGGGCCGGAGCTGATGGAAAAGTTTGATGAACAGGTGAGGAAATTCCCGATTGAAATAAAATATGAAGAAGTTACCAAACTTGCTGCCAATGATGATGGCACCTTTAGTGTAACCGGCGACGGGGAAGAATATCGGGCCCAAACGGTTATTGTTGCTTCAGGCAAGCGGCCGCGCCGTCTGGCAGTGCCGGGTGAAGCTGAGTTTACCGGGCGGGGTGTCAGTTATTGCGCTACCTGCGACGGCCCCCTGTATGCCGGTAAAACGGTAGCCGTAATCGGCGGCGGCAACTCGGCGCTGCAGGCAGCTATTGAAATCAGCCCGATTGCCGAAAAAGTATACCTGATATCCATTGCCGGCTACAACGCTGACCCGATTATTATTGAAAAACTTAAAGAACTTAAGCGCCCTGTCGTTGAATTTATGGGTTACACGACAACCGCCATTACAGGCTCGCAAGCGGTGGAAAAGCTGGTACTGGTCAGCAATGATACCCGGGAACAAACAGAACTTGATGTGCAGGGAATTTTTGTGGAAATCGGCTTAGAGCCCAACACCGAATATTGTGAGGGAGTAGTGGACTTTAACAAATACCGCGAAATTAACACCGATTGCCGTACACGCACCAAACTACCGGGCTTGTTTGCTGCCGGTGATGTCACCAACGGCCCTGACAAGCAAATTGTAATTGCTGCCGGCGATGGTGCTAAAGCAGCATTAGTAGCGTATGAATTTCTGCTGCACAAACGGCCAAACGCTTAACAGCAAGCCAAGGGACCGGCACCTGCATATGTGGCAGGTGTTTTTCTTTTCTCAGTTATACTTGGCTTTTTCCGGAAAATGAGTATAATATTATTCATACCATTAGTAGATAGAATACGATTTTTATTGGAGTGTGAGAATGTGAAAACTGTCATAACAATTGTCGGGCAGGACAGAGTTGGCATAATTGCCATGATTAGCAACATTTTGGCAGAAAACAATGTTAATATCCTTAATATCAATCAGAATATACTTAATGGATTTTTTAACATGGTTATGATTGTCGATATGGGTCAGTCCATTATCAGCCTGAAGGATCTGGGTCACCTGCTGGGAGAAAAGGGTGCTGCCATGGGCCTTGATATCAAAGTGCAGCATGAAGATATCTTTAAAATAATGCACCGTGTGTAGTCGTAAGCTTGGAGGTAATACATATGTTCACAATGCAGGATGTTAATGATACTAACCGCATGATTGAAGAAAATAAGCTGGATATCCGGACGATTACGATGGGTATCAGCCTGCGGGACTGCGGTCATCCGGACAGCAAGGTGCTTTGCCGCAATATTTATGATAAAGTGACCCGTACGGCTGAGAAGCTGGTGCAGACAGGAGAAGACATTGAGGCCGAATATGGTATTCCTATCATCAACAAACGTATTTCGGTAACTCCTATTGCCATTGCTGCCGAAAGCTGCCAGACCGACAGCTATGTTGAAGTGGCCCGGGCGCTGGACGCGGCGGCTAAAGAAGTGGGTGTAAACTTTATCGGCGGATTTTCCGCACTGGTGGAAAAAGGCTACACCAATGGTGACCGCATATTGATTCGCTCCATTCCGGAGGCGCTAGCCGTAACCGAGAGAGTATGTTCCTCAGTCAATCTGGGCTCCACCAAAGCCGGAATTAATATGGATTGCGTCCGGGAAATGGGTGAAATCATTAAGCTTACGGCTGAACGCACCAAAGACCGGGATGCGTTAGGCTGCGCCAAGCTTGTGGTATTTGCTAACGCACCGGAGGACAACCCGTTTATGGCAGGGGCCTTCCATGGTGTGGGTGAACCAGAGACTACCATCCATGTGGGAGTATCAGGTCCCGGTGTTGTCAAACGGGCGCTGGAAGATGTGCGCGGGCGCGACTTTAGCACTGTGGCCGAAACCATCAAACGCACGGCCTTTAAAATTACCCGTGTCGGCCAATTAGTGGCGCAGGAAGCGGCACGGAGGCTTGGTCATCCTTTTGGCATTATTGATTTATCCTTGGCCCCGACACCCGCAGTTGGTGACAGTGTAGCACATATCCTGGAAGAGATGGGCATAGAAAGTTGTGGAGCTCCCGGGACAACAGCCGCATTGGCGCTCCTGAATGATGCTGTCAAAAAAGGCGGCTTAATGGCTTCCTCGCATGTTGGCGGTCTCAGCGGCGCTTTCATCCCTGTCAGTGAAGATGCCGGCATGATTGCTGCCGTCGAGCGTGGCAGCCTGTCCTTAGAAAAGCTGGAAGCCATGACCTGTGTATGTTCGGTTGGCCTTGATATGATCGCCGTACCTGGCGATACTTCGGCGGCTACCATTTCGGCCATTATTGCCGACGAAGCCGCCATTGGCATGATCAATAACAAGACGACAGCTGTCCGGATTATTCCCGTACCCGGCAAAAAAGTTGGCGATAGTGTTGAGTTCGGCGGCTTATTGGGCTATAGCCCGATACTGGCTGTCAGCAAATTCAAATCTGATGACTTTATTGCCCGCGGCGGGCGAATTCCGGCACCGGTCCGCAGCCTGACCAACTAAAAATGCAGCAAATGAATAAAGGCGAGATTGCCAGCATATGTGCAATCTCGCCTTTCGGCAGCTATGCTAGTACCTCGTCTCACCTAATTCTTTGGATTATATAGCAGTCTTTTTCCGCCCTGCGTTGTTGTCGTCGCCTTACATATGTCCGATATGCGCGGCTCCTCCGCCTAGCAGGGCGAAAAAATCCTTGCTATCTAATCTCAAATTTTAGGTAAGACAAGGTACTAGAATACTTCATTGGCTTCACGATATTTGCGGACGGCAGCCAGTTTGTCCTCAATGGTAGCTGCTGTCTCCCAAACCTCTTTGAATAGAGCGGAGTTTTTGAAACCGGCGTTCCAAAGATAGGCATCATCCGGTGTATAACAGGCAAAAGTAACAGGCTGGTTTAGGTTGTCCGGCATTTTGCCGTTATCATCGGTGAGTAAAGCATAGTCACCTGTGGCAGAAAGCTCAATACCCAGCACCACCAGGTTATCCTCAATTTCTGTTTGTTCAAATCCAAGAGCTCCATAAAAATTTACAATAGTATCACTCATTTGATCATCTCCTTATTAGTTTGGTCATATTTGTCAAGATTAGAGGTAATAAAGCAGGTGTGTGGAATAAACCATGAGAATGAATAAAACAGGGTATACTTTCTGTTAGGACTAAAAAACAACAATCTGGGAGGCTTAGATTTAATATATATGGAAAATACATTTGCACAACTGGGGCTTAATACAACGCTGGCGTCCGGGCTGGCCAAAGCCGGTCTGACAGCTCCGACTGCTATCCAAAGCGAGGTAATTCCACTGGCGCTGGCCGGTAAAGATATTATCGGCCAATCACCCACAGGTACCGGTAAAACTTTGGCCTATTTGCTGCCATTATTTCAAAAGCTCGCTGTTGACAAACGTGAGACACAAGCCTGCATCCTGGCGCCCACCCATGAACTGGCCATTCAGATACAGCGTCAGATAGAAATGCTGGCAAATCATTCAGGCTTGCCGGTAATGGCTGCGCCTCTGATTGGTGATGTCAATATTGCGCGGCAAATCGAAAAGCTAAAGGACAAGCCGCATATCATAACCGGGTCCGGCGGGCGAATTCTTGAGCTCATTCAGAAGAAGAAGATCAATACCCAAACTATTAAGACCATTATTCTGGACGAAGCCGACAGACTGCTTGACGACAAAAATATGGACAGTATCAAAGCTGTAGTGAAAACCACACAAAAAGACAGGCAATTGCTGGCGTTTTCGGCGACAATAACGCCGGTGGCGCTTAGCCGGGCGCAAGAACTGATGAACAAGCCGCAGCTGGTGCAAGTTGAAGGCAGGGCGGAGACGATGCCTGACATTGAACATGTGTATTTTGTGTCAGAGCGGCGGGATAAATTTGAGGTGCTGCGTAAAATAATCCGCAGTGGTAATATTGCCCAGGCGCTGGTATTTATCAATAAAAGTGATGATGTTGAGCTTACCGTTGACAAGCTGAATTACCACGGCCTGACAGCGGCTGGTATTCATGGCAGCTTTGTTAAGGAAGACCGGAAAAAGGCCATGGATGGCTTTAGAAGCGGCAGGCTTCAACTATTGGTAGCCTCCGATCTGGCAGCCCGGGGACTTGACATACCGGGGATAGGATATGTATTTAACTTGGATTTGCCGGAAGATCCGCAGGTTTATTTGCATCGTGCCGGGCGAACCGGCCGGGCAAAGAGCAGCGGGGTGGTTATTTCATTAGTTTCACCGCGGGAACTGCCGCTGATTGCTAAATATGAAAAGACTTTGCAGATTGAAATGCTGCCAAAACAGATTGCCCGCGGTAAGGTTTTTGATAAGAAATCCGGCAGCCGGCCGAAGCCGGATGCACGCAAAGCCAGAAACGGGATTACCGCGCCGCGTGGGGAGTGACGGAAGAACCTGCACTTAGGATATTCCACATTGGCATTACTATTCCTCTTCCTTTTGGTGGCAGAGATATTATCATGTATGCTAATATATAAGGATATGAGGTATACCGTGTTGACGGCGGCATGACTTATGTGGAAGGGGCCAGTTGTTAAGTGAGACTATAAAATGTTAAGCTTCGCATAAAAAAGTTTATGTAAAGACATTTCTTATGAGGCCAAAATCCTCATACACCTCCTTTTATTTATCTTTTTTTCTGTTTTACTTTACATAATATTATCATTAAAATGCAACACTTAAATTAGTAATTAAACCATAAATTACTAGTTTAAGGAGGTTGCTTTATGGAAGCAAGAAATAATGTTTCAACTGGAGATTTAAGTCTGTACATTTCAGCTCTTAATGAGAAACTGGAAGAATTAAATTATAGCGCAAGCGCTAAAAATCGTATGAACTCTGTTTGGCTTGTACTTATGGCTTATGTAACTGAAAACGCACCTACTCCATACAATGAAGAATTCCGACAAAAGTTTATACGGGATATTTATGGGCACTGTATGGGAGAAAAACAATCCGCATTTATTGTTAACCGTGCAGATCTTACTGTTGGTGATATACGTTTTGTTTCTCCGGCAACGGTAAGAATTGTCGGAAAAGGAAGGAAAGCTAGGATTGTGCCACTTCTTTCAGGGACGGAAAAACTGCTCCAAGCCTATTTAAAGATTTAAAACTACAACCTAATGAAATAGATCATCCCTTATTCTGTAATCGGGAGAAACAGAAATTTACTAGAGCTGGTATTACGTATATACTCAAAAAGTATGCTGCCGAAGCGCGGGCAAGTAATCCCGTCTTTAATTCCAGATACGTTATCACCACACTGCATTCGACATTCAAAGGCAATGCATTTGTTGCAAGCAGATGTGAATCTAATTTATATCCGCGACTTGCTCGGACACAGTGATGTAAAAACTACAGAAGTTTATGCAAGAGCAGATAATGAGCAAAAGCGAAAAGCTTTAGAAGCTGCAAATCCAATTAAAACAAAGGTACAATTTCCTGCATGGACAGACGATGACGGTTTAATGGAGTGGCTAAAAACTTTTGGAAAGTAAATAGAATTTATCAGGAGTATTTTGAAATTAACACAGTTCATCTATAATTTAATAAACATATTAAAAATTAACGAAAAGGATGGATTGTTAAAATGATCATACGCAAAATGGTTGCAAGCGATATTCCTGAGTTATCACAGTTATATATATAGGCAATTTTGGAATGAAGATTCTTGCATTGAAACCATGTATGACCAGTTTAAGAAGGTTTGCGAAAATGGTACACATATATTATTAAGTGCTGTAGAAAATGAGCGTCTAATTGGTTCAGTTATGGGTGTTATTTGTGAAGAATTATACGGTAATTGTAAACCTTTTATGATTTTGGAAAATATGATAGTTGATAATAAATGTAGAAATAAAGGAATTGGTAAAGCCTTGATTGCTGAAATCGAGAAAATTGCTATCGATAAAAATTGTACACAAATAATTTTAGTTACAGAAATTGATAGGATTGATGCCTGTAAATTTTACGAATCTGCTGGATATAGTCCTACTAAAAATAAGGGCTTCAAAAAGAAACTTTAAAAATACTAGTCATTTATTAGCAGCTTATTATGGAAAGACTATGGAGGACAAAAACCAATGGAATCGCAAAAATTACCCCCTAACTTAACATATCCTAAAACTTTACATAGACTATATATTGCTGAAAAACCGAGTATGGCAGCGGAAATTGCCAAATGCCTGCCAGGACCGGCAAGCCGCAAGGACGGTTGTATTCACACCGGCGGCGGGGTCATTACCTGGGGTTATGGACACATTCTGCGCCAGGCTGAGCCGGATGAATATGATCCTAAATATGAAAGATGGCGGGTAGAAGACTTGCCGATTATTCCGGAAAGCTGGAAGCTGCTTGTGGCCGATTCCTGCAAAAAACAGTTTGAGATTATTAAAAACCTGATTGAGCAGGCCAATGAAATCGTTCATGCCGGTGACCCTGACCGGGAGGGGCAGCTCTTAATTGATGAAGTGCTGGACTATGTACATAACCAAAAGCCGGTGCGCCGGCTGCTTTTAAATGCGCTTGATGAGCAAAGCATCAGGAAGGCCATTGCCAATCTTCGCGACAACCAGGATTTTCAGAACCTGAAGCAATCGGCGCTGGCCAGGTCACGGGCTGACTGGCTGATTGGCATGAATTTGTCCCGCGCTTATACCCTGGCGGCGCAGCGGGCCGGTCACCGGACGACACTCCCGGTTGGGAGGGTTAAAACCCCGACACTGGCGCTGGTAGTTCGCCGGGAACGCGAGATAGAGAATTTTAAGCAGGCAGACTATTTTACGCTCAAAGCTGATTTTGAGCATAGTGACACTATTTTTACAGCCTATTGGAAACCGCGGGAGGAGCAGTCGGGTCTTGATACCGAAGGCCGGCTGGCCGATAAGGCGATTGCCCAGGCCCTGCTGGAAATGCTGCAGGCGGCCACCGAGCCGGCGGCAGTAATCTCATGCGAAACAACGGAAAAGAAAGAACCGCAGCGATTGCCGCTGGCATTATCGACACTACAGGTTATGGCAGGCAAAAAGTTTGGCTATGACCCGCAGGTGGTTTTAGATACTGCCCAAAAGCTGTATGAACGAAAATTAACTACTTATCCGCGTTCTGACTGTGAGTTTTTACCTGAGTCACAACAGGATGATGCTGCCGTAATTCTTGGTAATCTGACAGGGTTGGCCCATCGTGAATTGGCTGGCTGGTCTGGCAAGGCAGACAGCCTGATTCGCAGCCGGGCCTGGAACGACAAAAAGATTACAGCCCACCATGCCATTATTCCCACTGTGGAGCGCTGCAATTTTGCCGCATTAAATGAAACCGAAAGAAATATATATTTTCTGATTGCCCAGGCATATATCGCCCAGTTCTATCCGGTGCATGTCTATGACCAGACACGGGCTGAGCTTGAACATGCCGGCGAAAGGTTTACCGCCAATGGCCGGATTATCAAGGAACTGGGCTGGAAAGAAGTATATGGTGCGGAAGCCGAAGAAAAGAAAGAAGAGGACAGCGGCACACTGCCGGCCATGAGCAAAGGGGACCGGGCGCGCTTTATCCAGGCTTCGGCCGAAAAGAAGTCAACAAAAGCACCAAGCCGGTTTACGGCAGCCACATTGCTGGCGGCTATGAAAGAAATTCATAAATATGTTAAAAACCCGGATTTAAAAAAGCAGTTGAAAGATGTGGCCGGCATTGGGACTGAAGCCACCCGGGCCACCATTATCAAAGAACTTATTGAACGTGGCTTTTTGCGGGAAGAAACCAAACGCAAGTACCTCAAACCAACCGAACCTGCGTATCTGCTTGTGGATATGCTGCCGGAAGAGCTCACTTATCCTGACTTTACCGCCTTATGGGAAGATATTTTGCGCCAAATGGCAGAAGGCAGTGCCAGTCTGGATGCTTTTTTGGGACAGCAGGCGCGGTTTGCGGCCAGTCTTTGTACCAAGGCCAAAGGGGCTGACATCCCGCTCAAGGGTGATCACCACTGTCCGCGCTGCCGCAAAGGGGTACTGCAGCTTAGAAACGGCAAGCATGGTAAGTTCTGGGGCTGTTCCCGTTACCCGGCCTGCCGGGCATCCTTTGATGATAAAAATGACAAGCCGGATATACCGGTACGAAAAGCACAAGGGCAAGGCTGATTACGCCTTGCCCTTGTGCTTTTATTTATCCTAACAGAAAGTATCACTTTCTTAAGAGCAGGATAAGGGCAACATCGGCTTCCACTGTCGCCAAAGGCCGGTGCAAGCCGTGTTTTCTTTATCTGCCTCTAGGAGCTTTGCTGCCGGAATTCGCTGCGTCTGCTTTAGGTTTCCGGCGGCTACGGAGATTGTTTCCGCCATGGCTGACGGCTTTTTTGTCGCCAGTCTTCTTGGCAGTCACCGGTTTTTCCGTAATCTTCTTAGTTGATGCCGGAGAAGCTTTTTTCGCATTTTTAATTACTTTTTGTCCGTTGGCTTTATATTTTTCAATAGAAGACTTGATTCCCTGCTCAATCAGCCGCAGATACATGTGTTCACCAGGACTAATGAAGGTGATGGCTGCCCCGGTTTGACCGGCCCGTCCGGTCCGGCCGATGCGGTGGATGTAGCTTTCGGGGTCGTGCGGGATATCATAACTGAAGACATGGGTGACGCCCTCAATGTCCAGGCCCCGGGCGGCAATGTCTGTGGCAACAAGGATTTGCAGCTTTGCCTCGCTAAACCGGCGCATAACCTGCATACGTTTAGCCTGTGACAAGTCGCCATGCAGCTCGTCAGCTTTATAGCCGCGCTGAATAAGGGCAGTATTGACAGCTTTGGCCCGTTCTTTAGTATGGCAAAATACAATGGCCAGATAAGGCTGCTGTTCATCAATCAGGCTGCAGAGTTTGTCAAGCTTGCCGGCCTCAGGCAGTTCAATCATGATTTGTTTGATTTCATCCAAGGTTACATTTTCCGTTTGGACGCGGATATCGGCCGGCTTGTCCATATAACGGGCGGCCAGTCCCCGTACCTTCGGCGGCATGGTTGCCGAGAACAGCAGGGTCTGCCGTTTGCTGGAAGTCAGCTTTATCAGTTCTTCCACTTCTTCTAAAAAGCCCATGTGCAGCATTTGATCGGCCTCATCCAGCACCAGCCGGGAAACACCGGCAAGCACCAGCGTTTTACGTCTGACATGGTCAAGCAAGCGGCCTGGTGTGCCGACTACGATGTGAGGCTGACCTTTCAACTTGCGGATTTGCTCATCCACCGCTTTGCCGCCATGTACCGACAAGACATTAATGCCAAGGATATTGGCCAGTTTGGCGGCCTCGGCCGTAATTTGCAGTGTTAATTCCCGAGTTGGGGTGATAATCAAAGCCTGTACATGGGGTGCCGAAATTTTTATTTTTTCCAAAATGGGCAGCAAAAAGGCCAGTGTCTTGCCGGTACCTGTCTGGGCTTGGGCAATAACATCTTTGCCTGCCAGCAAAATAGGAATTGCCTGGGCTTGTATCGGGGTAGGACGGGTAATTCCTGTTGTTTTTAAAAATTGAGTCAACTCAGGGCGGATGCCTAAGGCTGAAAAGTTTGTCGACATAGAAGGCACACCTTTCTTTTTCATAGTATGCGGTAAAGTCAGTTTGCACAAGCCGTAAAGCGGCTATGCGTGGTAAATATACAATATACTACTATTTTCCAGAAAAGTAAAGAGGCTTTACTGGAAGGTTTGGTGTCAGAGCCTAAGTTTTGTAGAAAACATATTGCCAAACAGCGGACAGAGGAAGCTATTCAAAGAGTCTATTATGGTGATGGTAAAATAAAATGGGGCCTTCAACAGGAATGGCATTGGTGAGGAGAGAAGAATATGACGATAATAACATTTCTTACGGTCAGAGTTGCAGTAATTATAAAATGAGGGGGAGAGCAGATGAGCATTGATGCAATTGTATTACATTCCACCGATAATGTGGCTACCGCAGTTCAGGACCTGAAAAAAGGCCAACAGGCTATAATTCGTTTGGGACGGGAGATCAATCGTGTAAGCATAATGGAAGATATCCCGTACGGTCATAAGTTTGCGGTGCGGAAAATCAATAACGAGGAAAACATTTTAAAGTATGGAGAGGTCATTGGCCGGGCAACGTCGGATATTGAAACCGGCTGCCATGCTCATATTCAAAATATTGAAAGCTTGCGTGGCCGCGGCGATCTTCAGAAGGAGGTATAACATGGAATTTATGGGTTATCGTCGTGCCAACGGTACAGTAGGGACGCGTAATTTTGTCGGTGTTCTGTCAGCGGTAGTATGTGTAAACGAGGTTGTAGAGTCGATTGTTCGTCAAGTGCAGGGTACTGCTCGCTTCACCCATCATCAAGGCTGCTGTCAAACGCCACTGGATATTGGAATTGTGAACAAAACTTTAATCGGATTGGGGGGCAACCCCAACTTACATTCGGTAATTATCGTGAGTCTTGGCTGTGAGAGCACCGATATCACAGGCGTAATCGAAGGTATTCGCGCAGCCGGCAAGCGGGTAGAGCATCTTATTGTTCAGGAGATTGGTGGTTCAGCACGGTCAACAGCGGCGGGAATTTTACTGGCGCAGGAAATGGTGAGAGAGGCCTCGTTTGCCAAACGTGAGGCTTTCCCAATCAGTGAACTGGTTATGGGCATGAAATGCGGCAGTTCTGATACCACATCCGGCTTGGTGCCCAATCCAGCTATTGGTGTAGCCTCTGACTTATTGGTAGCTGCCGGTGGGATATCAATTTTAGGTGAGGTTACAGAGTTCATCGGAGCTGAGCACATATTAGCCAAACATGCCGCGAATGAAACAGTGGCTCAGGAAATCTACAGATTGGTTGAACGTATGGAAAAAAGAGCAATGGTGGTCGGTGAGGATATTCGCGGCGGGCAGCCTACCGGTGGCAATATCAAGGGAGGCCTTACCACCATTGAAGAAAAGTCACTTGGGGCCATCGCCAAAGCCGGATCGGCACCTATCCAGGCAGTCTATGAATACGGTGAACAGCCTACGGTTAAAGGGCTGGTAGTAATGGATTCCCCCGGGAGGGAGCCGGAGATATTAACAGGTTTGGCTGCTGCGGGTGCCAATGTAATTGTCTTTGCAACCGGCCGGGGAGCGCCGCAGGGATTTCCGTTCGTGCCGGTGCTTAAAATTACCGGTAGCCGCACTGCTGCCGAAAAAATGAGTGATCATATTGATATGAACCTGAGTGCGGTAATTGAGGGCAGTGATACAATCCCGGATGCCGGGCATCGTATTCTGGAAGAAGTGACTCATATTGCTTCAGGGGCTATGACCAAGGCGGAAATATCGGGATATGTCAATTCAATGGATATTTATATGCGGGGGCCGGTTATCTAGACTGCTGAAGTAATTTTTGATAATGAAAGAGAACTGCCGTTGTTTAAAGAAGAAGCTACGTAAATTGAATTTGCAGAAATGGAGTGGAAAACATGGCTGTAACAGTAAAAAACACAGTAGTAGGCTTTGTTGGGATTGGTGTTATGGGTAAGAGCATGGCAGGGCATTTGCTGAAGGCCGGTTATCCTGTACGGGTATATAACCGGACTAAAGCCAAAGCCGAGGATTTACTTAAGCAGGGTGCGGTATGGGAAGAAACGATAGCCGGATTAGCAGCCAATTGCAATGTGATTATCACGATGATTGGCTATCCCAAAGATGTCGAAATAGTTTATTTGGGTGATGACGGTTTATTAAAAAATGCCAGCCAGGGAACATATTTTTTGGATATGACTACGTCGTCACCAGAACTAGCAATCCGTATTTACCGGGAAGCGAAGGCAAAAAACATGCAGGCTCTTGACGCGCCAGTCTCAGGCGGTGATATTGGGGCAAAAGAAGCACGGCTTGCCATTATGGTGGGCGGTGAGCCGGGGGCTTTTGCCGCTGTCCGGCCGATTTTGGAATTGATGGGTAAAAATATTGTTTTACAAGGCGCCGCCGGGGCAGGCCAGCATACTAAGATGTGCAATCAGATTGCAATCGCAAGCAACATGATGGGCGTATGCGAGGCAATGGCTTACGCAAAAAAGGCTGGCCTTAATCCCAGCCTTGTACTCCAAAGTATTGAGACCGGGGCGGCAGGCAGTTGGTCACTGAGCAATCTGGCTCCCAGGATGTTGGCCGGCAATTTTGAGCCAGGCTTTTATGTTAAGCATTTTATTAAAGATATGAAAATTGCTATTGAATCTGCTCAACAAATGGGCTTGGATACTCCGGGACTGCAGCAGGCAATCAAGCTATACGAGCAGTTGGCAAGCCAAGGGGAGGAAGACAGCGGAACTCAGGCATTATTCAAATTGTATCAGTAATTTAGGATAATGTGTTCTTAATGGGCATCACCATTTGCCCAGACTTTACAGGACATTCCTGGAAAAATTGAGATAATGTGATACAAATCCTAAGTTTTGCAGTAAAAAAATATAAAAAGCTCTGCAGTACAGCATTTTATACGCACTGCAGAGCTCTTCTTTTGGTATAGTAGCTTATTGTACCAGCCATTCTTGGTGTCCGCAAAAGCCATTGCGATTCAAGCGCAGGGATTGCCTGAACTTGAACAGGCCTAGGTCGGTAATGTCGGTTTAGGCTATGTGTAAGTAAAATGTGATATACCATTTCCATAAAAGTAAAGAGTCTTTCTTCATATAAAAAGCTATTTGTGTTAAAATGAGAAAGAAAAACCTTGGCAGATACTATATATACAAAAGGAATGGAATATGAATTTATTAACAATAGAGAATCTTACCAAAAGCTACGGTGAACGAGTATTATTCGGCAATGTTACCTTTGGCATTGATGATGGAGATAAAATTGGGCTTATTGGGGTCAACGGCACCGGCAAATCTACTTTTTTGAAAATTATCGCAGGTGTGGATACCGCAGATTTTGGCAAAATAACGGCAGGTAGCGGTATAAAGGTTGAATATCTACCACAAAATCCTGAGTTTGATGCCCAGGCTACCGTATTGGAGCAGGTGTTTAGAGGCCATTCACCGGTTATGCAGGTATTGAGAGACTATGAACAAGCTTTGGTAGAGGCACAGCGTTATCCTGATGATGCTGTGCGCCAGAAACGGCTTATCAGCTTAACGCAGCAGATGGACACACAAAATGCCTGGCAGCTGGAAAGTGATGCCAAAATCATACTTACCAAGCTGGGGATTACTGATTTTGCCGCCATTGTCAGTACCCTGTCCGGTGGTCAGCGCAAACGGGTGGCACTAGCCAGTGCGCTCATTAATCCTGCCGACGTGTTAATACTGGACGAGCCCACTAACCATATTGATAACGACACTGTAGCCTGGCTGGAACAATATTTGGCTAAGCGCAAAGGCGCACTTATTATGATTACCCATGACAGGTATTTTCTTGACCGGGTAACCAACCGCATTATCGAATTGGATAAAGGCAAGTTATATACATATACCGGCAATTACAGCAATTTCCTGGAGCTGAAGGCCGAGCGGGAAGACCAGCAGGAAGCCAGTGAACGCAAACGGCAGAATATCCTGCGCAATGAGTTGGCTTGGATACGGCGGGGAGCGCAGGCCCGCAGCACCAAGCAAAAGGCCAGGATTGAGAGGTTTGAGCAGCTTAGCGCCCAGACTCCGGATGGCAGACAAGGCCAAATAGAGATAACGGCAGGTGCCAGTCGTTTGGGGCGCAAGATTATCGAGATGGAGCATATCGGCCAAGCCTTTGAAGCTAGTACGTTAATCAATGACTTCAGTTATATTGTCCTTAAAGACGACAGAGTAGGTATTATCGGGCCTAACGGCAGCGGTAAATCCACTTTACTTAATATCATTGCCGGACGGCTCATTCCTAACCAAGGTCAGGTTGAAATCGGCCAAACGGTGAAAATTGGTTACTTTTCTCAGGAAAGCACCGAAATGAACCAAGACTTGCGGGTTATTGAATATATTAAAGAAGAAGCTCACTTTCTGCCGACAGCCGACGGCGGTACTCTTAGTGCCGCTCAGCTATTAGAACGTTTTCTCTTTCCGCCTAATCTGCAGTGGACACCGATTGCCAAGCTGTCAGGCGGGGAGAAGCGCCGCCTGTTCTTATTGCGGGTGCTCATGAGTGCGCCTAATGTGCTCTTGCTGGACGAACCGACCAATGATCTGGATATCCAGACCTTAAGCATTCTGGAAGACTATCTTGACGACTTCCCGGGTGCTGTTATTGTGGTATCCCATGACAGATATTTTCTTGACCGGCTTGTGGAAAAAATATTTGCCTTTGAAGGTGACGGCAGGATTACACAGTATCCTGGCAACTACTCCGATTATCAGGAAAGAGTCAGTATGCTGGAAGCTGAAGCTTTACCTACAAATAAGAATAAAAATACTGCAGATAAAAAAATTGCGGCACAAGACAAGCCCAAAGAACGGCCACGCAAACTGTCTTTCAAGGAACAGCGTGAGTATGAGCAAATAGATGAAGTAATTGCCGGTGTAGAACAGGAGCTTTCTCAGGTAGCCCACGCCATCAATACCGCCGGCAGCAACTTTGAACTGTTACAGGAGCTTACCGCAAAACAGCAGGATTTAGAGTTAAGACTAAACGAATTATTGGATCGCTGGACCTATCTTAATGAGCTGGTAGAAGAGCTTGATAATAATAATTGATAAAAAGGAGTGAGTACCTTGATAGTCTCGCCATTATTCTACCGTTTTAGAGCTGACAAGGTACTAATCTGACAGGCTATGAACATACAGATATTTGGCACGAAAAAATGTCAGGATACCAGGAAGGCCGAGCGCTATTTCAAGGAGCGCAAGATACCGTTTCAATTTGTCGATCTGACAGTGCGCGGTTTAAGCAAGGGCGAACTAGACAAGGTCAGGGCGGCTGTCGGCGGACTGGAAAACCTGATTGACAAAACAGGCAAAGAATACGAAAAACGTAATTTGAAGTATTTGGTGCACAATGTGGAAGAAATGCTGCTCAATCACCCGTTGCTCTTAAGAACTCCGGTGGTACGGAACGGGGCTAAGGCTACTGTGGGGTATTGCCCGGAGGTTTGGGGTGGTTGGAGTTAGAATGAGGTCAATATGATTTGCAGGTTTTTCCTGCTAACCTTAGCGCTAATATCAAAGAATGCTATAAGCTCTTGGCGGTTTAGGAAACCTTCAACTTTAACAGTAGAAAAGTAAAAAAATCAGCATACACCATTCACCGGGAGGCAGGTTCTCAGGAAGCTGTCTCTCGTATTTTTTTGCGCAAAAGCAGAAGCTGCCTCCAGTGTTATTGAGACAGCTCCTCCTAATCGGTTTTCTTTTTAATTTGCTAATTTCTTCGAAAAATCAGCTTTTTTCCATATAGGGGACTTATAGCTGTTAAGTTTAACTATAATTAATGCTGTACGGTCGCTAAAACCCTAGCAAGCGTGATTTGTACATCCAATATAATTGGCCGCTGGCACGGAGCCCGCTTTATCGTTATTGCGAAGACGGCCAATAAAAGCCTGATCCTACTGTTAGCCGACAAATTGAAAGCGCTTGCTGCCGAAACCAAATTTGCAATTGGTGAGGAAATGGTATCGATTCGGCTAGCGATCGGTCATACGGTTTCACAGGACTATGATACTGTCGACTATCTGATTGAACGTGCCATTAAGGATTCACTTGAGAGAAGAGCCCCGGAAGCGCCGCCGGCGCCGGAGAAGCCTCAGGCGGATAAAGCCACGGTTGTCAGCAGGCAGCGCAAGGAAAGCAGTTTTCACTCTGCCAGCTCCAGACGGTAATCCTTATAGGAAGATGATACGATTAATTTTTATTTATCCTAATGATGCATAATTACAGGAGGAGACTAAATGAAAAAAATATTTTTGTTTTTCACAGCAGTTATTGCTATGACCTTTTTTATGTCATTTCAGTCGGAAGTTAAAGCGGCCTCTACGTGACGTCTTAATATACCTCCCGGTTCGGTTGAGGTTGTAGCATTAACTAAAGTTTATAAGGTTGGGGAAGCATTTCGCACTAGCGATGTAGGCATGCATATTTATTATGCTAAAAATCGTTCTAACTATCATGGACATAAAGAGTTAAAGTACTGGGCTAATGGAGTATCAATTGCAGAGGGTTACATATTTAAAACTCCTGGTAAAAAAACGATCACTATAAAATATCAGGGTAAGCAAGGGCAATATGATTTGCAGGTTTTTCCTGCTAACCTCGGCGCTAATATCAAAGAATGTTATATATTAAACGCTCCTCCAGAGTTTTCGTATAGACAAACATTAGATTTATTTGACCCTTCTGATATTACAGTAAGATGTGTTTATACCAATGGTGCAACTGATGACTTTAGAGCGAGCGACTTAGAGTTTTATGCTAACGGTGTTAAGCTATCGAAAGGATATAAGTTTAAAGAAGCTGGCAATAAAAACTTTGTCATTCGCTTAGGAAACTACAATATTAAACAAACACTAACAGTAGTTCCTGCTTTTGATAAGGCTGTAAGCCGTTATGAGCTTATAAATCAACCTGATCAAACCAAATATAAAGTTGGGGAAGCTTTTCATACCTGCAAATATACTGTAAGATGTTACTTTGAAGACAATACTACAGCGGATTTTAGTGGCGATCAGCTTGATATAACTGCCAATGGTGTACAGATGCATGAAAACTATGTTTTTGTTAGCCCAGGGGACAAGAAAATTATTATATCTCTTGGCGGTTTCAGGCAAACTTCGACGTTAACAGTAGAAAAGTAAAAAATCAGCATACACCGTTCACCGAGAGGCAGGTTCTTAGGAATCTGTCTCTCGTATTTTTTTGCTCAAAAGAAGAAGGCTGCCTCCATTGTTATTGAGACAGCCCTCCTGGCAGAGTTTCCTTTTAATTTAATTCGCCAATTTCTTCCACATCCGGAATTTATAACTATTACGTTTAACTATAATTAAAGTCTATGCCCGGCGCATTACCCAGTATTTCCGGGAACAAGGCTATCTTGTCGCTAGGGCTGTTATTCCCGCCCAGACGATTGAAAATGGCGCCGTAACCATCCAGGTGCTGATTGGACAATACGACCAAATTCAGGTGCGGAATAATTCTGACCTGCGTCAGACGGCGATTGATCGTGTGCTGAGCCCCCTGAAAAGCGGCCAGTATATCCGCAAGGAAACCCTGGAACGGACACTGCTGCTGCTATCCGCTACGGACGGTATCAGCAGCAAGGCGACCTTAACGGCAGGCGGCGCACCCGGCACCTCCAGCGGCATTGCCAAAACGACCAGCATCTACGAAAGCGTTATCCTTAAGCGTTCCCGTGACTTTAATCTCACAGGCCGTATCGGCTTTGACCATAAGGAACTGGAAGACCGCATTGACTATTTTGGCTCCAACGGCCGTAAATCCGCCGATGTGTGGAATCTTGGCATCAGCGGCAACAGTCGTGACAATGCCGGTGGCGGCGGCTACAATAGCTTTGGCCTTACCTTCGCGCTGGGACACCTCGACATGGATTCGGCGGATGCGGTTACCGCTGACAGCAGCGCTCACACCGCCGGACACTATACGAAAGCCAACCTGAATCTCTACCGGATACAAAGCCTTGCCCCGGTATCTGATACCGGAGCAAGGCTTTGTTTGTCGGACGGAGGATTATTTTAATTCAAGGAATACTGAATGATCGCGATTCGGCAACTGTTTCCGGCAGTTTCAAAGAGACGGCAACTTTGAATACTTGTTGTTCACAATACATAGAGCAATAACCGTGGTATTTGGAAGTTAGGGCTTTCACACTGGCAAGCCCCATTCCATGATTATTGCCATGTTTTGAGGATACAAAACCATCGTCTTGATGTATAACGGAGCCGCAAAAAGAATTAGCAATTTTAATTACCAGATGATTCTTGGCTATGGTGGTTTTAATGTCAATAAAACGCAACTGATCTGGAGGCATTTTACTGCAGGCTTCAACAGCGTTTTCCAGGCAGTTGCCAAGAATAACGCACAGGTCTTGATCATCAATGCCTAAATTGCCGGGCAAATGCAAGTTTGTATTTACAATAATACCTTGCTCCTGGGCCGCCTTTAGGTAATAGCTAATGAGAGCATCCGCAATTTGGTTGGAACAAACTTTCGGGAGAGAAATGTCGTCATAGTGATTGCAAAGCTGGCCCAGATAAATTTCTGCCGCAGCCGAGTCTTTTTTTACTAGAAATTCTAAGCATGTCACAAGATGATGACGCAAGTCATGGCGCATTATTTTCATAGCGTTAATACTATCGTTTAGGTTGCGATAATGCTCGTGCTGCAAGGCCAGTTGTTTTTCTGCTTGCTGGTTGCGCATTGTCTGATAGATTGCTGTGGCAACCAGGTAATAGGTAAAAAGAATCAATAAGGTATTTACTACCAGCGGAATGAAGTTGGATAGCAAATATGTTCTTTGTACCCCATAAAATGCCAGCAGTACAAATGACAAAAGGGGAAAACAGGTAAAAACGAAATTTCGCTGATCGATAATTGCAATCATATTGCCGGCATAGGGTGATACATATTTTTTTATTAAAGGCAGTGATGCAGCCTCAAGCAGCAGACCTGCCAAAACCAAACCGCCTACATAATGGTTAAATAGTAATTGCTCTAGAAATAAAAAGATAAGAAAAGTAAATTGGGAAAGGGAAAAAATCATAAAAAAGACAAAAAGCTTAGCATTCATTGTCTCCTTAAAAATCAGCGCGCAAGGAACCATATACAATGAGCCCACCATGTAGCCAAGCAAAAAAGGATCAGGGATAATGGTCTGCAAAATGCCGCGCAAAAAGTAAATAGTGATCCAGGTAACAGAGAAGGCAGTCACTTGAAACCAAAGAGGACGCCGTGGAGTTAAGAATATATATAGCAGTAAAATATTTGTTATTAAAAATATGCCTCTGCTTACAAGCACTATACTCTCTTGCAAAATAACCTCTCCTACTGCTGCGACATTAAATCAGTCCAACTAAAAAGGGATTGCTTATAATGTTGCAGAATTGTTATTTATATCCCACACCTTAGGTGAATCTGGTTACGAGGTGGCAACCAATGCTAATCATAGCGATTTGTGACGATAATGCTGCTGACAGAATAAAGCTGTACGAAACAATTGAAAGCTATTTATGTAAGCAGGGTGTCAGCGCTAATCTCTTTGCTTATGATAACCCTTATAAATTAAACTCAGTTATCGAGAGTAAAACCATATGTTTTGATATCATATTTCTGGATATCATTATGGACGATATGAATGGAATGACATGTGCGCGGATAATCCGTAAACAGGACAAGTTAGTTAACATTATATTTCTGACAAGTTCAACAGATTACGTTTATGAAGGATACGAAGTCAACGCGACAGGCTATCTGGTAAAACCGATACAGATAGATCAGTTAGCCAAGGTTATGGAAAGGGCAATAGCGCAGATCGAAAATGCAGAGAAAGCAAGCATTTGTATCGCTTACCGCGGTGTAACTCAAAAAATACTGACAAAAGATATCCTTTACTTAGAAAGTGAAAATAATAAAGTAAATATTGTCCTGGCGAAGACAGCGGAAAAAATAACTGTTTATACTAAACTGGATGAATTCGAACAAACTCAGCAGTTAAACACCTTTATCCGGTCACACAAAAGCTATCTGGTCAATTTCCTATATATCGAGAAATATGAAAATGACAGGTTTGTATTAACTGACGGAACGGCCATACCAATTAGCCGAACAAATAAAGAGAAAGCCAGGGACGCCTTCTACAAGCTTCTAAATAGTCAATAGTATATAATCACAATTAACTGCCATGCGTCATGTATGGCTTTTTTCTTTCTTTATATTTCGCCAATTTCACCAAAAAACCTGCCTTTTTCCGCATATGGAATTAACATTCGCAAGACTTAACTATAATTAATATACTATGGAAGCGTTTGGGGCGGTAAAGCACCATATGAGGATGAAGTGCCATTTTATAAAGAGGTTCAGTTCACCGACATAAATCCGCACAACGCCGAGTTCAATTTCTAACTGCCTACAGGGTTGGCGAGGGCTTTGACGGCACCGGGTTTAAGATGGTGTATAAGGATGATAATGACGGAGGGAAAATAACGGACATCTCTGCTAATTACAGTTTTTATACTTCGGATGGCGTTAAGCTGACGCAAGGCCGTCCGTTCTAGACTGCCGGAACAAAGATGATTGAAATCAAAGGAGACATCGGAAATGGCAAGTTAACACTTGTGGCGAGATATTTTATCATTGTAACTGACGGTTCTCATCAATAACTTAGTTGATTCCCAATGTTGGGATTAGCATAAGGGGAGTTAAATCAATTGGTAGAAGTTATCATTGCAGCAGCATTGAGACTAATCTGCATAGTAAAACCGCGTCACCAGTGCTGGCAAGTGATTAACATCCGAACCGGTGAGAAACGACGCATGTAGAAATAGAGGATGGTAGCAGAGAGACTTAAGTATAACTGAGCGGCAGAGCGTTTATCATTAGAAAAATTTTAGCAATGAAGGGTAAGGTAGAGTGCTTGCAGCATGCTTTTATAACGACGGTAGCGTTAACAATGAAGAATTTAAAAAAATAGTATCCAGGTATAATAAGGTCATTTTGCGCTATGTAAAGATATATTATTTGCCTGGCGGTGATTATCACGATATGTACCAGTGGGGCTTAATCGGTCTATATAAAGCTGTGCGTGATTATGACGAGGAACGCGGCAGATCGTTTCACCTAATTGCTGAGCTTAATATTAAAAATACAATCAAATCAGCAGTAATCATGTATAATCGCAAAAAACACTACATTCTCAATAAAGCCATTTCGTTAAGTGCAATAGCAGATTGGTCAAATACAAGCGATCAGTTAGAGTTAATAGGAATAATCAAGCAGAGTTCTTCTGATGATCCTGCTGAGCAGATTATTGAAATTGAAACCATCAAGACCATCTATGCGACAATGGACAGTGTACTGTCACGCCTGGAAAAAAGAGTTATTGAGCTGTATATTATCGGCTATAAACAGCGGGAAATCGCACAAGTATTGGACTTTCAAGAAAAGGTAGTAGATAACGCAATCCAAAGAGCCCGCCAAAAAATGACATTGCACTTGAAGGAATGGCGCGGTTTTTGCAAAAAGAAAAAAAGCAGGTACTGACCACCTTTCGCCAAGATTTAGAATGGAGGCTTTAGTTTGGAACCCGAAATCAGTGATAGAATTAAAGAGTTATATGATCAAGCGCAAATCCTGGTTGTTGACGATTCCATATTTTCACGGACCTTGATTACACGAGAATTACTTACTAGCGGATTTAACAAAGAGCAAGTACAGCAGGCCGGTAGCGGGAGAGAAGCGTTGGAAAAGATAAAAGAAAAGACCTTTGATCTTTTCATCATAGATATCATTATGGACGAGGTGGACGGTATAGTGGTGCTGAAAGAAGTGAAGCGAACGCAGCCTGCGGCCAAAATTATCATGTGTAGCAGCCGAAATACAGAAGATGCTGTTCAGGAAAGTGTTTGTATCGGCATTGACAGCTTTATCGTAAAACCTCACACAGCAGAAATTTTTCAAAAAGTTTTGTATCGTATTTTATTAAGCGGCGATGAGGCAGGTAGTTCCCAGAACAATGTGATGACATGGCACGCAAAATGTCATGTCTGCGGTCAGAAAATGGTGGAAGTCAATGCTATGGATATGGTTAGCTTCTACTGCCCACGAAATTGTATGAAACTTGGACCCTGGTCAATAGTGCTAGTGAAGCAAAGCGAACTGGATCGCATCTATGGGGAGGCGAAACGTTTAGAAGTCTAATAACCACAATTAGCTGCCATGCGTCATGCATGGCTTTTTTTTATTATTTCGCCAATTTCACCCAAAAGCCTGCATTTTTCCACATCTGGAAGTAACAGTCGCAATAGTTAACTATAATTAATGTAAATATTGGATTGTTAACAAGGAGGAGCTAATTTTGCTAAGACTGTCAGAAAATGCGATAAAGATGCTAGTATCCAAGTATAGGGCTGTTTTACAGCGTATGTTGGTTAAAAACACAGCCGTATTTGCAGCGTGCTGCGTGATGATCGGGGCGGCTGCGCCTGTTGGTGCTGCTGAGGTTACCTACGACGACGCCAAGGCGACAGGTGGCACAGGGCTGCAAACCGCCGCCATCGGCGGCGCGACCAACCCAAGTCTGTTTCCCGGCACTTCTGCCGTACCCGGTGCATCGGGCAACACGGTCACTGTAAATTATACAACCGGCACAACCCCGGACCGGGTCTTCGGCGGCCTCTCGAATAGCGCGGCGGTGACTGGCAACACAGTGAATTTTTTGAATGGGACTGTGACCAATAATCTTTACGGCGGGTATGATGCTGCTGCCGCGAATGGCTTGGGATCTACCGGTAATACCGTGACTATTTCCGGTGGCACAATTGATAACATGGCGATTAGCGGCATAAGCCTCAATGGTAATGCCACCAATAACAAAATAACAATCTCAGGAGGCACGGTTAAAAATCAAGTGCGCGGTGGTTCTGCTAATGCTGCCGGTGATGCTATAGGCAACAGTGTTATCATTTCCGGTGGTACGGTGGGCGATGGATTAGGCACTATGTCTAATGGATGGGTTATTGGTGGTTCTAGTCAAGATGGTACTTCCTCCGGCAATACGGTAACCATCAGTGGTACCGCCAAAATCAACCGTGTCGATGCAGGGGAAAGCACCAGCGGTCCAGTGACAGGCAACAAGCTATTCGTTACTGGCGGCGAGATAATGGGTAGTACGGCCAGGGCTGCTTGGAGCAATACCGGTCTAGTCTCCGGCAACGAGGCGCACATGTCCGGTGGCATTATCCATAACTTTGATGGCGCCAGCGGGTCGCTTATGGGCGGACACAGTAATTCTGGCAATGCCGAGAATAACCTTGTAACCATGAGCGGCGGCAGTGTTTCCGATGTAACAGGCGGAAGTTCAGGGGATGGTAATGCTATAGGCAACAAAGCCATCATGAGCGGCGGAGAAGCGAATACGCTTGAGGGAGGATTTAGTTCAGAAGGCAGCACTGAAAACAACGAAGTACTGTTTAGTGATGGTAAGGTAGGTAACATTTATGGCGGCAAGACAATGGATAACAGCGTTGTTCTCGGTCATGTTCCCGGAAATGCTTCCGGCAATACGGTCAACATCACTGGCGGCGAAATTCTTTACGATGTTTATGGTGGCATGAGTTCCCAGGGATCTGCCAACGATAATACAGTAACCATTGGCAGCAACGTACGATTGGCAGCCACATCTTCTGTTTACGGCGGTTGGATAGATCTTTCCAGCAGCGGCACATCTACCGGCAATACCCTGAATGTCAACGGTTTCACAGGAACCCTCAAAGAAGTTAACAGCTTCCAAAACTACAACTTCTTCCTTCCTGCATCCCTGAAAAACGGCGGCACCATGCTCACCGTTACCAATGCTACCAACCTAACAGGCACCCAGGTAGCAATTACCGGCATGGAAGGGGGCTCACCGTTGAAGCAAGGTGATACCGTTACCTTGATCAACAGCACTACCGGTACTCCTGCTGCCTATCGCGTATCTAACGTGCAGTCAGGCATTTCCATGCTCTATGATTTCGATATGGCGGCTACGGTGGATAGGGGATTAACAGCAACACTAACCTCCGCACAAGTCAACCCGCAGACCAAAGCTCTCGCCGAAGGCATTGCTGCCGGAATGGCTTTTGTCAACCAAGGTGCGGACATAGCAGCCGGTGACGGCCTGGCTGATGCCAGGGCACAGGCGCAAGCAGCCGGAGGTGCAATCGCCATGTTTGGCGGCATGTCACATGGCTCGTCCAAGTATAAAACCGGCTCCCATGCCGATTTGAAAGGCACCTCCCTCATTATCGGCTGGGCTAAGCAGCAAGCTGCCGAGAACGGTGCAAAATTGAAAGGGCTATTCCTCGAAACAGGCTGGGGCAACTATGACAGTTACAACAGCTTTGGCAATATGCCCAGTGTCAAAGGCAAGGGAGATACCCGCTACTATGGTTTAGGTGTACTCGCCAGACAGGATAAAGCAAACGGCAGCTACCTGGAAGGTTCGCTGCGGGGCGGCAAAAGCAAAACCGACTTCAGCAGCAGCGACCTAAGAACCGCTGCCGGACAAAGAGCCTCCTATGACAGTGATGCTGCCTACTACGGCGTGCATATCGGCGTTGGTAAGCTGAAAGTCAATGGCAACAAAACACTGGACACCTATGCCAAATATCTCTGGACACACCAGGACGGTGATGACGTAACAATCGCCGGAGAACGTTTTAACTTTGACGGAACCGATTCCCATCGCTTGCGCATCGGCGCCCGCCTAAGCAAAGTCCAGCCGGGCGGCAAAGTAACCAACTATGCCGGTTTGGCCTATGAATACGAGTTTGACGGTAAAGCCCAGGGCAGCGTTCACGGTATGAGGCTTGATGACCCCAGCCTCAAAGGCAGCACAGGTATCCTGGAATTGGGCGTAAGCATCAAAAGCCGCCCGGAAAGCAGCAACACCCTCGAACTTGGCCTCCAGGGCTATGCCGGGAAACGGGAAGGTGTGACAGGGACAGTGCAGCTTAAGCGGGTATTTTAGCTTCCGGGGGCTGTCTCAATCAAGTGGCAGCTCCTTTAAGTTACTATAAAAAAAGACGAAAGTCAGATAAAATCTCACAGGTCACCCCCGATCGTTAGCCGCAAAGCATAGCAAGGAAACCAAATTAAGCAGAAGAAGGAAATAGGTGAGACAATGAAATGGTTTAGATTCTTGTTCATGTTATTAGCACTATGGTTGGGAATGTTCCAATGCCTGGATGTAAACGCCCAGGAAGTGGTAGTCAACGGTCATGGCATTTCTCGTGAAGCGGCTATGCAGGATGCATTCCGCCAAGCTGTGGAACAAGCAGTCGGAACCCTAGTCGATTCGCAGACACGGGTGCGAAACTACGCTGTGCTAACCGATGATGTTTATACCAAATCGCAAGGCTTTATCAGAGAGTATTCTATTTTATCAGAACAATATATGGATGCTAGGATTGTTATTCAGGCCAGGATAATAGTTGATTCTGAGCCTAATTCCCAACTTATGACGATCTTGCAGCGTTTACAAATGATTGATGTGGGCTTGCGTGACCCCCGTATTGCCGTTATTGTCACCGAGCATTACAACCGTCCGCTCCCCGATCCGGTAGCTGAATCAGCCATCATTAACCAACTAATCGAGGCAGGCTTTAAGCGCTTGACAGATCCTAACAGGTTGGCTCATATTCGCCGTTCTGATGCGATCAAGGCTGTTATCAACCGCGGCGATACCGCCACAGCTATACGACTTGCTGCCACGGAACCGCTTGATTATTTGATTGTAGGGGAAGCCTTTAGTGAATATGCAGGATATGGCCCCGGTCACAGCATCATATCCTGCTACGCGCGTGTCGAGACAAGATTGATTAAGGCCGATACCGGTGAGATTATTGCTGCACAAGGCTTTCAAAGCGGCGGAATTGACGTTACTGAACTTGCTGCTGCCAAGGCATCCTTGAACAATGCCGGTAAACTGGCCGGAAAGTTCTTTGCAGATAAGCTAATGACTTATGCCGCCAACCCGGAAAAGGGTCTCCGGCTCAAGGTAGTCGCCGTCAATGATTATGCGGTTATTAATCTACTGGGGCGCTTAGTAAGAGAGCAGCCTGGAGTCAGCAATGTATTTTTGCGGGACTATCAGCAAGGAACGGCGATGTTTGATGTCAATTATATCGGCAATCCGGCTATATTAGCAGAACGGTTAGAAAAGATGCCGGAGTTACCGGTAAAGGTAAATGAAATTAGTCATAGCGTGATTGTAGTTAGCATGAGGTAAACCAAAAGGGGGGGATTTTATATGATGCGCAAAGGTATATGGGGCATGGTATTGGTTTGTATTATTATTGTTGTGTCTTCAAATGCAGCGTTGGCAGCTGCAAACACCACAAAAAAAATAGGAGTGCTTACTCTCAACAATAATAGTTCGTTCCATAACCTTGGTGTCATGGCCGCTGATATGCTTACTGCAGACTTGATAAAGCTTAAATCATGTACTATTGTTGAACGCAGTGAATTATCGCGTGTATTTGAAGAACAAGCAATGGGAGCAAGGGGCTTTTTGGATGAGGCAACAGTAACCAAGTTAGGCGGTATATTGGGGTTGGATTACTTAGTGATGGGTACGGTAGATGGAATTCTAAAAGAAGAGCCGGGACATTATTACTATTACGATAAATATGACAAAAAAACAAAGCAAACGCGTAAAGAAAAAAGATGGGTTGACAGTAAATTCAACACCTCTGCCAACCTCACCATAAAAATAGTGGATGTAAAAAATGGACAAATTGTTTGGTCAGGGCAAACATCAGGCGATTCCTCCGATAAAAGCATCAGTGGTGCGGTTACAGAGGCTGCTTACAACCTAGTTAGAGAAATATACCACTTTATTCCCGTACAAGGCTATGTGATTAAAGTGGTAGGCGACAAATATACTATTGACTTAGGTACTAAGCACAATATGGCTAAGCGTGATAAATTGCTGGTCACTGGTGCAGGTGAGACGATACAACATCCGGTAACCGGTCAATTGATTGTCAGCAAAAAAAATATTGCCGAACTGGAAGTTGTTGAAGTTTTTGATACTATTTGCGTGGCCAAACGAAAAGATAAGGATAGCGACAAAAACCCACAACTGCAGAAGTATGTTAAAGTCGGTGATACTGTAACCAGGCAATTAAGAAAAAAACCCAGCGGCTTTTTAGGCTTGGGCTGGTCGGGAAAACATGAATTTTAAAAGGTATTCAGGCCACCAATCCGACACCACCCCGCCCTACGGGTACCCCACCACAGTGGGGATTTAAGAATATTTCGTCATAAAACCCAGTAATTTTGGAGTTTTCGAGGATGCTCAATCATACAAGGGAGGAAACTTACATGTTGAAAAAATATTGTGTCGCTTTCACCATTGGTGCGATACTGTTCACTGCTGCACCATCACTGGTAGGTGCAGCGTTGATAAATACGAATGTAAATGTGTCGGTAACTGCATTTGATCAAATTGGCGAGCATGGTACTGTGAATTGGAAGCAAGGTGTGGTTGAGGCTGTCGGCACAGGTGTCCCACCCTATGAAACCTACCCCGCGCAAGCCCGAGCTATGGCTAAAAGGGCAGCCGTTGTAGATGCACAGCGCAATCTCTTAGAAGCCATTCATGGTGTTCAAGTTACCGCCGAAACTACTGTGCAAAACTTTGCAATTGCTGATGATACTATTAAAACTAAGGTCAGTGGTATTGTTAAAGGCGCTAAAATTGTTCATGAACAGCAATTTGCCGACGGCACATATCAAATAATTATGCGTATTAATCTATTCGGACAAGGCAGTGTCGCAGAAGCTATTACCAATTCTGTAAAATCAACTACTCCGGATCTGTTACTAAGCCCATCTCCTGCTTACAAACCGGCAGAACTTCCCCTAACTGTCAGCTCCAGCTATACCGGTTTGGTGATTGACGTAACCGGACTGCCATTGACGCGGGCGATGTCTCCCGTGGTTTTTGATGATACTGGCCGTAAAATTTACGGTCATGAAAATATTATCCCCCAATATGTAGTATCGCAAGGCATGATTGACTATATGTGTACACCAGAAGATTTAAGAACGCTCGAACTTGGTCAATCTCGTGCCGGTACTAAGCCAATAACAGTAAAAGCACTTGCGCTGCGCGACCACAATGTCAATATCATTATCAGTCAAGCTGATGCTGATAAAATATTAGCTGCTAATATGCAGGATAACTTTTTGATGCAAACAAGGGTTTGTGTGCGACAGTGAACTTCTGTCCAGGTAAGGACGGTATGTGAGAAGGAACTGTTATTGAATAAGTATCAAAACCTTGAGGCAAATGAGGGCAGACCTCGTTGCCCTTTCCAGCACCGTTACTAATGATACGGAGAACCATATCAATGGTGATAGAAAAATGGTGTGTAATACAAGTAAATAAAAAAATAGTCAAGTTCCTGCAGAATGTTCTAATAGTTTGCAGGAACTTTGTGTTTTTATAGCAAATTTATTAGTTGTGAAGCTTAATAGGGCGTTTAGACTCGAAAAATCGTGTTGCAACTTTTAGTGAGAGTTTTGTTAGGAATGGGGTTTTACAATGCTAGTTGTAAAATCCCATTTTTTATAGGGGAGGTAGCCAAAATGCCTGTTACATTGGAAGGTAAATTAGTAATTGCGATATCTTCGCGGGCACTTTTTGATTTAGATGACAGTAATAAAATTTTTGAGGAAAAAGGCGAGGATGAGTATACAGCGTATCAGATAGAGCACGAAAATGAAGTACTAGGACAGGGCGTAGCCTTTCCGTTAATAAAGCGCCTATTGGAACTCCGTAATCCGGAAACAAATGAGGACATGGTTGAAATCGTTCTAGTTTCTAAAAATGATCCAAATACTGGGCTCAGAGTTTTAAACTCCATAGAATCTTATCAGTTAAATATTACACGTGCGGCTTTTTCACGAGGGAGAACACCTTATAAATATTTAAAAGCATTTAATGCAGACTTATTTTTATCGGCGAATCCGGATGATGTAAAATTGGCACTGGAGAATGGATATGCTAGCGCTACTATTTATACAGGAACACCTTATAGAGAAGATGAAAACTTTGATGAAATCCGGATTGCCTTTGATGGCGATGCCGTAATATTTAGTGATGAGTCAGAGAAAATATACCAGGAAAAAGGGTTGGAAGAATTTAAACGGTTTGAAAAAGAAAACAGAGAGATTCCAATGGCACCTGGCCCCTTTAAAGCCTTTCTCACTGCTTTAAATAACCTGCAAAACGTCTATAAAAATGCAGACAAAAAGCCGATACGAACGGCTTTAGTAACCGCACGAAATGCTCCCGCCCATGCGCGTGCAATAAAGACACTTCGCGAATGGGGAATTGGCGTTGATGAGGCTTTCTTTTTAGGCGGATTGGACAAGGCTCCAATATTAGAGAGCTTTAATCCACACATTTTCTTTGACGACCAGCATACATACTGTATAACTGCATCAAAAGTAGTCCCAACCGGACATGTACCGATTGGCGTAAAAAATTCTCGGAAGTGAAAAACAGGATCTGAGGGCAGGAAGCGTAGGGACGCACATTTTGCTTCCATGATAGCAGGCAGTTTCTGGACAGTGGGGACGTCAGGCTGTGCGAAAACAAGTAAAGATTAACTTAATAAAACTAGCCTCAAAACATGAGCGTTAAGGATACTATGATATAATAAAATCATAGACAAATTTGGCTTAGAGGTGAATATATGTCGCGCTTTATAAGCAATAACACGGATAGAAACCAAATTAGTCTGATTCCGTCTTCGCTTGAAGGAATGATAAGCCAGGATAACCCTGTTCGTGTGATTGACCTCTTTGCCGATAGCCTGGACTTAAATCAAATGGGGTTTCGTTACGCTACGCCCAAAGCAGTCGGACGTAAACCATACAATCCAGCCGACTTGCTCAAATTGTATCTTTATGGCTATTTTAACGGCATTCGGACGTCACGAAAACTCGAAAATGAATGCAAAAGAAATATAGAGCTAATGTGGCTGCTTAAAGAATTAACACCGGATTATCGCACCATTGCTGATTTTCGCAAAGATAATATCTCCGTTCTAAAGAATATCTTTCAACATTTTTCCGTATTCTGTAATGAACTTGGCCTGTTTGGCAAAGAGATTGTAGCCATAGATGGCAGCAAGTTTCGAGCCAATAATGCGCGGAAGAAGAATCTTACTAAAGGCAAGGTAGCTAAAATGTTAGCCTATTTTGAGCAGTCTGCCGCACGGTATCTGGAGTTGCTAGAACACAATGACGACCTTGCCGACGCTTCCCATGTCGCTTATAGCCAAGACGATATAAAGCAGAAGTTGGCCAAAGTAAATCAACGTATTCAAGAGCTTACGGAGCTCAAGGCACAAGTGGATAAAACGGGCGAGGTTTCTTTGACGGATCAAGAATCCCGCCTTATGAGCGTTAACAATATGGGGTTTGAAGTAGCCTATAATATGCAAACCGCAGTAGATGCCAAAAACCATCTCATTGTTGCAGTTAATGTAACCAACAATCCGGCCGATCAAGGGCAGCTTCACCCAATGGCCATACAGGCGAAAGAAGAATTAGCTACAGATTCCATTACTGTACTTGCCGATAAAGGATATTATGCAGGAGAATGTCTCAGAAACTGTGAGCAAGACCAGATTACGGCCATTGTATCCAAGCAAAATCCGCCATCAAGCACGGGAAATCCAGCCTACACATTAGACAAATTCCAGTATGATCAAGAAAACGATTGGTATATTTGTCCGCAAGGACAAATCCTGCCTAAGGTAAGCAAGGCAGAGACAAAAGAAAAGATGTATCGGAGCAAGGCCTGTAAAAATTGCCCACACAAAAAGGAATGCACAAAAAATAAACGAGGCCGGCAAATCATCCGAGGCGAATACCATGAGATCATGGCACGAGCCGATGAGCGATTAGCGAGAAATATGACACTTTACAAACAACGGCAGATGATTGTGGAACACCCATTTGGGACCATTAAGCGAACAATGGGTTACACGTACTTCCTGCTGCGGGGAATAGAAAAGGTGCACGGAGAAGCAGTTATGCATTGTTTAATGTATAACCTAAAACGCGTGCTCAATATTTTAGGAACAGATAAATTGGTGGCAGCAATCCGGAAGTGTTCAAGCTTTTATTTCCAAGATTGCTGCTGTTTTTCTTCCTATTCGGCTGTTTAGACCCTTAACCGCTTGAGAATATGACTGTTTTCGCACAGCCTGACGTTCCTGATTCGTCAACTTTTGGTGTTGTATGTTAGCTGATGGCCGCCGATCGTATAATTGAAACATAGTTAAAACCGGAAGACTATTTTCCGATGATAAAAAGTTGACGGAAAAGGAACGTCCCCTTGTTGTCCTGTAGGGTATTGCCCGGAGGTTTGGGGTAGTTGGAGTTAGAATGGTTTAATATATCAGATGATGCGCCTGTGCCTTTTGGTGCAGGTGTATCGGGTTTTTAAGGTTGGTTGGGGAGAACCGTACCACTGGTAACGGTGCTGGAGTAGAAAAAATAGGGGTAGAGATATGAAGAAAATTACGGTTGTTGGGGCACCTATGTGGCTTGGTCAATCCGTGTTTGGAACTCAATTAGCTCCAGCGGTAATTCGCTCTGCAGGCCTTATCCAATCTCTGCAGTTAAGACATACTGATGTTATCGATTCTGGAGATTTAGAATTTAAAAGTGAAGAAAATTATTGTTCTGTTGATGATATTCGTTGTAAAATCAAAAACTTGAACCCAGTTTGGGAAGGAGTAGAACTTTTAGCTTCAAGAGTTTCAGAAATTGTTGCTGAAGGGAGATTTCCTCTCATTTTAGGGGGAGATCACAGTATCGCGATAGGGAGCCTGGCCGGCGTTGCAAAGCATTATCGAAATTTGGGTGTCATATGGTATGATGCTCATGCTGACAGTAATACGATGGCGACATCACCGAGCGGAAATGTCCAGGGGATGCCTTTAGCGGCAAGTCTCGGGGCGGGGCAGTCCGAACTGGTTAAGGTTGGTGGCTATAGAAATAAAATTAAAGCGGAGCATGTTGTGCTAATCGGCGTTCGCGACATAGATGCAGGAGAGCAAGAATTTATTGAGCGCAACCAAATAAAACAATTTACGTCCGAGGATGTCTTTCGGATTGGCATCCACAATGTTATAGAAGAGGCCGTTTCCTATCTGGCTACGCAATGCGATGGCATTCATTTGAGTTTTGATTTAGATGTACTTGATCCAAGCGATGCTCCTGGTGTAGGAACACCTGTCGCAGGAGGAATTAGCCTTAAAGAAAATATAGAGGCAATGAATCTATTGGCAAAGCACAATATCATTACTTCGGCTGAATTTGTTGAAGTGAATCCTTTAGTGGAT
Source organism: Sporomusa sphaeroides DSM 2875 (assembly GCF_001941975.2). Lineage (NCBI taxonomy): Bacteria > Bacillati > Bacillota > Negativicutes > Selenomonadales > Sporomusaceae > Sporomusa > Sporomusa sphaeroides. The sequence goes on along the minus strand of NZ_CP146991.1, from coordinate 2,470,861 downwards.
AGAGACGGAAAAACTGTGAAGGCTGCGATTGCATTAATAGAGGCATTGCTTACTAATTAGAAAAGCGAATTACGAGTCAGGTGTAGAGTCGGGTGACGGTTCTTTGAGTCACCTGTGTCGAGGGGACGTTGTGCCAAGAAGCGCGGTCGAGTAGAAGCGCGCCTCGCGGCACGCCCCCCTCACAGAACCGGACGTGCCCTATTAAGGCATCCGGCTCTTCATAGCAGCATTTACTTACGTTTAGCCATAGATATTTACATAGATCCTCGCTTTAGCTAGCGGGAATCTATCTTTGAGTTTTGCAAATCCTTCCCAGGTCAAGCTCTTCTTTTGGCTTCTTCGATTAAGTACTTCAAACAATTTACGCCGTATATAGTATCCAAATGTATTGATAGCGCTGCTGTTGTCGGTTACTCCATAGTAGCGGAAGTGACCAACCAGCTTGATGTTTATCTGCTTAATCAATTTTCCTATCTCTGTATGCATATTTTGATAGAGCCATCCAGCGAAATGTTTTAGCTTTGCTCTCAATTTCTTCCGGCTGGTTTTCCTTTTGACGCGGAATTTTCCCTTCTTGCTCTTGCTACAGTAGTGCGTGAACCCAAGAAAGTCGAATGTCTCCGGTTTGCTGGCCCCTTGGTTATTCCGTCTTTCCTCAGCAAAGCGCCCGAATTCGATAGTCTTTGTTTTCTCCTCTGCTATTTCTAGGTTGAATTTCCTCAATCGTTCTATCAACTTACCGTAGAAATCTTCGGCATCTTCTTGGTATTGAAAGAAGCATACAAAGTCGTCACAGTACCGAATTAAATAGGCCTCGCCTCTGCATTCCCGCTTTATCTTTACCATAAACCACAGGTCGAGCACATAGTGCAGGTATATGTTCGCCAGGGTTGGGGATATGATTCCCCCTTGCGGCGTTCCGGTGTCCGCCTCTTCTAGTTTCCCCTGTTCCATGACACCTGCTTTAAGAAATCGTACTATCAGTCTCAATAGATTCGGGTCTTGGATTCGTTCTTGTAGAAACTTCACCATCCACCCGTGTTCTACGTTGTCAAAGAATCCTTTAATGTCCGCATCCACTACATAGCTGACCTTCTTGCTTTCGAGAATCTTGGTGATTTCCTTCAGCGCTTCATGGCAATTTCTCTCTGGTCTGAAACCGTAGGAGCAGTCCAGAAATTCCGGTTCGTAGATGGCTGTCAGGACTTCATTAAGTACTTTCTGCACCAGTTTGTCCTCATAGGCAGGTATCCCTAGTGGGCGTTTCTTCTTATCCGTTTTGGGGATGTAGACTCTCTTTACTGGCTGCGGCTTGTACGCTTGCCGCTTCATTCTTTCCAGGAGATTCTTGATGTTTTCCTGTAGCTTTTCACCGTATTCTTCTTTGGTTACACCATCAACGCCTACTGCCTTGTCTGCTGACAGAATACTATGGGCCGCGTTCAGGCTTTCCTCGTCAATAGCATGGATAAGGGTTTGCAACTTGACTCTCGGTCTTTGTTTGGCTAATTCAGCTATCCTTGTCAGCTTTGTTTCCAATGGGTTCTCTGCCTCCAGTGCAGCATTGTTTCTTTTTCCAAGGCCACTACTATGTTACGTCCTTCCCTCCGCTGGCATTACCCGGCTTCTTCGGTACTACGACGTAATCCGACTCCCTGTCGCTTATTTGGCTTCCTCATCTTCGACTTGTCCGCCATACTCCTTTGAGAGCGGCAGGGTCTCCCAAGTTCACACGGAGTAACAGTGTGTAGCATGCCAAGACCTACGATCCCGGGCTGCCGCGATTAGCTCGCCTGTATCGCTAACTGCGGTGTTGTCTTCTGCTCGTCCCATGCATCGACCTTGACCATTGATGATTTCGGGATTCTACATCTTCAGCTTGTGCTTTCGGCCTACTACCTTTCCTGCCTACGCTTAGACCTGGCGTTACCGCTTCAGTCCCAAGGCTGGATACTGGGTGGTTGGCTAGACCTTCCCAGACGGGATTTCCACCCGCTTTACTCCGTGCGCTTCTTGGCGCACGGGACGTACACTTTGCTTCTGTGATAGCAGGCACTGGTTTCCAGCCAGAAGCAATCAAGCGTTTTTGCGAAGCAAATTTTACGTCCCTTTGCTTCTTATAAAGGGCACGGAAAAACCGTATCACTGGTAACGTCGAGAAGAGGCCTTAATCCTTGTGGCTGCAGGGATTGGGGCCTGCTTTTTTGTATGCTTCTAGGACTTGTGAGGGTAGCTGCCCTGATTGCCCTGCAATTTGGAAGAGATCAATTGAGATAAATGGGTTTCGGAAATGTCATTTGAGTATGGGGTTATTTGTGTTCGTCTTATGTGCAATTACGTATTTTATTAAGCAATAGGAGGAAAATAAGGGGAGTAGATAAAAAAGTTGATTTAAAAAGTAAATTAAACTTTTCATCTTATGTAAGGGATTTTACTGAGTCAGCTATACTGGTACATAGAAGCAAAGAAGCAAATACTGTTAAAGCAGAATGAAAGCTATTGGGAAGGGAATAGGGCCCTTATGAATTTCAGTGTTTCAAAGAATGAGAGGGAGGGAAGCGAATGATTTATGTCGCTTTACTGCGAGGGGTAAATGTTGGTGGGAAAAATAAAATCGACATGAAGCTATTGAAGGAAACTTTCGTACGAATAGGTATGAGATCTGTAGTCACATATATTAACTCCGGCAACGTGGTTTTCGCTGACATACAACATTCTAAAGTAGAAATAACTACACTGCTAGAAAAAGCTATTTCTGAGGACTTTCAGTTGAAGATAAAGGTTTTAGTTCGTAGTATAAATGATTTTAACCATATGATGGAAATTATGCCTAATTATTGGAAAAATGATAGGGATATGAAATGTGATGTGCTGTTCTTATGGGATGAAGTTGACGGGGAGACATTGCTTAGAGAATTAGAAATTAAGCCTAACATAGATACGGTTATATATGCACCTGGAGCTGTTTTGTGGGCTGTGGATAAATGCAATGCCACTAAGAGCGGTTTGCTAAAATTTGTGGGTACATCCCCATACAAAAAGACGACAGTGAGAAACGTCAACACTACTCGAAAAATATATGCTATTATGAAAGAACTATAGAAGCAAAGGGACGTATATTTTGATTCTATTTGTATCAGAGCCTACACAAACAAGCATTTTTGCGAAGCGAATTTTCCGTCCCTTTGCTTCTTCTAAGTTTGCCTAACTATAATTGTACTTTGCTTGGAGTTTTATTTATGCCCAAAGAAGATATAAAAACATTAACACCTATGATTGCCTTATTAGGGTTTTGATGAGCTCAGAAAGGCGGAATAACCCGTTCTCCATTTCAGGTAATGAGGCATAAGAATAAGATAGGCGGAGATGTCGGTTTGATAGCGTATCGTATATGTTGCCAGGATGAATCAAAAGACCATTATTTAAAGCCTCTTTAAATAGTTTTTGCATAGAGACGGCCTGATTTAATATGAGCCAAATGTAAAAGCCGCCTTTAGGAATTTGCCAAGTGGCAATATCGGAAAAATGGGCTTCTAAGGCATTGCAAGCTACTTTGCGGCGAATTCGTAGCTGTGTTCGGACTTCTTCTAGATGTGTTTGGTAGAGACCGCTGGTCAACCATTCTGCGGCAGCCCATTGGGATAAGGAGCTAGAACCGTAGTCAGTTTGCATTTTAATGTCCGCTAGTCTTTCTATGACTGGTTCTGGTCCTACGATCCAGCCAATGCGTAAGCCAGGACTTAATGATTTTGATAGACTGCCCAGGTAGAGTACAAGCCCTTCTTTTTCAAGAGCCTTTAGTGGTATGGGAGGTGGTGTATCGAGCCAGAGTTCTCTATAGACATCATCTTCAATAATAGGTAATTGCTCTTTTTGACATATATTAATAATGCTTTTACGACGTTCTTTTGTCATTGTGATTCCTGTTGGATTGTGAAAACAGGGGATAGTATATAGTAAATTTACATTTTTATGTTTTTTATGAAAAGAGATAGGCTCCATGTTCATACCCTCTTCGTCAAGGGGAATTCCGCAAAGATCCATATTCATGGATTGAAATAATTTGAGGGAAAAAAGATAGGATGGTTTCTCAAGTAAGATTGTAGATTCTTTTGGTAATAGGCTGGAGCAAATCAATTGCAGAGCTTGCAGTGCGCCAGATACAATCATAATCGATGCTGGAGAGGCATTGATACCGAAGGAGGATAAATACATACTGATCTGCTCACGGAGAAACAATAATCCTCTTGGTTCTTCGTAGCCTAGGGCGTGAATACGATCAGGTAATTTCCTTAGGATTGAATCCATCATAGTTTTCGGGAAAATTTCTGGCGAAAGTTCTCCTGTACTTAGGCAAATGACCTTGGGATTGAATTCTAAATGGTTGATTTCCTGGATGGTATGAAGGTTGGGGAGATGTATTCCTCTGTCAAGATAAGAAGTCCAATTGTTGGGTGGGGTTGATGAGAGCAGGGACCAAGTATTATTGGCCACCCAGGTACCGCTTCCCAGCTTGCTTTCGAGTAATCCGTCTGCTATTAATTCATCTAAGGCAATTGTTAATGTACTTCTATTTACCTGGAAAATACGGGCAAGAGTACGTTGCGGAGGCAATTTACTATTAATAGGCCACTCACCAGTGGCTATTTTATTTTTCACATATTCTGAAATTTGTTGATAGAGGGGCAGAGAGTCTTTAGGATTAGGTGCCCAATCAATTAATAACACTTGATTCTCCCTTTCTTGAATGTTTTTCTCATTATAACAAATTGGATGGTATGATAACAATCCAATTGGCTGAAGACATTCCAGGGATGTTTTATTATACTGTAGAAAACAATGACAGGGAGAGAATCTGATGCAAGCATTTGTTCATGGAATAGTTCTAGCTATGGGGTTGATACTGCCATTGGGAGTACAAAACATATTTGTTTTTACCCAAGGGGTGACTCAGCCAACATTTTTGAGAGCGTTGCCTGTTGTTATTACGGCAGCGATGTGTGACACTATTTTGATTTTAATGGCAGTTCAAGGCGTTTCCTTATTTATAGCTAGTTTTGCTTGGGTTAAGGTATTTTTCCTTGGAGTAGGAGTTGTTTTTTTATCCTATATGGGGTGGCTTACCTGGAATAATACGTTAGTAAATAGTTGTGATAAAGAGGAAAAAATTTTTACCGTCAAACAACAAATCCTTTTTGCAGTCACCGTTTCCCTGTTTAATCCTCATGCTGTCTTGGATACCATTGGTGTGATTGGGACAAGTTCTATTAATTATAGTGGAAATGAAAAAGTATTGTTTACAATGGCTTGTATTCTGATATCTTGGTGTTGGTTCTTACTTTTAGCAGTTCTGGGATGGAGAGTAGGAAAGCAAAACGGATTTACACAAATATTTGGAGTCATAAATAAAGTTTCGGCAGTTTTCATGTGGCTATCAGCTATATATATGGCTTATAGTAGTAATTTATTGGTTTAAATCATGCTTATCTAAGTAGCCGTTTAGCCCTATACGGAGAACCATATCATTAGTAACGGCGAAAAAAAGCCTTAACCCTGAGAAGTCAGGGTTAAGGCTTTTATATTTAGAGTTTTTTATTTATAATCCTTCGCAATTAACTGCTCATACACTGACCCGTCAATGAGAGCCTCAATAATTACTGGCCCTGACATGGATAATCCTTTTTGCAAGGAGGCTCGCATTTCCTCCTGATCTCGAGCTTTTAGAACAGGAACTCCGAGGAAGCTATCTGAACCAAAATACTCACCCACGTATAAATCTGTACCATATTGAGGCAGGTTCTGCCGCTGCTGCTTAACGTCAATCAGACCCAAGCTTCTATCGCAAAGGACAACCACTACAATATGTAATCCAAGTCTGCGTGCGGTCAGGAGTTCTCCGCAATTCATAAGAAACCCACCATCGCCGGTTACACAGATAACGGTACTTGATGGCTGGCATAATTTAGCACCAATGGCGGCGGGTATCCCGAATCCCATAGCCGACCATCCATTTGTTATAAGGAAACGGTTTGGTTCGCCAGTCTTCCATAATTGCCCTAATAGATGAAGATGTGCGCCCACGTCACTCGTTAAGATTGTATCCTGAGGCACTATTTCACGGAGCGTTGTTATAAGATCTGATGGACTAAAATTACTGCAGACAGGAACTAGTGCCTGGAACAACTGGGCTTTATTTTCTTGAATTTGACCAAAATCCCAATGGTATTCTGGTAGTTTTAGTGAATTTAAAAAAGACAAAGTATCTGAAACATTGCCGGTTATTTCATAGATACTATGGTAGTCAGGCGTAATATCGACTGGATCTACGTCAATATGGACTAAGGGTACATTTGGCATCCAGGACTCGTAGTTAAATTCTATTGAGTCATACCCAATGCCAATGACTAAATCGGCCTTTCTGTATATTGATGCGACCATATCGCTCTTGGCATGGAAAAGAACTCCGGCATAGCAGGGATGGTCCTCTGGGATAACCCCTTTTGCCATCGGTGTTAAAACTACGGGGATATTATTGTTATCCACAAATTCCTGTATTAATTTGTGAAGCCCCAAGCGTACGGCTGTCAGCCCTACTGCTAATACAGGCTTTTTTGCCTCCATTAGCAGGGTGGCCACCTGTCTGAATAAGGAAGGGTCCGGCATGGAGAAAGGCACTTTCTCGTAGTTATGAATCAAGGTACCGGAATCTAGCATTTCTCCGTCTATATCGGCAGGCAATCCAATATGAACAGGCCCAGGAACTCCCGAAGTTGCTATCCTAAAGGCGTCGGTGGCAGTGGCTGTAAAGTTGCCTTTTGTCATCCTAAAAGTCCGCTTTGTTATAGGTTGGTAAAGCGCTTGATGATCAATATTCATTTGAACTCTTCTACCCACCTCAGCATCTTTTACCTCGGTAGTGAGGGCAATGACGGGTGAACGGTCTAACAGGGCGCCGCCGATGCCGGTCGACAAATTTGTGGCGCCTGGTCCAAAAGTAGCATGGCAAACGCCGGGTATACCTGTCAAACGTCCAAAAACGTCCGCCATAATGGCAGCACTCTGTTCATTTGCCACTAAAATAAATTCGATACCATTGTTTCTCATTGCATCCAGGTAAGGTATTGATGGGCCGCCGGGAATGCCAAACACATACCTTACTCCCAGTGCATGAAATGATTTGATTAATTGTTCAGCCAATGTTGGCATACAAGTCTCCTTAACCGTTGTTTTCTATACTTGCTCATATGAAGATTACATATCTTGCTATTTATTCAGTATCAATTCTCTATTTGTTCCTTGAATCCTCCGAAACATAGGCAGAACACCCAAAAAGAGTATATAAAAAGGTATCTTTAATAAGAGGGATTCCTGCCTGAATTTTGCATTTGGGCAGGAATTCTGTATAATTAAAAGTAAAAGGGAATACAGTTAAACCGCATACGAGGATGGGGTCCAAATGTTAGACAAAAAAAGCATATATGCTCTTTTAGATAAATATCAGTTTACATATGAAGCCTACGAGCATCCTGCTGTTTATACTATTGAGGAACTGGATGCTCTAACTATTCCGCATAAAGAGCAGATTGTAAAAAACCTTTTTATGTGCGATGATAAGAAGAAAAACTATTATTTAGTTACCGTGCCCGGATCTAAGACCGTCAATCTAAAAAGCCTGAGCGAAAGGATATCAAGCCGCAAGCTGTGTTTGGCCAGCGAGCAATCGCTTAAAGAATTGCTGCTGCAGGAAAGAGGACATGTAACTCCGCTGGGGGTTTTGAATAATGCTCAGAGAAATGTTATCGTAGTATTTGATAAAAGCCTGGATAATCAGCGAATAGGCATCCATCCCATGGAAAATACGGCGACAATTTTTATTGCTTTTGAGGATATTAAAAAACTGATACAGGCTCATGGAAATGCTGTTATTATGTGTGACTTTGATTAATTTTAAAACTGGAGATAAAAATAATGCTGACAAAAGCTCGGGAAATATTAAAAAAATACTACGGCTATGATGAATTCCGGCCAGGACAAGAAAAAATCATTGCCAGTTTGCTTGGTGGCAAAGATACGGTAGCTATTATGCCGACCGGTGCGGGAAAATCGTTATGCTTTCAAGTTCCGGCGATGCTCTTGCCTGGGGTTACAGTCGTAGTTTCACCGCTGATCTCATTAATGAAAGATCAGGTGGACGCATTAACCGCACAGGGCATACCGGCTACTTTTATTAATAGTTCGCTGACAGGCTCCGAGGCTGGCAGGAGGCTGCAGAATATGCGTGCCGGGCGGTATAAGCTGGTATATGTGGCGCCGGAACGGTTGACTGCTGACTGGTTCCAGGCGGTGGTTGGCGAACTCAATATCAGCATGCTGGCAGTGGACGAGGCCCACTGTGTTTCACAATGGGGGCATGATTTCCGGCCAAGCTACCGGGCTGTCAGCTCTTTTATTGCCGGTTTGAGTAACCGGCCGGTGATTGGCGCATTTACCGCCACCGCAACACCTGAGGTAAAAAAAGATATTGAGAACCTGTTGGCCCTCAAGTGGCCGCAAGTGTATATAACCGGTTTTGACCGGCCGAACCTGTCTTTCTCCGTCCTGCGCGGTGAAAACAAGCAGCAGTTTATTTTGCAATATCTTAAGGCTAATGCCAATCAGGCAGGCATTATTTATGCTGCCACCCGGAAAGAAGTTGACGGCCTCTATGAATTGCTTAGGAAAAAAGGGCATGCTTCCGGACACTACCATGCCGGGTTAACTGATGAAGAACGCATGTCGCAGCAGGAACAGTTTCTTTACGACGATATCCGGGTGATGGTGGCCACTAACGCCTTTGGTATGGGAATTGACAAATCCAATGTGCGCTATGTCATCCACTACAATATGCCGAAAAATATGGAATCCTATTATCAGGAAGCCGGACGCAGCGGACGGGATGGCGAGCCTGGTGAATGCATCCTGCTGTTTGGGCCGCAGGACCCGCTATTGCAGCGGTTTTTGATTGATAAGTCTGTCGAGCAGCCGGAACGCAAGCAGCATGAGCTGAAAAAGCTGCAGGAAATGGTGGATTATTGCCATACGCCTGATTGTCTGCGGCAATATATCTTAAACTACTTTGGTGAGTTTGCGGCAGGGCCGGGCTGTGGCCATTGCGGCAATTGTATGGCGGACGGCGAGCAGGTGGATATTACCGTTGATGCGCAGAAAGTGTTTTCTTGTGTCTATCGACTGAAGGAACGCTTTGGCATTGCCGTTATTGCCGATGTGCTGAAAGGCTCTAAAAATAAAAAAGTCCAACAGCTGAGTTTGGACCGTCTGCCAACCTATGGGCTAATGGCGCAGCGCACAATCCCGGATATTAAAACACTGGTTCAGCGTCTGGTTGCCACAGGCTATTTGCGTTTGACCGAAAGTGAGTATCCGGTAGTAAAGCTTGAGCCCAGTGCCGTGCCGGTGCTGAAAAATCAGGCCCAGGTTTGGCAAAAGGTATTTACCGAGCGTCAGCCTGTGGCTGATGATGCTTTGTTTGAACTGTTGCGCAAATGCCGTAAAAGCATTTCCGAACAGGAAGGTGTGCCGCCATTTGTCGTGTTTGCCGACACTACCCTACGGGAGATGAGTCAGCATCGTCCGGCAGACCTTGCTGCCATGCGCCAGATAAAAGGTGTTGGCGAACTGAAGCTGCACAAATATGGCAGGGAATTCTTGCAGGTTATCACTCAATATATGGCGGAAAACGCAATTGCCGCAAGCAATACCGAGGCGGTTGCCGCTGCCGAAGCAGTAAAACCGGCAGCAAGTAAAAAGAACAGCAAAGCCGATACCGAGCCCAGTCATGTAATAACTCTGGCAATGTACCGGGAGGGTAATGACTTGGACGCTATTGCCAAAGCCAGAGAGTTGACAATGAACACCGTGCAAAACCATTTGGTGCGCTGTGCTCAGGAAGGTCATGCTGTTGACTGGGACCGGCTTATTCCCGGGCAGTATGAAGAATTAATTATTGCCAGGATAAAAGAAATCGGCGGCAAACAGTTAAAACCACTGAAGGACGCTTTGCCTGATGCTGTGAGCTATGCGGCTATTAAGGCTGTTTTGTGCAAGCACTTTGGTACAGCAGACCATTAATCAAAGCGGCAAATTTAATATATATGAAATGTAATGGAGAACTGCGCATGGATAAAAAAGCAATAGCCTGGCTGTATGGCCAATTGCCGGAACTTGTGGACAAAGGGATTATTTCGGCGGAAAGCGCGGAACGGCTAAAAAAGCATTACGGATCTGTGGCGGCTACTACCGGCACAAGAACCTTTCTGCTGGTATTTGGTGTTATTGGCACACTGTTGGTTGGCCTGGGCATTATTTTAATTTTGGCCCATAACTGGGAGCAGCTCACTAAACTAAACCGGCTGATGATTTCCGTTGGCCTGCTGGTAGTCGCTCAAACCGCAGCCGGAAGTGTGTTGTGGTTTAAGGCAGACAGCCCGGTATGGCGGGAGACTACGGCCACTTTACTTATGCTCATGGTGGGCGCGGCGATGGCTTTGGTGGGCCAGACCTATCATCTGGCAGAAAATGTCGATGCTTTTTTGCGTACCTGGATGCTTTTATCGTTGCCGCTTATGTATCTCATGAATTCTGTGAGTGTAGCAGTACTATATACCATCGGGGTGACAGTCTGGGCTGCCGGTGGTTATGCTGACATAAGCAACCAATGGATTTGGGTGTTATTCGGGTTAGTGCTGCCCTATTACCGGAATTTGCTCCAAAACAACCGTTATGCCAATGCCACCGTTATTTTGTCCTGGGTGTTGACTATCTGTTTTTATTTTTGTTTTGCAGCGGTCTTCTCTCAGAACTTGGCTAATTTGGGCATGCTCATCTACAGTTGTTTATTTGCCTTAACCTATCTTTGTGGTGTGCTATGGTTCAGCGGCCGGGAGGGGTGGATGCCGTTCCGGCCGGTAGGTTTGGCAGGGAGTATTTTTCTAACCTTTTTACTGACTTTTCATGATATCTGGAGTCATTTGCAGGTAAGCTGGAACGCTGGTTCCGGAGTTCTGTATCTGTTTGCAGCGGTGCTGTTGGCACTGGTCATTGGCGGTATGCTGCGGGTGCGAAATAATCCGGGAGTCCGGCAATTTGCCCTGATACCCTGTGTCATTGGCGCGGGCTATCTTGTTCAGTATTTTGACGGCAGCGGTATTGGTGCAACCTTTATTTTGAATGCGTATATGCTGGGCCTGAGTATTAGTGTGATTGCTGCCGGGGTGAGAGTGTATAATCTTGCTAAGCTCAATCTGGGTATGTTCATGATGGCGGCGTTAATTATTGCCCGCTTCTTTGATATGGATGTAAGCTTTATTGTTCGCGGCGTGCTGTTTGTTCTGGCAGGCATCGGTTTTCTTGTGGCCAATGTGGTTATAGTACGTCGTAAGGCAGGGGGGCAACATGAAAAATAAGAAACTGCTGTTTGGTGTATTTATCGTCGTCGCCGTACTGCAAGCCGCTATGCCGCTGTATATGGCCTGGCGGTGGGAAAATATTCTGGCGACAGGCCAAAGGTTTTATTGGCAAACAGCACCTGTTGACCCATATGATGCCTTTAAGGGACGGTATGTGGCGCTGCGCTTTGAGGAAACCACAGCCCCTGTTGTGGACGAGGAAGTGATATCCGGTAAAAAGGCATATGCCATTATTGAAGAAAATGCCGCAGGCCAGGCATTTATCAGCGCCGTTACTGCCAAACGTCCGGAGCAGGGCGCTTATGTAACCGCTAAGATTTATCGCAGCGGGGAGGGCATGGCTTATGTGGTTTTGCCGTTTACACGCTACTATATGAATGAATACCTGGCGCCGGCAGCCGAAGCCGCCTACCGGGAGAGTGCCGGCAAATCAGGGGTTGCCGCCGTCCGGATTAAAGACGGTTATGGTGTTATTGAAGAACTGTATATTGGTGATAAAACACTGGTTGAATTTTTGCGGCAGCCGTAACCGCTGTAAGGGATGTTGTTGATGCCATATACGTATATTGTTAAGTGTGCCGATGGTAGCTTGTATACCGGCTGGACAACCAATCTTGAAACCAGAGTGACAGCACACAATAGCGGCAGGGGTGCGCGTTATACCCGTAGTCGTCTGCCTGTCACGCTGGTCTATTATGAGCTCCAGCCTGATGAGAGTCAGGCGAGAAAGCGTGAATATGCGATAAAGCAGCTTGACCGTAAAGACAAAGAACAGCTAATTGCCGGTTTTACGAATTAAAAGGAATAAAGGAGCATTTGATGGACGGAACACAGCGGAAACATATAATCCCCGGTGCAAAAGTAAAAATCGTGCAAAAGCCGCATCAGCGCACAGGGCAGTTGACTGAAGGGATAGTAAAAGATATTCTTACAAGCAGCCCTGTGCATCATCGCGGGATCAAAGTCCGGCTGACAGACGGAACTGTCGGCAGGGTACAGGAAGTTATCGGTTAGAAAAATGAGCTAAGCCTAGGTGACAGGCTTAGCTCATTTCTTTACAGTGTGCGGTTTTCGATATGTGCGATTGCGCGCAGGGATTGCATCAAAGCAGTGAAACGTTCGGGTTTGATGGATTGCTGTCCGTCACATTTGGCATTGCTGGGGTCTTGGTGAACTTCGATGATGACTCCGTCGGCTCCTACCGCAACGGCAGCTTTTGAGAGTGATTCCACCATCCACCATAACCCGGCAGCATGACTGGGATCGACGATAACCGGCAAATGGCTGAGGCGCTTGATTGCCAGTACGGCGCTGAGATCAAGGGTATTGCGGGTGTAGGTTTCGAATGTCCGGATACCGCGTTCGCATAAAACGACGTTTTCATTACCGCCTGCCATAATATATTCTGCAGACATCAGGAGTTCTTCGATTGTCGCGCTGAGCCCTCTTTTCAGCAGAATGGGTTTTTCAATTTGGCCTGCGGCTTTTAACAGGTCAAAATTTTGCATATTGCGGGCGCCGATTTGAATAACGTCAATATCTTCGTGATGGTCTTCCAGTTGCTTAACTGACATGATTTCTGTGACGATCGGCAGACCGGTGGCTTCACGCGCCAGCTTCAAAAGCTCAAGGCCTTCTTGTTGCATGCCTTGGAAACTGTACGGTGATGAACGGGGTTTGAAAGCACCGCCCCGCAGAAAACCGGCGCCAGCGGCCTTAACTTCCTGGGCGATACCGACAATTTGTTCCTGGCTTTCCACCGAACAAGGTCCGGCGATGATGGCCAGTTGATTGCCGCCGATGGTTTCTGAACCGGCGCGAATCACGGTGTTTTCCGGATGGAAGGTACGGTTGGCCTTTTTGTAAGGTTCTTGTACGGAGAGTACCTTTTCCACATAGTGTTTACTGAGCAGGTAGTCGCGGTCCAGCTTGCCGGTGTCGCCGACAATGCCTAAAATGGTTTGAAACTTACCATAGGTAGGCCAAACGCTGCAGCCATAGTTTTCCAGTTCCTGTTTCAATTTTTCAATTTGTTCAGTGGATGCCAAAGAATTTAACACAATAACCATAGATAACGCCTCCTGAAATTTTAATATTTATTATAATTAAAAATAAAAAACCTAAGGCTCATTGAGCCTTAGGTTTGCTATCATAGCAACCGGTTATGTTTATTATTAAGGACTCAACGGTGAAACATGTATTAATTTATCGTATGCAAAAAAGCCTGCGCCAAAAAAGCTGGCCCAAGCAAAAAAGAAAAAGTATTGATTTGCATATAAATTAATAGCACTTAGTTTCATGTTGATCACCTGTCATGGCTAATTTTAAATCATGTATTCATTATACCAGAGAAATTGGCACTGTCAACACAAGAATGGAAAATAGGATAAATTTAATTTTCGTGTAATTGATGTAGTATGAAATTAATACAAATGTACACAAAAAATCTTAAACTAATCCAGACTGCCTCTGGGAAAGACGCGGGCATTAGCGGAAATAAATTGACACTGACAATTGTTGCTTATATACTTTATAATAAATCCCATCAAATAAGATTTCTTCCGGATTGGAGGCACAGACTGTGCGCATAACTAAAGCAATTAAACAAGAGATGCTTGCATTATTGGAGCAATATTATAGCGATACTACTACTGCGCTGAATTACACTACGGCGTTTGAACTTTTGATTGCCGTAGTGTTATCAGCTCAGTGTACAGATACCAGGGTGAATATTATCACGGCGCGGATGTTTCCCCGTTATAATACACCGGAAAAAATTCTTGAGTTGGGGCAGGACGGGCTTGAAGCAGCAATCAGGGATTGTGGCTTATTTCGCAGTAAAGCGAAAAATATTCTTGCAACCTGTGAGATATTGTGCCGGGAATATGGCGGACAAGTGCCGGAAAAATTTGAGGATTTACTCAAACTGCCCGGAGTGGGGCGGAAAACCGCCAATGTTGTGATAAGCCAATTATTTGGTGTGCCTGCCATTGCAGTGGATACCCATGTATTCCGGGTGGCTAACCGGCTTAAGCTGGCAATGGGTGATACGCCGCTGGCTGTTGAGCAAGGGCTTATGCGCGCTATTCCCAAAGAAAAATGGGGAGATGCCCACCACTGGCTCATCTGGCATGGACGCAAAGTCTGCAAGGCAGCAAAACCGTTGTGTAGGGATTGCTTTTTGCAGCATTTGTGTCCAAGCAGTAATGCTAAGTAGGATGTTGTATAAAAATTAAATATGATGTATAATAATACAAATGGTTAGGGGGATGGGCTATGATTTTTCGTAAAGCGACATTTAGTGATGTGGAAAGCATCCTGAAATTGATTAATGAGTATGCTCAGCAGGGGCTTATGCTGGCACGCTCGCGTAATACCCTGTATGAAGGATTGCGGGAATTTGTCCTGGCCGAAGAGGACGGAAAGGTTGTCGGAGTTGCGGCTTTGCATTTGGTATGGGACGAGTTAGCCGAGATCCGGGCGCTGGCTGTCCATCCCAGCAAGATAAAGACTGGTATTGGGCGCACGATTGTGGAGAAACTTACCGAAGAAGCGAAAGAACTTGGCGTTAAAACCTTATTTGCCTTAACCTATCAGCCGGGATTTTTCCGAAAGCTGGGCTTTAAAGAAGTGGAGAAAGACAGTGTACCGCAAAAAATGTGGAAAGAATGTATCAACTGTCCTAAATTTCCCAACTGTGATGAGATTGCCATGGTTAAAGAATTATAAAGAAAACTCAGCTTGTGCTGAGCCTTTCTATTGGAATAAAACAAACAAGCCTGCTGTCAGTTGCTTTTGACAGCAGGCTTGTTTGCTTTTTCCGGGCTATAAATCCATACTTTCACCTGGGTTCATAATATGTACAGGAATGTTCATCGCCGTAATTTTCTCCTTAAAAGCTTCCGGCGATTGGGCAATAACCGGCCAGGTATTATAGTGCATGGGAATTACTGCCTGTGGCTGGAGCAGTTTGACGGCTTCCACAGCGTCATCAGGCCCCATGGTATAATTATCGCCAATCGGCAGCAGGGCGTAGTCGATTTTCTCCAGGCGACCCAGGAGTGCCATGTCGCCGAAAAGTGCCGTGTCACCGGCGAAATAGAGGGTTTTGCCAAAGAAACTGACAATAAACCCGGCAGCATGTCCACCAGGGATGCCCGCACCATGGAAGGCAGGCGTTATCCGGACATAGCCAAAATCAAAGGAGCGTTTGCCGCCCAGATGCATGCTGATATTGGCACAGTTTTGTTGTTCTGCCAGAGCGGCCAGTTCAGCCGTACCAATAACGGTGGCGCCTGTGCGCTTGGCAATGGCGATAGTATCGCCAAGATGGTCGCCATGACCGTGACTGACCAGAATGTAATTGCAATTAATCTCATCCGGGCTGGCAGGATTGGCAGGATTACCGGTAAAAAAAGGATCAAACAGCAGGGTTGTATTTTTGTGAGTTACGGTAAAACAAGCATGTCCATAAAATTTTAGGGTAATCATAAATACACCTCCACAAGGATACTCGCTATAGTATTTTTACACCATGGCCTGATAAATTCCTGCTATGCGCAGGTAGTTTATGCAATCCAGGCAATAAGATTCCAAAATATGGTTTGCAAAAGAAGGTTAATTGGATAAAATGAAGAATTTTTAAACTATAATAATAGTGGGTAATAAAGGAGCGCTAACAAATGATTCCGGTAATTTCTGTGGTAGGGCGGTCAAATAGTGGTAAGACAACCTATTTGGAAAAACTAATTGCAGAGCTTAAACGCCGGGGATACCGGCTGGCGGTTATTAAGCATCACCATACCGATAATGTTGAACTGGATCATCCCGGAAAAGACACTTGGCGGCACGCTCAGGCAGGGGCAGATATCGTTTGTCTGGCTTCGCCGAATAAATTTGCCATGATGCGAAAAAGTGACCAGGAACTGTCACTTGACCGGGTGATTAGTTACATTGATAATGTGGATATAATCTTTACCGAAGGCTATAAACAAGAGGCTAAGTCAAAGATTGAAGTGTATCGTCAGGCAGCAGGCCATCTTCCGCTTGGCAATAAGCCGGAGCTGCTTGCTGTAGTGAGCGATACCGTTCTTTATCAGGATGTGTCGCATTTTGCCCTTGATGATCCGTCAGCTATGGCTGACTTCCTAGAAAAAAATGTGTTGAAAATGAAATAGCAAAGGACTGATTGCTGTGCATGACGGACATAATCGCCAAATCAATTATTTACGGGTTTCGGTAACCGACCGCTGTAATTTTCGCTGTGCTTATTGTATGCCAGAACAAGGCGTTCCCATGCTTAGCCATGATGATATTCTCAGTTATGAAGAAATGTTCCGGGTAATCCGGGTTCTCAGTCAGCATGGTATTAGCAAAATTCGCTTAACAGGCGGTGAGCCGCTGGTGCGGCGGGGAATTACCGGGTTTATCCGCAGCATTGCCGACCTGAATACGATAACCGATATATCTTTGACCACCAATGGCAGCCTGCTTGCCGGAATGGCTGGTGAGCTAAAAGCCGCTGGTTTAAAACGGGTGAATATCAGTCTTGACACCATTGATCCGGAACGGTTCAGATGCATTACCGGCGGTGGCGATGTTGCTGCAGTCATCAAAGGAATACAAACCGCCTTAGCGGTAGGCTTGATGCCGGTAAAGCTTAATGTTGTGTTGACTAACATAATCTCGAAATACGATGTAGCGTATTTTGTCGATCTGATACATCGCGAGCCGGTATCTATCCGGTTTATTGAATATATGCCGATTGGGGATGCGCGGGTTGGCCCGGGCCCCAGTATTGCCGAAATCAAAAAAATGATTAATTCCTCAGGTCGTGGAACTTTGAAGCCAACTTTGGATATTCATGGCAACGGTCCTGCAAAATATTTTTGCCTGCCACAGGCCAAAGGCTCCTTCGGCTTTATAACCCCCATATCGGAACACTTTTGCGGTGCCTGCAACAGGATTCGCCTGACAGCAGACGGAAAGATTAAGCCCTGTCTGTTGTCAAATCAAGAAGTAGATATTAAGGAGGCTCTTCGCAGTGGGGCTGGTGATGATGAAATTGCAAAATTATTTTATGCCATCATTACGAGCAAACCGGAAGGTCATACTTTGTCAAATTCGGGCAACCCGACGAATTTTTTTCGAAAAATGTCACAGATAGGCGGATAATTCAGGTACAGGACTCTTATACTGTTAAGGTCGAAAAATTATTCTTTTTTAAAAAACTTATGGCAGCCGGGGCCTAATGTAAAGCGATTAGAGTAAAAGTTGCAGCAATTAACAAAGAAGGTGCGGATTTTGACAAGACCTTTTCACGGTATTTCTACGTTATATACCATTGAACCCTCGATTCGTAATGTTGCTTTTTCCCATCATGCACTCTGGGTAGAGCAGGCAAATAAAAATATGCGGGAAGGCTTTGAATGTGCCATTTATTATGAGCCATATGCCAATCTTGTGTATCCTGATACCTTAGATGCCATGATGGTTGAGATTACGGCCGGTCAGACAGGATATCACATTTCCGGCTTTGCTGTAATTCCAGATGGTGAACGTGAGGAAATTAAGATTAATATCTGGTATTCCAATTATGCTAAAGCCAAACAGGCTGCTGACAGATGGATTATAGCGACCCGTAAACTGGTGATGTTGCATAATAAATAAAGTTTCATATGCTTTATACAGGC
The DNA here is from genome assembly GCF_001941975.2 of Sporomusa sphaeroides DSM 2875. Taxonomy (NCBI): domain Bacteria; kingdom Bacillati; phylum Bacillota; class Negativicutes; order Selenomonadales; family Sporomusaceae; genus Sporomusa; species Sporomusa sphaeroides. The sequence goes on along the minus strand of NZ_CP146991.1, from coordinate 2,452,704 downwards.
AGCCTAAGGCAGGGCAGCCAGCAAATGGGTAAACCGGTTGTACCGAATTTATCCTGCTGGGATTGTTACTGTCATTAGGCTGCTGATTTTTTGTTTCATTAGGGGCATGTTTTTTATCAAGTAACCTGTTGAGGGTACACATTTTATGATTGTGGCTTTTAGTAATGGTATTGTGTCATCTAAGTGTGATATACATGTAACACAGCAAGACACAAATGTCACACCTTCTTAACAATCGTGAAAAAATAAACTTATTACCATGGTAAAAAAAGCTTTAATTACTATATATTTACAATAATACATACATTGGCATGAAAGTTGCGATATATATGAGTGTGATTTACGATACCGGGAAAAGTGGCTTCGTCCTCCCTTAGTCCAACATCCAACTAAAGTTCGGGATATGGACTCCGAAATTTTGCCACCAGGAGGTGAATTAGTTAGCGTAGTTCAATATTTTGCAAGATGTCCCGGTTCGGTGAGTTGCTTTGGTTAAGCTATTTGGTGAAAAAAACTTAAATAACGAGAGGAGTTTGAATAATGACGAAAAAATCTTATGGTTATTTTATGCCTCCGGTATCCCTGATGGGGGTTGGCTGCCTTGAGGATATCGCTGATTATATTAAGCCGATGGGCTTTAAGAAGGCGTTAATTGTTAGCGATAAAGTTCTTGTCCAAATTCAACTTACCAAAAAACTTACCGATGTGCTTGACAAAATTGGCGTAGCCTATGTTATTTTTGACGGTGCTCAGCCTAACCCAACCGTTACTAATGTTAATGATGGCTTGAAATTACTTCAGGACAATAAATGTGATTTCGTTATATCTTTTGGCGGTGGTTCGCCTCATGACTGTGCAAAAGGTATTGCCATTGTTGCTGCTAACGGCGGCAAGATTGAAGACTACGAAGGTCTTAATAAATCAGCCAAACCTCAAATGCCGCTGATTGCGGTTAACACAACCTCTGGTACCGCCAGCCAGATGACCCGCTTCTGTATCATTACCGATGAAAGCCGGCATGTAAAAATGGCCATTGTTGACTGGCATACAACGGCAGTTATCGCTGTTGATGATGCGGAATTAATGGTTGCTATGCCGCCGGCTCTTACTGCTGCCACCGGTATGGATGCACTGACCCACGCAGTAGAAGCTTATGTATCCACAATTGCTACCCCGGTCACCGATTGTGCCGCCCTCAAGGCAATAGAATTGATTTCCGGCTATTTAAGAAGAGCAGTTGCTAACGGCAATGATATGGAAGCCAGAGAAATGATGACATATGCCGAATATCTTGCCGGCATCGCTTTCAATAACGCCAGCCTGGGATATGTACACGCCATGGCCCATCAGCTTGGTGGATTCTATGATCTGCCTCATGGTGTCTGCAATGCTATTTTGCTTCCGGCCGTGGAAGACTATAATGCGAAAGTTGTTCCTGAAAGATTTGTTGATATCGCCAAGGCAATGGGTAAGGATGTTACAGGATTATCTTCGGCAGATGCTGCCGCAGCCGCACTTACCGCCATTCGGGAACTTTCTGCCGACATCGGTATTCCAGCAGGCTTGAAAGACCTCAAGGGGTTTAAGGAAAGCGATATTCCGACTCTTGCCGCTAATGCGCTTAAAGATGTCTGTGGTCTAAGTAATCCGAAACAAGCCACGCAAGAAGAAATTGAGGCTATCTACAGAGCTGCCATTTAAATAAACGAAAGCCGTATAAGACATATGGGAGCCCGGCAGATTTTGCCAGGGCTCCTTGACTTTACAACGCTGCGCCGCCGGCGCTTAACCTCCGCCTATGCATAACGGCCGCCCGCACCTCAAAAATGTTGACGGTTGTAAGCAGTGCATTAGCGGTTTTTCTTATTTATAAAATAGTAATAGAAATGTGACATAAAAATGATACTAAAATATTGCAGGAATTGTTAAACAAATGGCAAATTTTATAAGTATGAAAAACAGTACTGGGCAGACCAGGAGCAATTCAAGCAGCAGCTGAGGAAGGGGATATAGAAGTGGGGCTTACACATTTCAACAATTGCGGTAAAGCCCGCATGGTTGATGTCACCGTGAAAGAGGAAACAAAGCGGGAGGCCGTAGCAGAAGGCCGGATTAGCATGGAGCCTGCCACGCTTGCACTGATAAAACAAGGGGCAATGGGTAAAGGTGATGTCTTAGGAGTGGCCCAGGTAGCCGGAGTCATGGGTGCCAAACGGACCTGGGATTTAATTCCGATGTGTCACCCGCTGCTATTGACAGGAGTTAATCTTGAATTTGTTATTGATGATACGGCAAGTGTGATTGATATTAAAGCCATTGTCAAGACCACCGGCAAAACCGGAGTGGAGATGGAGGCACTTACAGCGGTTTCAGTGGCTGCCTTAACCATTTATGATATGTGTAAAGCCGTTGATAAAGGCATGACAATTGAATATGTCCGCCTGGCGGCTAAATCAGGCGGCAAAAGCGGCGACTATGTCAGGGAGGATAAATAAAATGCAGGGTAAAATTGTAGCTGTTTGTACCAGCAAAAACAAAGGGGAACGTAAAAAAGATGTCAGACAGGCGAATTTGCTTGTCGGTCTGGGACTTGAAGGAGACGCTCATGCCGGGTTTAAGCACCGTCAGGTAAGTTTGCTGGCATTAGAAAGCATTGAAAAGATGCGGCAAATGGGGCTTGATGTTCATCCTGGAGATTTTGCCGAAAATATAACGACCCAGGGATTAAACCTGCCGGTTTTGCCGATCGGCACCAAGCTTAAGATCGGCGATACTTTGCTCGAAGTCAGTCAAATTGGCAAGGAATGTCACACTCGCTGCAATATCTATTACCAGGCCGGTGATTGTGTTATGCCGAAGGAAGGCATCTTTGCCATTGTTGTGGCAGGCGGTAAGATTGCGAGTGGTGATAGTATTGAGGTGATTGAAAATGTTTAGTATTGGCATTATTACCGCCAGTGACAAAGGCGCGCGTGGTGAACGGGAGGATCTGAGCGGCAAGGCGATTGCCGAGGTGCTGGCTGAGCTCGGTGAGGTTAAACATTATCTAATTGTTCCTGATGAGCAGTCAGCCCTCAGTGAGGCGATGATTCAAATGGCTGACGACCGTAAGCTGGACCTGATCCTTACCACCGGCGGCACCGGCCTTGGTCCGCGTGATGTGACACCGGAGGCCACCTTAGCTGTAATTGACAGGCAGGTACCGGGTATTCCGGAAGTTATGCGAGCCAAATCGCTGGAAAAAACCTCACGGGCTATGCTCTCACGAGCTGTGTCCGGCTTGCGCGGGCGGACACTGATTATTAATTTGCCCGGTAGCCCCAAAGGCGTGCGGGAATGTTTGGAAGCCGTACTGCCGGCTCTGGAGCATGGGCTCTCAATCATGAAAGGGGAAGCAGGCGAATGTGCCAGACCCTAATGCCTGCCTAACAGCCAACCCGCTCAGAAAATACCAAAGGAGATGATTGTTTGTTAAGAGCTAATTATTTACAAGTGCTTGCCGATATTCGTGAGGATATAACGAAGATGGGCGAAAAAACCGTCTTATCGGTAATGACGGCAGTCAGCTCCTTTGCCTTGAATAATGTTGAGCAAGCGCAACTTTCACGGCAGTATGAAAAAGAAGTTGATGCTATGTATAAAGCCATTGATGACAAATGCATTACCACAATTGCCACCCAGCAACCGGCTGCTGCCGATTTGCGTTTTCTGGTATCAACGATAAAAATTGCCAATGAGGTTGAACGGGTAGCCGATTATGCAAACAATATTGCAAAAATAGTCCAAAAAAAATTTCCCAAACTGGATTTGGCCTCGCTTGCTCCGGTAACAGACGGAGTTACCAAACTTGGTGAGCTGGCAGCAGCCATGCTTGCTGACGCCATCAGGGCCTATGCATTGAATGATGCCGAGTTAGCTACCCAGGTAAGAGAGCGGGATGCTGAAGTAAATAAGCTAAATAAGGCGTTGATTAAAGATATTTTAGCCATTGCGATGACTAATCCGCAAAATCAGGAAGCCGTACTTGAGTATAATGTAGCCATTCGCTATATTGAAAGGGTGGCCGACCGGGCGACAAATATTGCCGAAGGGGTATTTTACATTGCTACCGGCTTTAACGTGAAAGATAAAAAGTCATAGGAGTGAATGGTTTGTCAAAGCCAATATATGTAATAGGCCACCGTAATCCGGACACTGATTCCATTTGCTCGGCCATTGCTTATGCACAGCTTAAGAATGCATTGGGCGAGCAGGCAGTTCCTGTACGTGCCGGAAAAATCAATGCCGAAACCAAATATGTTTTAGATTTTTTTGGCATACAGCCACCGCAGCTCCTGCTTGATCTGTATCCCCGGGCCAAAGATGTAATGCATGAAAAGCTGGTTACCATTCATCCCAGGAATACGCTGCGAAAGCTGGGGCAGCTTATTACGCAGTATAATGTAAAATCAATTCCGGTTGTGGAAGATGACGGTAGTTTGGTGGGCATTGTCACTGTCGGAGATTTAGCTGAACGCTATGTTAGTGAGCTCGGGATGCAGGATTTGCGGGAAACCGGGGTCGACTATGCCGGAATCCTTGGATGTCTCAATGGTACTTTATTATGTGGCGGTGATTTGTCCAAGTCCATTCAGGGCCATGTAAAAATTGCCGCTTCCCATACTCAAACTATGGCTAAAGTGATTAAACCGGGTGATATTGTTATTGTCGGCAATCGTACCAATGCTCAGCTAAGCTGTATTGAAGTGGGAGTAGCTTGTCTGATCATAACCGGCGATTATGAAATAGAGCCTGAGGTGGAAGCTGCTGCCATAAAAGCCGGGACATATATCTTCCGTACCCCTTATGATACCTATACCTGTGCCCGGCTGATCAACCAGAGCATTCCGGTGGGAAAAGTTATGAAAACCAAGGTTACGTCCTTTAAACCGGACGATATGGTAGCCGACCTGAAAAATGTCATTATTCGTACCGGCTACCGCAACTATCCGGTAGTTCAAAACGGTAAAGTGGTAGGACTTATTGACCGTGACCGGCTGATAGTGCCTGAGCGTGACCAGGTGATTCTGGTGGACCATAACGAGCGTTCGCAAGCCGTTGATGGAATTGAAGAAGCTAAAATTGTTGAGATTGTGGATCATCACAGGCTGGGTGGACTGGAAACCAGTGAACCTATTTTTATCAGACATGAGCCGGTAGGCTCTACCGCTACCATTGTAGCCAATATGCACTGGCATAGAAATATCGATATATCCCGGCAAAGCGCAGGGCTGCTGCTGGCAGCCATCATCTCAGATACCGTATTGTTTAAATCGCCGACTACAACGGCAAAAGACCGCGATACGGCCCAAAAACTTGCACAGATTACCGGTCTTGACATTCAGGAATTTGGGATGGGCATGCTGCAAGCCGGTTCGGTTATAGATAAGCTAAGTCCGAGCGATATTGTAACTACCGATCTGAAAGAATTTCAGATTGGTGAATATCATGTTGTGATTAGTCAAATATCTGTCATGGACCCCGAAGCAGTGTTAAAGCAGCAAAAGCAACTGAATGCCGCGCTGCAGGAAATCTGCGAAAAAGGGCAGTATAGTATGGCCATATTATTGGTTACCGGTATATTGAGCGAGGCTACGTATCTCTTGCATTATGGTCAGCCGTCAGGTCTCATAGCAGCTGCATTTGGCGAAGGACGCTCTGACGGCACCTGGTTTCTGCCTGGTGTTATGTCACGCAAAAAACAGGTAGTACCGCCGCTGATTGATGCCGTCCGCCGGGATATGTATAACTAGATAAGCAGAAGGGATTGGGATACATGACTACTTATACGACAAGTGGTGTATGTGCAAAAAAGATTGAATTTGTGGTCGAAGATGGCATTATAAAAAAAGTGGAATTTCAGTCAGGCTGTCCGGGAAATCTGGCCGGAGTCAGCCGGCTGGCTGTGGGGATGAAGGCCGAGGAGGTAATCGGTAAGCTCAAAGGAATAACTTGCGGCGACAAGCAAACCTCCTGCCCGGATCAGTTTGCCAAGGCCTTGGAAGCGCTGAATGGCAAGTAAAATAAAGTAGACTTAGCTTCAGGTGGGGTTTTAAGCTCATCTGAAGCTAAGTCATCGGATAAAACTAGGAGAGTAGCAGGTGAAGCGAGTGCTTGTTTGTGAGATTATCTACCAAACCACCGGTGAGCGCTGGGGGATATTTCCACGAGATATTGGTGAATTTCAAGCACGGCTTGTTAGTGATGAACGGATAATAAATAACAGCAATACCAATACTATTATTAAGAGATCGGCGAATTTTGAAATAATATCAACTTCTTTTACGCCTGATGAAAAAAACAAACGTCATAGAAAAGCACTTGAAGACCTGGTGCAGGAACTGCAGCAGGCAGGCTGGAAACAGCAGCCTGAGCAGGGAACAGAATGGTACAATCTAACATTCCGTAAAAAATAACTTAACAGTATCCTATTGACAACACGTAATTTATCTGCTATATTCATCAGCAACAGCATATTCAAATGCAATGAACGGGATAAGTAAATTAGCTGCGCTATTATCAGAGAGCCGGGGGGTGGTGTGACCCGGTAGGCGTGCATATTGAAATACACCCGTGAGCAGCAGGTCGAACGGAATACAAGTAGACTGCGCCGGAGGCCACCGTTATCATAGGCTAGGGTATCGGAATTCCTGTACCTGAAAGAGTGGCTTGCTATTTATTTAAGCAAGCAGGGTGGTACCGCGAGTAAAGTCTCGTCCCTGTATAGGGGATGGGACTTTTTATATTTTTATGGAGGCGATAGACATGATTATTGTAATGAATCCTACAGCTACCCAGACAGAAATTGACAATGTGATTGCCCGGGTAACCGCAGCCGGCTTAAAAGTCCATTTGTCGGAAGGTAAACTTCGTACCATTATTGGTTTAATTGGCGAGAAAAAACTCATGGTTCAGTTGCCGCTCGAGGCTATGGCCGGGGTGGAAAAGGCAATATCGGTTACCGCCGGCTACAAACTGGTCAGCCGGGAGTTTAAAAATGAAGACACAGTTATTGATGTTGGCGGCGTGCTGGTGGGTGGTCCCCATATTGTTGTCATGGCCGGACCTTGTGCTGTTGAAAGCCGGGAACAATTACTGGAATCGGCAAGGATTGTCAAAGAAGCGGGCGCCCAATTTCTGCGGGGCGGCGCTTACAAGCCGCGGACTTCGCCTTACTCTTTCCAGGGACTTGAAGAAAAGGGACTGGAGATGCTGGCTGAGGCCAGAAGCTTGCACGGGCTGAAAATTGTTACCGAGGTTGTTGATATTGAATCCGTACCGGTAGTCGGCGCCTATGCCGATGTGTTGCAAATCGGTGCGCGCAATATGCAAAACTTCCAACTCTTAAAGGCGGTAGGCAAAAGCGGCATGCCTGTACTGTTAAAACGCGGGATAGCGGCTACCATCAATGAATGGCTGCACGCCGCCGAATATATTATGAGTGAAGGCAATTTCAACGTTATGTTCTGTGAGCGTGGTATCAGGACCTTCGAAGAATATACCCGTAATACACTGGATTTAAGTGCTGTGGCCGCGCTCAAGAACTTGAGTCATTTGCCGGTTATTGTTGATCCCAGTCATGGAACCGGTTTGTGGAAATTAGTGCGTCCCATGGCTAAAGCGGCCGTCGCCGGCGGAGCAGACGGACTGATGATTGAAGTTCATCCCAACCCGGCCGAAGCGTTATCTGACGGCAATCAGTCACTGACTCCTGCCAATTACCAGGCCTTAATGAGTGAAGTGGCAGCCGTTGCCAGAGCAGTAGACAGGAGAATGGCATGACTTCGCCTGCTGAGCGGATTGCAATTATCGGCATGGGACTGATCGGTGGTTCGCTCGGTTTGGCCTTAAAGGCTGCCAGAGGCGGCAAAATAGAGATTACTGGTATGGATACCAATGAACTGTCACTTGTCAAAGCGCGGCAGAGTGGTGCTGCCGATATAGTTACTACCGATTTTAAGGCAGGTGTGATAAACGCCGACATAATCTTTTTATGTACACCGGTGCTGCAAGTGGCTTCACTGGTAAATGAAATAGCACCTTATATAAAAAAAGGCGCTATCCTGACAGATACCGGCAGTACGAAAGGCTATTTAATCGAGCAAATAACGGCAGTATTGCCTGAAGGCGTGCATTATGTGCCGGGACACCCAATGGCCGGGCGTGAGAAAAGCGGTATAGAGGCTGCCGACGAAACGCTGTTTTGTGATAAGTGGTATATCCTTACCCCTGATGCGGCAAGTGATGCGCAGGCCATTGACACAGTTCGCCGGGTTATTGGCTGGACAGGAGCCAAAATTACCGTGATGGAGGCTTGCCAGCATGACTGGTGTACCGCACTTATCAGTCATGTGCCGCACATTGGGGCGGCGGCTCTGGTCAATCTGCTGGAACATGCTCACGATCAGGACAGCAGCATTAAACTGGCTGGCGGCGGTTTTCGGGATACCACACGGATTGCTTCTTCCAACGCCGATATGTGGGCCGATATCTGCATAACTAATTCCGGGCCGATTGCCGACAGCCTGGACAAATTCGGCCAGCTATTAACCCAGGTGGCAGCGGCTGTCCGCCAGGGAGACCGGACAAGCATCCATACCTTCTTTGCCACTGCCAAAAAACGCCGTGATGAACTATTGCGTTTGGAAGAGGCCGCTAACGGACAACCCTTGACCAATGGGCATTGATAATTTGAGCCATTAGCTGTTTGCCGTCAATATCAGGATGAAGACCGTCGATGGACAAATGCTCGGGAAGTTTACGGCTGCTGTCGGTAAAATAGGGTTCAATGTCAATACAGTATTGCTGTTGACGGATGAAACTATTGACGGCATCAAACTCTTCCCGCCAGCCGGGTACTGTTTCCTCCTGGAAGATGAGGGCAATGGTTTCCGGATTAATGGGCGGCAAAGTCAGAAATATCGGCCTGATACCATGCAGCAGGCATTTGTCGCGAATAGCGGCAAGTTCGGAAATTACCTGTGTCGCGGGAATACCGCCGCGCAGACTGTTAGTTCCACCGAGAATAATTAAATAGTTTGGCTTAAAGGGCAGGACATCCTGCTCAAACCGCGCCAGCATGGTTGCCGCAGTATCACCGCTTTTACCCAGATTAACGGTGGGAAAATAAAGGTATGTCTGGTAGCTATAGTCGGAATCGGCCGGAGAATAGGAGATAGCGCCACCACCATGCGTGATACTGTCACCAAAGGTTGCCGCATATTGTCTCCGGGTTGCAGCAACGGTAAAATCGGCTGTGTCCGAGTAGCCGCCCACCGGATTTCCGGCCGCATCCATCCCGCGAACCCGCCAGTAATACCTACCTGAGTTTCTGCGGGGCTGGTCATCATAGCAATCATTAACGCCGGTAACAATTTTGCTCCAGATGCGATGGCGGGATGGTTCAACGCCATTAGGGTTTTCCGGCGGCCGGCTGGTAAGCTCGACTTCATAACTTACACCACCTGCCACCGGAATCCAGGCATAGGCAGGATAAAGTGGTGCCGGCTGTGTTGCCGGCATCCGGTTATTAGTCAGGGGACGGGTAACCGGGACAAGGCTGCGGTCAAGCCAGACTTCGGCCGCGTCAGAAAACACTCCCAGCGGGTTGCCTTGCAGATCAAGAGCGCGAACGCGCCAGTAAATACAGTTGCCTTTATACCAGGATAAATCAGCATTATACCCATTGGTAAAAATTTTCCGTACTAAACGAAGCTGGTTCTTCGCTGGAAAAACAGTATTGGGATTTTTCGGCAGCTCTGCGAGGAATTCCAGTTCATAGTAAACTGCGCCTGGAACTACTGTCCAGGTAAGCATCGGCTGGACAGAGGACGGGGCGCTGTCAGGATAAAAAGAAGTAGGCGCAGGTTTGACATTATCGGCGCTTTCAGGTATTTGGCCGATGTTATCGGTTAGCCTGATGGAATTGGCAGATGGGTCCAGGGGCTTAATTTCCGCCGGCTTCGGTTTGAGCGGAATCGGATCTGCATTTTTTGGTATTTCCGGCAAATATAGCATTAGTGCCAGCAATATTGCCAATATAATCAGTATCTTCAATGTTTGCACCTGCCGGATGTATGGTAGGAACGACTGTTATATGCTTATCATGCTTATAGTATTGACAAAAACTACACTGACAATAATAAAGAAGCTTAGTGGATGCTAATCAGCCCATCCACCAAGCTTCTTTATTATTGTCTAAACTTTACAATACCGGGCGAAAAATCATTTTGTCGCAAACCCTGCTATCCTTGCCAGAGTTATTTTCCTAAGGGCATCTACGCTGCTGAAAGCAATGTTAGGCACATAATAGGTCTCAAGCTCATCATGCAGTTTCTTTGCTTCCTTGATATAGGCTCCGGCTTTATCGAAAAACTCCCAGAAAGCGGTCCGGTCATAAGCGGTGACCGCGTCTAGCTGTCTGGTAATCACCGGATTGAGGCATTCATTCATGTCAATAACCGGTGTTGTATTATCAAGGGACAGATTATGCGGCGGTGTGGAAGTCAGCACAGCCGTGTCAAGAGCCGGGATGATGATGTGTTCTATTTTTAGCGGGTCAAGCGGACAGTAATAGGTTTCGATATCAAGCCCCTTAGTGATAGCCGTATCGGCGGCTTTAGCCAGCAGGGTAGCTTTGCCTGTGCCGGGAAAGCCGGTAATAATATAGCGGTGCTTGATATCGGCACTAATAGAATCAATATAATTTACCGGACCAATTGGCGTGATCGCAGAGGCGAAAAGCTTCCTGTTTTTCCCCTGGCCTACGCTGGTGACACCGCCAAATATTTTCTCAATAATGGCAGTTGTTTTCTGGTTGGCTATTTTGTAATCCATTGCTTCGCCGTTGGCCGCCTCCCAGTCATCATATACCGCTTTGGCCGCTCTGAGCATGCGGTAGGCGCGTTGGAAGCGTTTGCCGATCTCCCGGGTGCAGCTTACGATTTCAGCTTTATTGTTGATCAGCTTGCTTTCGTCCCAAAATTCGCCGAGATTGAGGATTTCGTCAACACAACCGGGATGCTTGGGATCAACAATATGAGGAGAAGTACCGTCAATTAATGCTGTATTGAGCGACGGTATGACCAGCCCGTCCAGGGAATGCGGGTCACTTGAGCAATGGTGATGTTCGACGTCAAAACCCTGGTCCACCATCGCCTGCCCAATTTTTTTCATAAACGTGGATTTGCCGACTCCGGGTCCGCCCTTCAACAGGAAAATCCTGGTAGCGTCAATTGGAATTACATAGTCATAATAAGAGAAAAAGCCTTGGGGGGTGTTGCCGCCGGGAAACACATGCTTGATTTTGCCTTCAGCCATTGTTATCCTCCCTTTTGTGGCAGTTTGCCATTACCGTTTTTCTATAATGTATATGACTCAGGCGGCATGAGTAGATCAAAAAATCCTATATTCATTGACATATCCTGGGGATAATGGGTAGGATTTTTACTTTTTGTGTAGAATAATAATTACTTTGGACTTTTATCCAGGGAGAATGCTATGCGCAAAGAAATATATGGATATCTTGCTGTTATTGCAGCTGCCAGTATGTGGGGAATTGGCGGTTCGGCAGCCAAAGCGCTGATGAATCAGGATATTACGCCGTTCCTGTTAGTGAAAATTCGTCTGACACTGGCATTTTTATTAATGGTAGCCGGGCTTTTCTGTTACAACCGCCAACTGCTGGTGATTCCGCGCCGGGAAATAGCGTATTTTGCCGTACTGGGTACGGCCGGAATGGCGCTGTTACAATTTTTCTATTTTTACACCATCAGCCTTACGAATGTTGCCACCGCCGTTTTCTTGCAATATCTGGCACCGGTACTGATGGCTGTATATGCAGTGCTTTTTGAAAAGGAAAAACTGGGTTGGCAGCGCGGCAGCGCAGTTGGGTTGGCCACTTTGGGCGGACTCATGATTATGCTTAACGCAGGCAGTACCAACATCAGCCTGCTGGGGCTTGCCAGCGGCCTGATGGCTGCGGTGGTTATGGCGTTTAATACCATATACGGGAGACGGGGGGTACGCCAGTACCATCCGCTGACAGTGGTCACCTACTCATTTTTCTTTGCCGCATTGTTTTGGTGGCTGGTGTCGCCTGATGCGTGGACAGCAGGAGTCATTCATGCCGGCAATTGGTGGCTGTTTATGTATATTGCCGTATTCGCCACCGTAGTTCCTTTTTTACTGTATTTTACCGGTATGCGGTTTTTATCGCCGACCAATGTGGGAGTTACTGCCTGCCTCGAACCTGTTATTGCCGCTGGTGTCGCTTACCTGACGCTGGGTGAGGTTATGGGCTGGCTGCAGTCCTGCGGCGGGCTGCTGGTAATTGGCGCCGTTATTTTGCTGCAGACAAGCAGTGAACCGCAAGCTGCCCCAACTAAGGACAAACAAGCTGATATTGTATAACTGGAGTGATTTTGATGCATATTGTACTGGTAGAGCCGGAAATTCCCGGCAATACCGGCAACATTGCCAGATTGTGCGCAGCTACCGGCTGTGAACTGCATTTGGTTAAACCGCTGGGGTTTTCTATTGAGGATAAGTATTTAAAGCGGGCAGGGCTTGATTATTGGAATTTGGTTAAAGTACATGTTCACGAAACCTTTAATGAAATAGCCGCATTGTACCAAGGCCATAATTTTTATTTTAATACCACAAAAGCCGATAAACATCATAGCGATATTGCGTACCAGCCCGAAGACCTGCTGGTTTTCGGCAAAGAAACTGCCGGACTGCCTCAGGAACTGCTGCATTCTTACCCGGATAACTGTGTCCGCATCCCTATGGTTGATGATGCCAGGTCACTTAACTTGTCGAATGCGGTAGCAATTGTCGTATATGAGGCGTTCAGGCAGCAAAATTTTGCCGGGCTCAGATGATCATGCAGCAAAAATTTCAGATCTAGGACGGTGATTCCATGTTTGCACAATTTGGACCGGCAGGTAATCCGGACGCATTTTATGAAGCCGGCTTCAAGTCATCGGCCGACATGCCTAAATGGCTGGCAGGTCTTACGCTTAACGCTTATGAATATCAATGCAGCCGCGGTGTTAACATTAAGCAGTCGACTGCCGAACTGGTAGGGCAGGAGGCTGCCCGTTATGGGGTTAAACTTAGCATCCATGCGCCTTACTATATAAGTTTAGCTACCGAGGATGAAGCCACTGCCAGCAATACGGAACGCCATTTTCTCCGTTCGCTTGAGGTTGCAAAATGGATGGGCGCAGACAGGATTGTTTTTCATATCGGTGGCTCCGGCAAAGGTATTGACCGGCGCCAGGCATTAGAACGCGCCAAACGCTCATTTGCCAAGGTTTTGGAGCAGGCTGAGCAGGCAGGCTTGGCAGGCCCGAACCTCTTGCCGGAGACGATGGGCAAACAAAATCAGCTGGGCTCACTTGACGAAGTGCTTGAGTTATGCAAAATGGCCGAATGGGTGCGTCCTGCTGTCGATTTTGGCCATTTACATGCCGTGACCGGCGGTCAGTATACCACCAGCCAGGAGTTTGCCGCTGTATTTGATAAAATCGGCGAAGTACTGGGAGAAGAAGCGGCCAAACAACTGCATATTCATTTCAGCCCGATTGAATTCACCAAAGGCGGTGAGAAACGTCACTGGAGTTTTGGTGATCCTTTCGGTCCGCCGCATGAGCCACTCCTGGCAGTCATTGCTGACAGAGGGTATACACCTCGGATTATCTGCGAGTCTGCCGGCACTCAGGCTAAAGATGCCAAAACGATGCAGGTGTTTTACCAAAAATTATTGAAAAAAGATTTCAGTGTATAAAGAGTACAAATAATGCATAAAATAGATGGTGTACTGGAGGTATTTTCATGAGTGTGCATGACAAAGCCCATGATTTGGGGCGGGCGTTGAGAAACTCTGACGAGTACAAGGCGTTTTTACTTGCCAAGCAAAATCTTGACAATGACGCAGCAAGCAAAACCATGGTACAGGATTTTTTCAAGAAAAAGCTGGCTGCCGAATATGACTTAATGGCCGGTCATCCTGAAGATAAAGAGAAGTCTCAGGAACTGCAGAAAATGTATGAAATGATTGTCCTTAATCCCAAAGCCAGAGACTTCATTCATTCTCACATGCGTTTTCAGCAGATTGCGGCTGACATATACAAAATAATTGGCGATGCGGTCGCCGAAGGAATGGATATATTTGGCAAAGAATGAGAACATGGTTACCATGCCGGTAGACTTTGCTGCCGAATTAAAAAAAGCTATTCCCCCGGAAAGGCTGCTGGTTAATGAACCGTTGTCCAAACACACCACGTTTCAAATTGGCGGTCCGGCTGATTTTTTAGTGCTGCCGGCTTCACCGGTGGAAGTGGCGGAGGTGCTTGCACTTGCTGAAGCTTGTACTGTACCTGTCACTGTGTTGGGGAATGGTTCTAATGTATTGGTGCTGGACCGGGGCATTCGCGGTCTGGTTATTAAATTTGGCGCTGAAATGGGGTATATCCGGCATAACGGCACGACTGTGTTTGCCGGAGCCGGTGCGTTGCTCTCAGAGGTATCGCAATATGCCGCCAAATCCAAACTCACAGGCTTTGAGTTTGCCATTGGTATTCCCGGCAGTATTGGCGGTGCGGTATTCATGAATGCCGGAGCCTATGAAGGCGATATGAGTCAGGTGGTGCAGGCTGTCACTGCGGTATGCGCCAATGGCAAACGGCAACGGTTTGTCCGGGAAGAACTGCTTTTTGGTTACCGGCACAGTGTTTTTCAGGAAAACGGCTGCCTTGTCTGCGAGGTTGAACTGGCTTTGTCTGCCGGTGAGGATAGCTCTATTCAGGTTCGTATTGAGGATTATACAAACAAACGGCACAGCAAACAACCGATTGATATGCCCAGTGCCGGCAGCACCTTTAAGCGGCCGCCGGGGTATTTTGCCGGTACCCTGATTGAGCAGGCCGGCCTCAAAGGTGCCCGTGTCGGTGGCGCACAGGTTTCAACCAAACATGCGGGGTTTATTATTAACGCCGGTGGTGCGACAGCCCGGGATGTGCTGTCACTTATCAGTAAAGTTCAGGATCGTGTCTATCAACAGTTTGGTATTTCCCTGCATCCGGAGGTACGGGTATTAGGGGAAGGCTAAGACAAGGGTATAGCAGAAGTTTTTAACCGGGAGCAAAATGCCCCGGTTTTTATTATTTTTGCAGGGAAAGCAGGCAAGGGTATTGAATTTAGAATATTATACACAGTAACAAAATGCTGAAAAGGAGACAAAGCTATGCGTTTAACTTTTTTGGGAGCCGCTGGAATGGTAACAGGTTCCTCGTACCTTTTGGAAATCGGTCAGAAAAAGTTTTTGATTGACTGCGGCCTGTTTCAGGGGTCAAAAGCCATTATGGCACTAAATAGACGGGATTTTTTATATAACCCGGCCGAGATTGACGCTGTGTTTTTAACTCATGCGCACATTGATCACAGCGGGCTTTTGCCCAAATTGTGCAACTCAGGCTTTAAAGGGCCTATTTACGCTACGAAAGCAACTGCCGAACTATGCAGCATTATGTTGCCTGATAGTGCTCATATTCAGGAATTTGATGCGGAAATTGCCAATAGAAAAGGGCAGCGTGCCGGACGCAAACCGGTAGAACCCTTGTATACGGTAGCAGATGCTTATGCTTGCCTCAATCAGTTTTCACCCGCAGCCTATGATACTAAGCTGACACTGTCTGAGGAGGTTACCATTCAATTCAGGGATGCCGGCCATATCTTAGGTTCTTCCATGATTGAGGTATGGGGAACGGAAAATGGTCAAACCGCCAAAATTTTGTTTTCCGGTGATATGGGGCAGCCTGATCAGCCGATTATTAAAGACCCGGCCATCATTGAATCAGCCGATTATATTGTTCTTGAATCTACTTACGGCGGCCGGCAGCATGAGCCTGGCGACCCCATTGAGCTGTTAGCCAAGTATGTTAATGATACCGCAGCCAAAGGCGGCAATCTGGTTATTCCGTCCTTTGCTGTTGGCCGCACCCAAACCCTGCTGTATCATTTGTATAAGTTGTTTAAAGCAGGTTCGATACCGGAAATTCCCATCTTTGTGGACAGTCCGCTGGCGATAGCGGCAACCAATGTATTTTTGAAAAACTCACAAGAGTATGATAAAGAAGCCTATGATCTGATGTATGGCGATCAGGAGCAGCCGCTGCGCCTGCCGCAGCTGGTTTACACCAAAACGGCTGAGGAGTCCAAGGCCATTAATAGTCTGGATAAACCGGCCATCATTATATCGGCCAGCGGTATGGCCGATGCCGGGCGTATTCTTCATCACTTAAAACACAACCTATGGCGGCCGGAAAGCACTATATTGTTTGTCGGCTATCAGTCGCAGGGCAGTTTGGGACGCCGGATACTGGACGGTGCCAGAAAAGTTAAGATTATGGGTGAGGAAATCAGTGTTAGAGCGGAAATTCATAATATGGAAGGTTTTTCGGCTCACGCCGATCAGAGCCAACTGACTTCCTGGCTGAAAAATTTTACAACAAAACCGGCTAATATTTTTATTGTGCATGGTGAAGAGGACCGGTCAGAACCTTTTGGCAAAATGATTAATGAAGAGTTTGGCATAGCGACATATATTCCGAAATATGGTGATGCTGCCCAGATTGACGGACGGACCTGGAACATTGAGCCTTCGGCGATTACGACGGTTGAGCCAGCCGTTCAGCAGCTTAGAGATCAGCTCGAGGAAATGGAAAAAGAATACGCCGACTTCCGGCGCAGGCTCGAAGACCTGGTGGCTGCCAATTCCGCCAATCTTCAGGCAGTGCTTAAGCGTGTTGAGAAAATCCGGACATTTGTTAAAAAGACACTCAGTGATTTATGGTCGTGATATGATAATTTTTATTTGACATTTGCTGGTTGGTATAATATAGTGAATTGTGCATTACACTACAGAAGGGTGCAGCTAAATGCATCCTTCTGTTTATTTAGGGAGGACAAGCATTATATATGGAACGAAACGACTTACGTAATATTGCAATTATTGCCCATGTTGACCATGGTAAAACCACTTTGGTCGATGCTATGCTTAAACAAAGCGGCGTTTTCCGCGCCAATGAACATGTAGCCGAACGCGTTATGGACTCTAACGACATTGAGCGGGAACGCGGCATTACTATCCTGTCTAAAAACACGGCGGTAATGTATAACAATACCAAAATTAATATTGTTGACACTCCGGGTCACGCCGATTTTGGCGGCGAAGTGGAGCGGGTTCTCAACATGGTTGATGGTGTGCTGCTCTTGGTTGACGCCTTTGAAGGACCTATGCCTCAGACTAAATATGTGTTGAGAAAAGCATTGGAACAAAAATTGAAACCCATTGTGGTTATAAATAAAATCGACCGCCCGGATCAAAGGGTGGAGGATGTTGTTGATGAGGTTTTAGAACTGTTTATTGAGCTTGAGGCCGATGATGAGCAGCTTGATTTCCCGGTTGTCTACGCTACTGCCAGGTCAGGTATTGCAAAAATGGAAATGGCCGACGAAAGCGACAACCTGCTGCCTTTGTTTGAATGTATTGAGAGAACCATACCTGCACCGCAGGGCGAAATTGACGGTCCGCTGCAGGTCATGATAACCACCCTCGATTATGACGATTATGTCGGGCGGATTGCCATTGGCCGGGTTGTGCGGGGGCGTATTGTGTCCGGACAAAATGTTACTGTTCTGACCGGTGAGACTCAGGAAAAGGCCAAAATCGGTAAACTATATATATATGAGGGCTTAAAGCGTACCGAGGTTAAGGAAGCGGCCTTGGGTGATATCATTGCCATGATTGGCTTGGAAACGGTCAATATTGGTGATACTGTGGCCGATACCGAAAATCCGGAAGCCTTACCGACCATCAGGATTGATGAACCGACTTTGGCGATGCTGTTTGCGGTTAATACCAGCCCGTTTGCCGGGAGGGAAGGTCAGTATGTTACCTCCCGCCATATTAGGGACCGTCTGTTCCGCGAGGCGCAAACCAATGTTAGCCTGAGGGTTATCGAAACTGACAGCCCGGACGCTTTTGAAGTTGCCGGCCGGGGCGAATTGCATTTATCCATTCTTATCGAAACCATGCGCCGTGAAGGCTATGAACTGCAAATCGGCAAACCCCAGGTAATTTATAAGCAGATTAACGGACAGCGCTGCGAGCCAATGGAATTTTTGACAATTGACGTACCGCAGGAATTTATGGGCGCAGTTATGGAATCTCTGGGAACTCGCCGGGCAGAACTTGTCAATATGGTGGAACTGGCCGGTTACCTGCGGATGGAATTTATTGTTCCGGCGCGCGGGCTGATTGGTTTTAGGTCAGAGTTTTTGACCAATACTAAGGGCAATGGCATTATGCACCATGTGTTTCATGGCTATGTACCCTATAAAGGCGATATTCCCGGCCGTACCCGTGGGGCTCTAGTGGCGTTTGAGGCTGGTGAAACCAGTGGTTATGGCATCAATAGCATTCAGGACAGAGGCATTATGTTTGTTATTCCGGGGCAAGCCGTATATCAGGGCATGATCGTTGGCGAAAATGCCCGGGAAATGGATATGGATGTTAATCCCTGCAAGAAAAAACATGTTACCAACATGCGGGCCAGTGGCTCTGATGATGCTGTCCGGCTGGCTCCGGCGCGCATTTTCAGCCTGGAGCAGGCGCTTGAATATATTAATGATGATGAACTTGTGGAAGTCACTCCACAAAGCATCCGGCTGCGCAAAGCAACCCTGGACAGACATGCCCGCGGACGCGAGCGGAAAAAAGAGGCTTAAGCAAGGTACACTTTACTATTCACAATGACAAGCGGGAGGGGTAACCATGATATTGTTATCACCTGAGGCTGAAACAGTACTTCGCGCCAGATACCTGCGCGAAGATGAAACCCCCGAACTCTTATTTCGCCGGGTGGCTGATTACATAGCCGGTGCTGAAGCCGGCTATGGGCAAAATGCCGCCCAGGCAGCCCAGGCATATTATGAGCTGCTGGCTTCCGGGACGTTTCTCCCCAATTCTCCTGCACTTATCAATGCGGGAAAGCCCAAGGCCCAGTTAGCTGCTTGTTTTGTTTTACCAATAGAAGATTCCTTAGCCGGTATTTTTGATACTCTGAAACATACTGCCCTCATTCATCAGAGCGGTGGCGGCACCGGTTTTTCCTTTTCCCGCCTGCGCCCGGAAGGCGCCCGGGTAGGAGCAACCGGTGGAGCCGCAAGCGGCCCGGTATCTTTTATGCATATCTATGATTTGGCTACACAGGTTGTTAAACAGGGGGCTGCCAGGCGTGGTGCCAATATGGCGGTATTGCGGGTGGACCACCCTGATATTTTTACTTTTATTACTGCTAAACGCCGGCATGATGTACTCAATAACTTTAACCTGTCGGTAGGTATAACCGACGCTTTCATGGAAGCTGTTAAACAGCAGGCTGATTTCGAGTTGATAAATCCCCAAAATCATACTCCGGTCCGGACTGTGCCTGCCCGGGAAATATTTGACTTGCTGGTACAGATGGCCTGGGAGAACGGCGAGCCCGGACTGTTTTTTTTAGATATTGTCAATAAAGCTAACCCTACGCCTGCTTTGGGCTTATTTGAGTCTCCTAATCCCTGCTCCGAGCAGCCGCTGCTGCCATATGAATCGTGTGTGTTAGGTTCAATCAACCTTACCCGGCTGCTAACAGCAAATAAGGGGCAGAGAGTTAGCCTTGATAAACATAAACTGACCCGGACTGTTAGACTGGCAGTCCGGTTTTTGAATAATGTCATCGATATCAACAGTTATCCGCTGCCGGAAGTGACGGAAGCCACCAGGAAAACCCGGAAAATTGGGTTAGGAATTATGGGATTGGCCGAACTGTTTATTTTGCTTGATTTGCCCTATGCCAGTCAGGAAGCAGTCCAATTAACCAAGGATATTATGCAGGCAGTTACAACTGAGGCGAGAGCCATGTCAGCCGAACTGGGACGGGAGCGAGGCAGTTTTCCCGCTTTTGCTGATAGTATTTACCCCCGGCAGGGTTATGAGCATATGCGTAATGCTACAGTAACCACCATCGCGCCGACAGGAACCATCAGTATAATTGCAGGCTGTTCAAGCGGTATAGAACCACTGTTTGCCCTGGCCTTGACCCGGAGAGTTCTTGACGGCAGGTTGATTACCAGTGTAAATCCGGTGGCTGTTAATTACCTCAGGCAGCAGGGGCTGCTGACACAAGCAGTTAATGAGCAAATAGCCCTGGCGGGAAGTGTGGCCGGCCTGGCACTGCCTGACAGAGTGAAGCGTGTGCTGGCTACCGCCCATGAAATTGAGCCTGCATGGCATGTAGCCCAATTGGCTGCAGCTCAGGCATACACCGATAATGGTGTTTCCAAAACGGTAAATCTGCCCAAGGACGCTACCTGTGAAGACGTTGCCAGGGTATTTTTTGCAGCCTATGATCAGGGGTGTAAAGGCGTGACAGTATACCGGGATGCCAGCCGGGATGAGCAAGTGCTCAGCCATGGTGTCGGGTGCGAAGAATGTCGGCAAATATTCTAGATATACCTATTTAAAAGCATGGCAATACTAGAAAGCGTAACAGTTTTTTAGGTTATTATCGGGAACTTTGTCTTTGCTTTAGTGCCACAGTCCTACCATATTGGGAGATTTCACCCTATTTTACCTGTAACACAAAATTTCGCCGCAGTCTGGCAGGAATTAGCATAAAGTATGTCGAATACTTTCCTAGAAAATCTTGAAGATTTGAGATAAGTATCTAGGGAGGCGTTGAACGGTGGCGCTTGGATTAATTGATAAATTGACTAACTTTTTGATACCGCTGGAAGAAGAAACAGCAGCACCGGGAAAATCAGAAGTGTCTGCCGGGGCAAAAGAAATGGCGGTACAGGAAACCGAACGTCGTCCCAAGCTTAAAGTACATACTCAACAACCGGGACAACTGAAATTATATGTGGATTTGCCAACAAGCTTTGACGATGTGCAGGCATATGCCGATTATCTCAAAACGAATATTGCTGTTGTGGTCAACTACCAGCAGGTAGATGCCGCTACCCAACAGCGTATGAGCGATTTTTTAAATGGAGTATGCTATGTTCTGGGCGGCTGTGTACAGCGGGTTTCAGACAGAGTAATACTTTATGCTTACGCCAATATTGAAGTGGATAAAAAGATTTTCGCCTATTCAGTACCTACCTATGTACGGGTGAAAAACGAATAAAGTATGTGCAATAATAAACAGCCGGCAGACTGGTGAAGTCAAGCCGGCTGTTTTATTATTGCACATACTCACTCAATCACTTTCATATATTTCAATAGTATACTGACATTCATTTTGTAGTCAATCTGATGGGAGGAGTCAGCGGTATGAAAAGATTAAAGGCTAAAACCGGCAAATTCGGCTCATCATTATGCCTGATTGCTCTTAGTGCCATGCTAATGCTGTTTGCCACTCAACTGCCGGTATTTATGGAATCCGCTGCCGGACAATTTTTTGCCGGTTTCTGGGCGTTGTTTGCCCTTACTATGTGTACGGCACATGTTTTGCGTTTAACCGGTGAACGGCGGCGTCATATAACGGTAATGCCGCCGGCAGCAGGGCCGAAAGATGCCCGCACCCGGAAAAGTGTCGGCAAGCTGCGGGTTATGCGCGGCTAATACAGCATTAGCAAACTTTACCCGGATTTAATATGTTTTTAGGATCAAAGGTTTGTTTTATACTCCGAAACAAGCCAACGTGTTCAGCCTCTAACGAGCAGGCTAAGTAGGGTTGTTTCGCATGGCCGATGCCATGTTCACCCGATACTTGCCCGCCTAGCTCTGTTGCTTTGGCATACATTGCCTGCATGCTTTCCTCCAGTTTAGTTTCCCAGGTTGCTTGCGCCAGCTTGTCCCGCAGTACATAGATATGCAGGTTGCCGTCACCGGCATGACCAAAGCTTTGAATCCGGACTCCCAGCTTGTCTTGCAGACTGCGGGCGAATTTTACGAACTCTGCAATTTTGTTGCGGGGTACAACTACGTCACATTCATCCATTTCGGTGGTAGAGGCCTTGATGGCTTCGAGGAAAGCGCCTCTGGCCGACCAGATAGATTGCTGTCTTTCAGGTGTATTGGAAATCAAGACATCAAAGGCGCCTGAATCCAAACAAATATGAGCAATCCGCTCATACGCCTTTTCCAGTTCTTCGGTACTATTGCCGTCAAAGGTAAGGAGTAAATAAGCGTCAGCTGAAGTATCAGGAAATTTTTTGCCCAAAAATTCTTCTGCTGCGAGAATGACCTCGCGTTCCATGAATTCGACAGCGGTTGGGATAGATTTTGCCTTAATTATTTTCGGCACGGTTTCGATAGCTTGACCAAGATCAGGGAAAGGGATTAACAGACTCAAGGCTTTTTTGGGCAGCGGCAGCAGACGTAAAATAGCTTTAGTTACAAAGCCCAGCGTTCCCTCAGAACCAACAATAAGATCTTTCAGGCTATAACCGGAACTGTTTTTTACATTCTTGCCACCGAGATTAATGACTTCGCCATGGGGCAGTACAACCTCCAGTCCACGCACATAATCCCTGGTGACACCGTATTTGACAGCGCGCATACCGCCGGCATTGGTGCTGATATTGCCGCCGATGGTTGCGCTTTTTTCACCAGGATCAGGCGGATAAAAGAAATCGTGTTTTTCGACATAGGCTGCCAGTTCCATGAGCAGAACACCCGGTTGTACTGTTATTGTCAGGTTTTCATCATCAAGCTCGAGAATTTTATTCATTCGCACGGTGCTGATCATGATTCCCCCATGTAAGGCAACCGAGCCGCCGACAAGGCCGGTTCCCTGGCCGCGGGGAGTAACAGGAATCGTATTGTCGTAAGCATATTTCATTATTTTTGCTACTTCCTCAGTAGTTAATACTTCGACAACTACTTCAGGATAGTTTCTTATCATACTTAATTCGTCGCGGCTGTAGGTTTCCGGCACATCTTGTCCGGCAAGCACGCGCGTGCCGCACAGTGATACCAAAAAGTCAATGTCTTGTTGGTCAATTTTTTTGTAGGACACACCACCAGCTCCTAATTATGAGATTTTACATTTGGCGGGATTGGTCAAGCAATTCCATTAATCTTGGTACGATTTCAAAAACATCACCTACAATCCCGTAGTGGGCAATGTTAAAAATCGGAGCATTATCATCATTATTTATGGCAAAAATCACATCCGCCTTGTCCATTCCGGCAACAAACTGGATAGCACCGGATACGCCGCAGGCGATAAGCAGCTTGGGCTTTACAGTTCTGCCGCTTAACCCGATTTGTAGTCTGGCATCAGCCAGCCCAGCCTCAATAAGTGGTCTGGTTACGGCAACCATTCCCCCTAATTGTTCTGCCAGCTTGTTAATAATATCCAGGTCTTTCTGGTTTTTTACGGCTCTGCCGGCAACAACAATAATTTCGGCATCTTCCACACTGCGGACTTTTTCTTTATCTTTTGTGCTCAGAACCCGGATGCGTGATTGCAGTGCCTGGTTTGCTATGTCGCAGAACGTAACTTTGCCGGTTGGCTGAGAGATTTTTTGCGGTGCGGAAAAAACCTTATAACGCACTGTCGCAAATTGCGGGCGATGGTTAGGGGTATAAATGTGGGCCATAATATTACCGCCGAAGGCCGGACGTATTTGGGCTAAATTCGTATCCTCATCCACATCCAGGATGGTGCAATCGGCTGTTAAGCCTGTACCAAAACGGGCTGCCACCCTGGGAGCCAGGGACCGGCCGAGATTAGTACTGCCAACTAAGATAATGCTGGGTTTCTGCCTGTTGATGAAATCCTCGAAGACAGCAGTATAGGGTTCAATTCTGAAATCCTCTAATTCCGGGTTATCGTAAACAAAAACATCATCAACACCATAGGCTAGCAAGCTGTGAGCAGTCTGGCTAATATCGCGGCCAATAAATAAACAATACACCGGGTGCTTGATTTTGGCAGCCAGTTCTTTGGCTTTGCCAATCAATTCATAGGTGACCGGATGAATGTGGCCGTGATGATGATCAACGTAGACGGAAATACCGCGCCAGAGACTTTTGTCAATTTCCTCAACTTTTTCCTCAAAGCAGGAAAATACCCCCTGAGGACCTGTTTTGACACAAATATTACACATCTTACAAGCCGCATTAATGGACAGATAGTTGTTGTCATACTCAATTGCGCCAAATGGACAGATTTTAATTAAATCATCGGGATTGGTTACTAAGTCTTGTCTAATTATAATTTTGGACATAGCCGTCCTCCTTACACCAGCTTACATGCTTGCAATTTTGCTGCCATTTTGCCTGCCAGTTCATCAGCGTTGCCGCGCCAGATTTCTCTGTCAATGTTTGACTCAGGTGTAAAAATCCGCAGCACCCTTGTCGGTGAGCCATTGAGGCCGTATTTTAATTCGTCCTGGTCGGTAAAATCTTTCAGCCCGTAGAAGGCTATCTCCTTATCTTTAGTTTGCAGCTTTAATTTAAAAGAGGGGAGGCGGGGTTGAAAAATTTCTTTTTCAACGGTTATCAGGCAGGGAAATAATACTTCAACAGTTTCCACGGTATTTGTCATATCCATTTCTACGATAATAGAGTGTTGTGTGACTTCTACGATCCGTCGTACATAAGCCACATGGGGAATATCCAAAAATTCAGCCAGTTCCGGACCGACCTGGGCGGTATCCCCATCGGTGGTTTGTTTGCCGCAAATGATGAGGTCAAAATCACCCATTTTTCTAAGACCCTGTGCTAAGGTGTACGATGTTGCCAACACATCGGCACCGCCAAATTTTCTGTCTGTCAGTAAAATTCCATCATCAACGCCCATCATAAAGGCTTCCTGAATAATTACAGACGCCTGAGGGGGGCCCATGCTTACTGCTTTAATTACGGCGTTATACTGCTCTTTAAGCCGCAGGGCTGTTTCGACAGCATATAAATCGTAAGGGTTCATCTTGGAATCTACCCCTTCACGTTTCAGGACACCTGTTTCTTGGTCTACCTCCACCTCGGTGGTGCCGGGAACTTGCTTGATACAAACAACGATATTCAAATACAGAACCCTCCCTGTTTATAAGACAATTTTGTTAGCTATAGCATGAATAGATATTGCTTAGCTTATACTTATTTACCTCAGGAACACAGTTTTTGCTATAAAAAGAGCCCGCACCCGGAAAGCTTTCCGAAGTGCGGGCAATGTGGAAAATAACCTTAGTTTTAATAGGATTAACCCATTGTGGCTAGTACATCAGCCAAATTATTCAATAAATTATCCAGATCATCACGGCTAATAACCAGTGGCGGCTGGAAGGCCATTACATTGCGGTCAGGGCCGTTTTTGCCAATAAGGAAACCGCGGTTTTTCATCTCTTCTAACATGCGGTCAAGCTGTTCGGTTGCCGGCGATTTGTCCGGTTTGACTATTTCCGCTCCGAGCATGAGGCCATGGCCGCGAATATCACCTATAAGGGGATGCTTTTTTTGTAATTCAGTCAGACCTTGTTTGAGATATTCGCCAAGCAGGGCCGCCTGTGCGGTCAGGTTGTTCTTGGTAAGCACCTCCAGGGTTGCCAGAGCAGCGGCCGAAGTGACCGGGTTGCCGCCAAGGGTTGAAGCGCCGGGGCGGGTATAGGTGTCGGCTATTTCAGGACGGGCAGTAAAGGCGCCGACAGGCGTGCCATTGCCTAAGGCCTTGGCCATAGTCATAATGTCCGGTTCCACACCGTAATGTTCAATCCCAAACATCTTGCCGGTACGGCCAAAGCCGGTCTGGATTTCATCAATGATTAGGAGAATGTTGTATTTGTCCAGAATCTCTTTGATCCGTTTAAAATAACCGGGTGGCGGAGTAATGATGCCGCCATTGCCCTGAATGGGTTCGGCGATAAAGGCGGCAACCTGGCCGGCGGTGGTGGTCTTAATTATTGTTTCAAGTTCATTGGCGCAAGCCAGGTCACATTCAGGATGGCGTTTGCCATAAGGGCAGCGGAAGCAGTAGGCATTGGGCGCAAAGCTGATGCCGCCAACCGGGCTGGTATCGGTACGCCACATCGACAAACCGGTCAGGCTCATGGTCAGTTTGGTACGGCCGTGCAGGCCTTGACGCAGGCTGATGAATTCCTGTTTACCGGTATAGATTGATGCTAGCAGGGCAGCGCCTTCATTGGCCTCGGTGCCGCTGGAACAGAAAAAGGTTTTCTGGAGGCGCCCGGGGGTAATTTGGGACAGGCGCTGCGCCAAATTAACAATATTTTCGGTAAGATAAATGGTGCAGGTATGCTGCAGGGTCATCACCTGATCACAGACGGCTTTGGTAATCTCCGGGTGGCAATGGCCGCAGTTAACCACAGATACTCCGGCAAAGCAGTCAAGATATTGTTTGCCGGTATGGTCATACAGGTATTGCATTTCCCCCTTGACTAACTGCATCGGTTCAGTATAAAAATGGTAAACGCAAGGGATCATATACTCCTTCTTTTTTCGAAGTATTTCATCAGGTCCTAAGTATTGCTCCTGGTTTGTCGTAGTCATATTTTCATCCTTTCAGCCTCAGCAGCAAATTCTAGCCAACAGTCTAGCGTGATACGCGATAGCGAAAAGCCCCGATACCCAACTGCCGCGGGCCGGCAATTCTGTCAATAATTGTTTTGTCAAACACATAGGTATCACCAGCAGCCAGTTTGTCAAGTTCTGCGCGATAGGCAGCTGTAATTATGCCGACTAGTTCGGAGCTGTAATGCTGGCCTTCAATCCGGTAATTAACGATGCCTGCCTGCATAAGTGCAGCCAGGTGGGGAAGCAGGCACAGATCTTTGGCAAAGAGAATATGGTTGCGGCAGTATTGATCAATCTTAATGTCATGCCGTTCACCGGCACTGTCTAAGAGGGAGTAGTGCCGGTTGGAACACAGGTCATGGCAGGGATGGGTGGCAGTGCCGGCCATAATGGCTGACGGTATACAGTGATCCAGTACCATAGCCTCAATGGCGCCATGAATAATCATTTCCAGCGGCAAGGGGCTGTGCTTGGCCAGTTCGGTAATTTGTTCATAAGTAGCTTCCAGGGAGATCGTTGCTTTGCTGGCGCCGTTGTCTTTGAGCCAGGCGGCGGTAAGGTGATTGAAGAGATTAAATGAAAAGTCAGTCTGGATTGACAGGCTGGAGGTCTGTTTTGCCAGGCGCAGCATGCCGCTATTGGAAACCATCAGACCATGTGGCTTTAGGGTTTCCAAACCGGCAAATAATTGTTCAAGCTCGCCGGCTTCCCGTTCCATGGTAATGCGCGGCGTAGTGACAATAACCTGCACTTGCCGGTCATCCGCCAGTTTGACGGCAGCTTTTATATCCTCCAGACTCCAGGGCTTACCGGGAGCAAAAGCCTCACCGCCAATATAGGCAATATCGGCACCATTGGCAAAGGCGCTGGTTAGTGAAGCAAGGTCAGCCACCCGCACGGCAAGAGCAGGACGCAGCCGCAGGGAAGGATTGTCCGACCCGGTATTTGGTACCAGGACTGCCGCACTGCCGGTGACGCCGGCTTCTTTGACTGCCTGACTGAAAAAGCGGGGCTCGCGTTCACCGGTATAGCCAATAGAGCTGGCACCTGGATTGCCAAGCGCATAACAGGTTGAAAAGTCACGGGAACGGTATTCATAAAGTTCTTGCCAGTCTGTGGCATCAAAGGTGTAGCCATTGGGGTCGGCAATATAGCGGTCAAGGGCTTTGCGGTATAGCCTTACAATCCGGCTGACAAAATCGGCCGTACGCATGCGGCCTTCAATTTTGAAGGAGCAGACACCAGATTGAATCAGCTGCGGTAAAGCCGTGTACATGCACATATCCTTAAGTGCTAATTTATACGGTCCGGGGTCTTTTGCGGCCACAGCCTGACCGGTAAGGGTATCGACAAGCTGGTAGGGCCAGCGGCAGGGTTTCAGGCAGCGGCCGCGGTTGGAGCTTTGGCCGAATACTACACCGGAGTGGAAGCACTGACCGCTGTGAGCTGCGCACATGTCGCCATGAATGAAATATTCCAGTTCAACGCCGGTACGCTCCCTGAGCAGCGAGAGCTGGGACAATGTCAATTCACGGTTGGTTACCACCCGGGTAATGCCATAGTCCATAAGCGCTTTTATGGTATGTTCATTATGAGTATTCATCATAACTGAAGCGTGCAGGGGAACAGTAAGGTTGATTTCCCGCGCCAGTTCCAGGATGGCCAGATCTTGGACAATCAGTGCATCTGGCTGGATTTCATTTAAAAATTTGAGATAATCGCGCACACCGGGGATTTCCCGTTCACTGATAAGGTTATTGACAGTAACATATAGACGGACGTTACGGGCGTGAGCGTAGGTAATAGCCTGGGTCAGTTTTTTATCATCAAAATTGGTATCAGTCCGGTGCAGGCGCATGTTAAAGCGTTTGCCGCCAAGATATACGGCATCGGCGCCGGCTGTAATTGCCGCTTCTAATACTTCCCAAGTGCCGACAGGCGCTAAAAGTTCAACAGATTGCCGGGTTAATAGCATGTAGTTCACTCCAAATTAAGAATTACTCAAACACTTCTTTCGCTTTGACCAGCAGTGACGGAGACAGTTCAATTCCCAGATTGGCTGCCACGAAGGTATTCAGTTGAATTTCGGGATGTTCAACAATACCGACAGGAATATTGCCAGGTTCAGCCCCGGCAAGAATTTGTGCTGCCTGGGCACCACAAGCGCGTCCCAGTTCGAAGTGGTTGGCCACAAGCGCTCCTAATGCTCCTGCTGGCACATTGGGGGCATGGGAAGTAATGATTGGCAGGTTTGCCGCTTCGGCATAGTAGGCTACACTGGCGAAATTTTCTTCGATGACCCGCCCAATGGGGAGAAACAGAGCATCCAGGTTTGGCGGCAGTCGATCTGCCAATACCGACAAATCCTCAGCTTTGTCTGCAGGCAGTTCAACAAGACTAAACAGGCCGGCTGCCGCTTGTTTAAAATTACTTATCTCCAGCAGGGCATTGCTGTCGCCGCTGTGATATAAAATGCCGATGTTGTTAGCTGACGGCAAAAGCTCACGGATAAACGCCGCTTTGGCGGCAGCCGGAACCATACCTGCCATGCCCGTGGCTTTGCCCCCCGGCTTGTCCATGGTTTTAACCAGTCCCGCACCTACCGGGTCAAAGACCGGTGTGAAAACTACCGGGATATTGCCTGCTAAAGCAACAGCCGCCTGCGCAGCCGGGGTAGAACAGGCAAAAATGAGGTCAACCTTTTGTTTAGCCAGTTTGCCGGCAAGCTGCGGTAAATCATGCAAAGCGCCATCGGCATTTACATAATGAAACTCAACAGCCAAATCTTGTCCGGTCAGCCCGGATTTAAAGCCATGTACGGCATCATCCAGATTCTGCGTTAACTGTAAAATCCCTATATTATGCAAGTAAATAACACCTCTCGCCTTTCTTTTTTGTACAATTTCCACATGAAATTGACAAATACCTGCTAGTACCTTGTGGCACTTAAAATTTGAGATTAAATAGCAAGGATTTTTTCGCCCTGCTAGGCGGAGGAGCCGCGCATATCGGACATATGTAAGGCGACGACAACAACGCAGGACGGAAAAAGACTGCTATATAATCCAAATAATTAGGTGGCACAAGGTACTATAGACTTGACAAAACAACGGACAAAAATTAAACCACGTTGTTTCGCAAGAATATGATATAATACACAAAGAAAGATATATGTTTCATGCTACAGCAAAGATTGCTGAATGATGATTACAGGGATGATGAGAAACCTTATGAATACAGATAAAACTTATAATACAGGCGTATCTTTTGTCCATTTGCATAATCACACCGAATATAGCCTGTTAGACGGCGCTGCCCGAATTGAAGATATGGTGCGCCGGGCCAAGGAATTGGGAATGCCGGCAGTAGCCATGACTGACCATGGTACGATGTACGGCACAATCGATTTTTATAAACAAGCCAAGAAGCATGGCATTAAAGCAATTATCGGCTGTGAAGTATATGTTGCGCCACGCTCGCGGTTCGATAAAGCAGCTGTGGAAGGGGAGTCATATTATCATCTCGTGCTGCTGGCCGCCAGCGAGCAGGGGTATCGCAATCTTATCGAATTGGTATCGCGCGGCTACAGTGAAGGTTTTTATTACAAACCCCGGATTGACCGGGAAATACTGCGCAGCTATAGTGAAGGCCTGATTGGCTTGAGTGCCTGCATTGCCGGTGAGATACCTGCGGCGATTTTGCGGGGAGATCTGGCCGGAGCCGAGGCTTTGGCTGCTGAGTATAAGGAGATTTTCGGACAGGACAATTTCTTTATCGAACTGCAGGATCACGGCATGCCTGAAGAAAAACAGGCAAACCAGCATTTGGTCAAACTGGCGGCAAAGCTGGAACTTGGTCTTGTTGCCACCAATGACGCTCATTATATTAACAAAGAGGACGCCGAATGCCATGATGTTCTGCTTTGTATTCAAACAGGCAAGACTGTGGACGAACCCGGCCGGATGCGGTTTCCCAGTGACGATTTTTACTTGAAAAGTCCGGCGGAAATGGCTGAGCTGTTTGCCGGGTATCCGGAAGCTTTGAGCAATACCCTGAAGATTGCTGAACGCTGCAATGTCACCTTTGATTTTGACCGGCTCTACCTGCCTGATTTTCCTACACCGGATGGCATCAATGACGATGACTATCTTGCCCAGCTATGCCGGGAGGCGGTTTGCCGGCGGTATCCGCAGGCAACGCCGGCAGTGGAGGAAAGGCTTGTTTATGAACTGGGTGTCATAAAAAAAATGGGTTATTCCAGCTACTTCCTCATTGTCTGGGACTTTGTCAACTATTCCCGTAGCCAGTCCATTCCTGTAGGGCCGGGAAGGGGTTCGGCGGCTGGCAGTATTGTTGCCTATTTGTTAGGCATTACTAATATTGACCCGCTTAAATACGGCCTGCTGTTTGAACGGTTTTTAAATCCGGAACGGGTATCTATGCCTGATATTGATATAGATTTTTGTTATGAACGCCGCAGTAAAATCATCGAATATGTTGTAGCACGCTATGGCAGTGACCGTGTAGCGCAAATTATCACTTTTGGAACTATGGCGGCGCGGGCGGCGATCCGCGATGTGGGACGGGCGTTAAATCTGCCCTATGGCGAGGTTGACCGTATTGCCAAATTAGTACCTGCCGAACTGGGTATCACTTTGAAAAAAGCGTTAACAGCCAACCGGGAGTTAAAAGACCTCTATGACAGCGAAGAAACAGTAAAGAAACTGGTTGATCTTGCCATGGCGGTGGAAGGCTTGCCGCGCCATGCTTCCACCCATGCCGCCGGCCTGGTTATTGCGAAAGAGCCGCTGACACATTTTGCCCCGCTGCAGCTTTCCAGTGAAGGTTTTCTTACCACTCAGTTTGACAAAGACCGGATTGAAGAAATCGGTCTGCTGAAGATGGATTTACTGGGGCTGAGAACCCTGACGGTTATTGGTGATGCCATCGCCCTTATCCGGGAAAACCGGGGACAGGAACTGGATATTGAAACCATTCCGCTGGAAGATGCCAAAACCTGCGCCATGCTGGCTGTCGGTGATACCTCCGGCGTGTTTCAAATGGAATCAAGCGGCATGACCAATCTGGTGAAAGACTTGAGGCCGGAACGGTTTGACGACCTCATTCCCCTGGTGGCGCTCTACCGCCCGGGTCCTTTGGGAAGCGGCATGGTATCTGATTTTATTGATGGCCGCCACGGTAAGAAGGTAGTTACCTATCTGCATCCGCTCTTAGAGCCCATCCTCGAAGATACCTTTGGTGTTATCCTGTACCAGGAGCAGGTTATGCAGATTGCGTCCACACTGGCCGGGTTTACCCTGGGACAAGCCGACCTGTTGCGCCGGGCTATGGGGAAAAAGAAACATGAAGTGCTGGATGCGCAGCGGGAAAACTTTCTCCAAGGGGCCGCCGAACGGGGGATAGATGCGAAACTGGCTCATGATGTGTTCGAACTTATGACCCATTTCGCCGACTACGGTTTTAACAAATCCCACAGTGCCGCCTATGCCCTGGTAGCCTATCAGACAGCGTACTTAAAAGCCCACTATCCGCAGGAGTTTTACGCAGCACTGCTTACCAGTGTCATGGGAACCAATGATAAGGTGGGTTACTATATCGAAGAATGCCGCCGCCGGGGTATTGCCGTTTTACCGCCGGATATTAATGCCAGCGGCAGTTCGTTTTCGGTTGACGGCGAAGCCATTCGCTTTGGCTTGGCCGGTGTAAAAAATGCAGGCGGCAATGCTTTGGAAAGCATAATTAAGGCCCGGCAAAAGGGCGGTAAATTTACGTCACTTGTTGATTTTTGCTCCCGTGTTGACATGCGGCTGGTGAATAAACGGGTTATTGAAAGTTTGATTAAATGCGGGGCTTTTGATTCGCTTAATGCCCGCCGTTCCCAGCTGCTGCACGTACTGGAGCAAGCTGTCGAAGTGGCTGCCTGCCGCCAGAAGGACGCGGCCAGCGGACAATTGGGGCTGTTTGGGGACGATACGCTGGAGTGCGTAAATGATGTCAGCCTGCCGGATATACCCGAAATGCCGCAGGAACAGATCTTAGCCTTGGAAAAAGAAATAACCGGATTTTATGTAACCGGTCATCCGTTGGATAAATATCGTGCTAAATTGGAGACGCTGCCGGCACTGGGCACTTTGGCCGAAGGTCAATATACCGACGGGCAGCCCATCCGGGTAGGCGGGCTCATTGCCAGTGCTAAGCGCATTAATACCAAAAATGGCAGTATGATGTGTTTTATCAGCCTTGAGGATTTTTCCGGACAAGTGGAAGTCATCGTATTTCCCAAGGTTTTTGAAAAAACAGGCCGCCTGTTGGCGCCTGATTTACCTGTCCTGGTTTCCGGACGGCTGAATATTCACGAAGAAGGCGCCAAGGTTATGGCTGACAATATCAGTTTGCTGGAAAACGCCGGCGCCGAGGTTAGAATTACTTTGCGCCAGGAGCAGGAAACCCCGGTCATTTTAGCCAAGCTGCAGGAAGTGCTCACCAAATACAATGGTCAGGCAGCCGTTTATTTGCATCTGACCGGCAGCAGCCGGACACGGGTGATAAAGACGGAGAAAAAATATTGGATTGAGCCGACACCGGCAGCTGTTGCCGCCATTGAAGGGCTTTTGGGCAAAGGGACTGTAACTACTGCTTAATCGCAACGAAATTTTAATTGATTTGCGAAAAATGTTGCAGTTGTCCCGTAAATAATATTAGAATAAGAGATATTACATTTGTTGCTATTAATCGAATATTGTACAACAGGAGGCTATCGCATGGAAATCATTGTTTGTGTCAAGCAGGTGCCTGACACTACTGAGGTTAAAATTGACCCGCAGACCAATACGCTGATTCGTCAGGGTGTGCCAAGTATTGTAAATCCTTTTGATAAAAATGCTTTGGAAGAAGCGCTGAAACTCAAAGAAAAGCATGGAGGACAGGTAACGGTAATTTCTATGGGACCACCTCAGGCTGCCGAAGCGCTGAAAGAGTGTATTGCCATGGGGGCCGATGAAGCTGTTTTACTGAGTGACCGCGCCTTTGGCGGTGCCGATACACTGGCTACCAGCCGGACCCTGGCTGCAGGTATTAAGAAACTTGGTAATTTTGATGTTATTCTTTGCGGCAAGCAAGCCATTGATGGGGATACCGCCCAGGTAGGACCGGAGCTTGCGGAGCATTTGGCAATCAGTCAGCTTACCTATGTTTCCAAACTTGACATTACCGATGGGGTAGTCAGAGTGGAACGTGAGCATGAAGAAGGTTATGAAGTTATTGAAACCACATTGCCTGTGTTAATTAGTGTGGTAAAATCCATTAATGAACCGCGTTACGCCAGTATTAAAGGCAGAATGAAAGCCAATCGCAAAGAGGTGCCTGTCTGGACGGCTGCCGATGTTGATGTAAATTTGGACGAGATTGGCCTTAAGGGTTCACCTACCCAGGTTCGCCGCATCTTTACCCCCCAGCAGCGGGTACAGGGTGAGATTATTCAGGAAGATACTGCCCGTGCCGCTGTAACCCGGTTACTGACTAAACTTAATCAGGCTAAAATTATCTGATGCAGGGGGAATTATAAATGGCTGTAATTGTAGATAAAGAACAGTGCATAGGCTGCAGTGCCTGTGTCGGTGCCTGTCCGTTCGGGGCGATTGTTATGGAAGACGATAAAGCAGTAATTACCGATGCTTGCACAGTATGTGGCGCATGTATTGATGTATGCCCCGTAACGGCCATCACTCGTCCGGCTGCGGCAGAACCGGCGGCAGATACCGGTGATTATCAGGGTGTATGGGTATATATAGAACAATTTCAGGGCAAGGTTCGTAATGTCGGACTGGAACTGCTGGGGGAAGGGCGTAAACTTGCCGGTGCGATGGGACAGGAACTGGCTGCCGTAGTTATCGGTGAAGGTGTGGAACCCTTAGCCCGGGAACTGTTTGCCAGCGGTGCTGACAAAGTGTATTTGCTGGAAGGCGCAGAATATAAGCATTACAGCACCGATGCTTATACCATTGCTTTAACCGATTTAATCACTGCCTATAAACCTTCCGTTATTCTGATGGGGGCGACCAATGACGGGCGCGATCTTGGCCCGCGGGTGGCCTGCCGGGTAGGTACAGGTCTGACGGCTGATTGCACCAGTTTAGGCATTGATGAGGAAACCGGGCTTGTTGCCTGGACGCGTCCGGCCTTTGGCGGCAATATTATGGCTACCATTCTGTGTCCTAATCATCGGCCGCAGATGGGAACTGTCAGGCCCAATGTATTCAAACGTCCTGTGCCTGATACCTCTCGCAGCGGCGAACTGGTGCGGGTAGCAAGCAAAGTCAAGGCCGAAGATATCAGGACAAAATTTATTGAATTACTGACACTCAGCGAAACTGCCTCCTGTAACCTTGACGAAGCTCAGTTCATTGTCTCCGGCGGCAGGGGGATGGGTAAACCCGAAAATTTTGCGCTTATTGAAGAATTGGCCAATGTACTCGGCGGCGCTGTCGGTGCCTCCCGCGCGGCTGTTGACGCCGGCTGGAAGCCGGCTATCCATCAAGTCGGACAAACCGGCAAAACCGTAGCTCCCAAAGTCTATATTGCCTGCGGCATCAGTGGTGCCATCCAGCATTTAGCCGGTATGTCGACCTCGGACATCATTATCGCTATTAACAAAGATGCCGATGCGCCTATCTTTAAATTTGCCGACTTTGGCATTGTGGGTGATGCTTTGGACGTGTTGCCTGTGCTGATTGAGGAGATTAAAAAACTTAAGCAGGCCTGCTGATTAGTATACATAATAAGTCCCGCACTCCAGACTAGGGAATGCGGGACTTAATTTATCCTGATAGAAAGTATAACTTTCGCCTGGATAAGGCAACATCGGCTTGCACCTTCGCTGAGGCTCGGGGCAAGCCGTGTTTTCTTTATTTTTACTTACGCAGAATCAGTGCCACTCGCCGGTGTCGATTTTGCGCTCTGTCTTTTGGCAACATACAAACCGGTTAAAATTATCATAGCACCAAAGAATTGCAGCCAGCCGAAGGTTTCCCCCAGAAACAGATACCCGGCGCCAACCGCAAAAACCGGAGCCACATTATTATACAGTGATGCGGTGGCACTGCCTGCCTTGGCTGTTCCCCAAATCCAGAGACAATTGGCCAAGCAGAGCGGGAATATGCCGGAATATAACAAGCTGGCCCAGCCCGGCCACGGAACTGCCTGCCAATCAACAACAAGTATGGAGGGCAGGGATACCAGGGCGAAGAGGCCGCTGGAAATGAGCAGGATATAGGTTGTAATCTGATAAACCGAATAGGTTGCCGACAATGGGCGGGAAAAAACGGTATAATAGCCATAGCACATTTGTGCGGCCAAAAGCAACAGCGCTCCCTGGATATGATTGCCGGCAAGACTGACTTCTTTGCCTGTTCCTGCTACCATCAAAACTACGCCAAACAGGGAGATGGCAATGCCTTTGATGATATCCGGATTAATAGCTTCCAACCGGTGAAAGTGACTGATCAAAGCTACACTGACAGGCAGACAGCCCAGAATTAGCGATGAGTTGCCGGCAGTGGTGAGCTGCAGGCCGAAAGTGAAAAAAAGCTGAAAAAAGAAAAACCCCAGGCTGGAAATAAGGACAGATTTTTTATCTTCCTGCCGTAAAGGTATCCAGATACATAAACGGCGTAAAATCAGCCAGGCAACGGCTAGTGCCGCGAATAGGCGGACTGCGTTATAAGGCATAGGCGGTATATGGAGCAGGCCGATTTTCATTACCGGCGGGTTCAAGCCCCAGAGTAAGGCGACAAGCGCCAAGACGAGATGTACCTGCATTGTAAACACCTCTAAGTAAATGTATCCTATACATATACCATGGAAATCGCTGGATTCCTGCTTGCTGCACATGCAAAAAACGAAGATTTAATTCCGTGCTTGGCTGTAAAGAGTTTTTTTAGTAAACTTATGGTATAGCAGATTGCAACCAGATTACATAAAGGGAGTTTTTGCCTATATGATAAAGAGTGTACTTTTTGACCTTGATGGAACCTTATTGCCCCTTGATCAGGATGCGTTTTTCCATGAATACTTAAAGCATATGGGGCGGCGGGCAGCCAGCATCGCCGAACCCAAACAGTTCATTAACCAGCTGTTAGCCTCGACCGGGACTATGATTAACAGCAAGGATAAAACCAAAACCAATCAGCAGGTCTTTTGGGAGGATTTTTTGGCTAATATTGGTATCACCGAGGATGTGCTTGTGCCGGTTATGGATAATTTCTATGAGACGGATTTTGTCCTGGTAAAGCCAACAACCAGAGCCAGTAAGGCTGCCCGCCAGGCCGTTATGGCGGTACTTGAACTTGGCTTGGAGGTAGTTGTGGCTACTAACCCGATATTCCCGCTACATGCTGTCAGGCAGCGTATTGACTGGGCTGGATTAGGGGATATAAACTTTAAACATGTTACCAGTTATGAACACTGCCATTTTTGCAAACCCAATCCCGATTATTATCGGGAAATCGTCGACCAGATTGGCCGGCAGCCACAAGAGTGCCTGATGGTGGGGAATGATGTTGAAGAAGATTTAGTGGCAGCTAAAATTGGCATGAAGACTTATTTGGTAACAGATTGCCTGTTAAATTCTAAAAAACTGGATTTTACAACCGATTATCAAGGAACATTACAGGAATTGGCTGACAGTATTGCAGGCATCATCAAAGCAGAGAATGGTGGCGTCAGCTAATGTACCTGGCGGTAGTTTACGCCGAATTTTCCGGTATAACTTGTGTTATTGCCGGAAAAAATAATCTTGACAAAACAAAAAACATGGGATAGAATAACGCTAAAGTTAATTTGTGTAAAAAGCTGTGAGCAGGACGAGTACATTTGTACACTTCAGTTCAGCGAGCCGGTGACCGGATTTCCGGAGGTGTGATGACCGGCCTGGAGAGCATATGGAATGGACCTGTGAGCTGTCCACCGAAAGCAACTGCAAGTAGGCTGGGCCGGCTGCCGCCGTTAGCAGGCTAGGGTATCGGATTTTTGTCCCGTACCTGAATAAGGAAAAGTGCAGACTTTTCAAATAGGGTGGTATCGCGACCATTTCGCCCCTGGGGTGAAGTGGTCTTTTTATTTACCCAATTGACTGTATTTTTCAAAATAGGGTGGTACCGCGGACCATTTCGCCCCTTTCGGTGAAGTGGTCTGTTTTTTTTTATGCAAAGGAGGCTGGACATTATGTTAAAGGATTATCTTTCTCAGGCAGTAGCCGGTCGGCATTTTTCCCGTGAGGAAGCCAGAAACGCCATGCAGGTAATCATGTCAGGACAGAGCAGTGAAGCCCAGATTGCCGCCTTTTTGACTGCTATGCGCATGAAGGGCGAAACAAGCTTGGAGGTGGCCGGCTTTGCCGAGACCATGCGCAGTCAGGCCCTCAGGATCGAATGCAAAGCCCCCAGGTTAATTGATACCTGCGGCACCGGGGGCGATCAACGCGGAACTTTTAATATATCGACAGCAGTTGCCTTTGTATTGGCAGGAGCCGGGCTGAATGTGGCCAAACACGGCAATCGTGGTGTGTCCAGTTCGTGCGGCAGTGCCGATGTGCTAAAGGCTCTGGGAGTAGAACTGGAGCTGCCGCCGCAGGGAGTGGCAGAGGCTATTGATACCATTGGCGTCGGCTTTATCTTTGCCCCCCGCTTTCACCAGGCCATGAAATATGCTGTCAAGCCGCGGCAGGAGCTAGGGTTTCGAACCGTGTTCAATTTGCTGGGCCCGCTGACCAATCCGGCAGGCGCTCATTGCCAGCTAATCGGGGTGTATGATCCGGCCCTGACAGACAAAACCGCGCAGGCACTTGCCGAACTGGGAGTAACCCGGGCGATGGTTGTGCACAGCCTGGATGGGCTTGATGAAATATCAACAGCCATGCCGACAAAGGTTGCCGAAGTATGCAAAGGGGAAATACGCTCCTATGTAATTGACCCTGCAGCCTATGGGTTTAACGCCTGTACCCAGGCTGATTACCGGGGCGGCACCGTGGCAGACAATGCCCGGATTATTCTTGCCTTACTAAACGGCGAGCAAGGCTTTAAACGCGATATCGTTCTGCTAAATGCCGCCGCAGCTTTGGTTGTTGCCGAGGCGGCGGCAGATATCAGGGAAGGGCTGCAGTTAGCGACGCAAAGCATTGATACCGGCGCTGCCTTGGGCAAGTTGGCGGCATTAAGGACGTTTACGCAAAGGTATCGGGAGGAGGGATTGGCATTATCGTAAAAATTTGTGGTATCACTACCCTGGAGGCAGCGCTGGCAGCCTATGATTTTGGCGC
This sequence comes from Sporomusa sphaeroides DSM 2875, assembly GCF_001941975.2. Lineage (NCBI taxonomy): Bacteria > Bacillati > Bacillota > Negativicutes > Selenomonadales > Sporomusaceae > Sporomusa > Sporomusa sphaeroides. The sequence continues at coordinate 2,413,738 of NZ_CP146991.1, read as the reverse complement.
AGATTGGATTGGTTTTGTGTTTGCACCAAGTAAACGGCGTATTACACTGGCAGAGGCCAGAAAAATTTCCTGCCGGATTTCGCAAATTGGTAAGGTCGGCGTATTTGTTAATGCGCCGCTGACTGAAGTGCGGGAGGCAGCCTCAGCATGCAAGCTGGATTATGTGCAGTTGCATGGTGATGAACCGCCTGAGTATTGCCGCCTGGTTGGTTATCCGGTGATTAAGGCCTTTAGAATTGGTTCGGGTTTTAGTGCAACTGCTTTCAACGGGTATCGGACATCATGGACTTTGTTTGACAGCTTTACTGCCGGGGTGCAAGGGGGAACAGGCAGGGTCTTTGACTGGCAGGCAGCACAAACGCTGGTTAAGCAGGCACCAAGACCGCTGCTGGCGGCAGGAGGTCTCACCCCGGAAAATGTGACGCAGGCAATTGCCGTTCTCGGGCCTGACGGCGTTGACGTATCCGGCGGTGTGGAAACCAACGGGATAAAGGATATTGAAAAAATTAAACGCTTCATCACGGCAGCCAAAGGGGGGATAGGCCAAAATGCTAAATAGTATTGTCGATCAGACCAGACAGGCGGTAGCCTTGGCTAAACAAAACAAACCGCTTGCGGTTATCGAGCAGGATATAGTAACCGGAAATTATGCTTTTAGTGAGGCTGTTAAGCAGCGTGACTGGACACTGATTGCCGAGTGCAAGCTGGCATCGCCGGCTAAAGGAACGCTGTGTGGCGGCTATTCGGTACCGGAGCTTGCCCGAATGTTTGCCGCCCATGGCGCCGCCGCGTTATCGGTGCATACCAATGCCGCTTTTCGCGGCAGTATTGACGATATTGCCAGGGTAAAGCAAATGGTTGATTTGCCGGTGTTATGTAAGGAATTTATCCTTGACGAATACCAGCTCTATGCAGCCCGGGCAGCAGGAGCCGATGCTGTACTGCTTATTGCTGCCATATTGACCGCAGACGAGCTTGGCCGCTTTATCGGGGTTGCCGCCGATCTGGGGATGGACGCCTTGGTGGAAGTGCACACCCTGCCGGAACTACAGCAGGTACAGCAGACAACGGCTAAACTGATAGGCGTCAATAACCGCAATCTGGAGACCTTTGCCACCAGTATCGAGCAAACCTTTGCCTTGCTGCCCTATTATGAACCGGGAGGGCGTTTGCTTATCAGCGAAAGCGGCATTACGACCAGTCAAGACGCGCTAAGACTGAAACAGGCTGGAGTAAACGGCATATTGGTAGGCGAAGGACTGGTAACGGCCGGGGATATTGCCGCTAAAACCCGCGAGCTTGCTTTGCTAAGTGCTAAAGAGGAAGGGAGAGACAATAATGCCTGATAAGAATGGAAGATTTGGCAGCTACGGCGGCCGGTTTGTGCCTGAGACGGTTATGCCGGCCCTGATTGAACTGGAGGAAAGCTATCGTGCCTTACAAGCGGATGCCGGCTTTCAAGCTGAAGTGGAGTTTTACTTTAATGAATATGCCGGGCGTCCCACCCGGTTGTATCATGCCGCCAAGCTGACACAGCATTATGGACGGGGACAAATTTATCTGAAACGGGAAGATTTGCTCCATACCGGCGCCCACAAGATTAACAACGCCATTGGTCAAGCACTTTTAGCCAGGAGAATGGGGAAGAAACGTATTGTCGCCGAAACCGGCGCCGGTCAGCATGGGGTAGCCTGCGCCACGGTGGCGGCGTTGTTTGGCATGGAGTGCTGCGTTTTTATGGGCCAGGAAGATATGGAGCGACAGGCGCTGAATGTTTTCCGCATGCGCCTGTTAGGTACACAAGTCATACCGGTCACCAGCGGCAGCGGTACGCTTAAAGATGCTACCAGTGAAGCCATCAGGTACTGGGTAACCCATATTCAGGATACCCACTATATTATTGGCTCAGTAGTCGGCCCGCATCCGTATCCGATGATTGTAAGAGACTTTCAGGCAGTTATCGGCCGGGAAGTCGCCCGGCAGGTTGAAGAAATTGGGGCTGAGCTAAAATATATGGTTGCTTGTGTTGGCGGCGGCAGCAATGCCATGGGAATTTTTTATCCATTCCGAGATAACGCGGCAGTTCGTAAGATTGGCGTCGAGGCTGCCGGCAAAGGGCTTAACACCGGTGAACATGCGGCCTCATTGACCCACGGCAGGCCGGGTGTACTGCACGGAGCTCTAAGCTATCTCCGGCAGGATGGTGAAGGTCAGGTTATTCCGGCTTACTCTATATCAGCCGGTCTTGACTACCCGGGAGTTGGGCCGGAACATGCCTGCTTCAAAGATAGCGGACAGGTAACCTACACGTCGGTTACCGATAAGCAGGCACTGGCTGCTTTTCAACAGCTGGCGCGGCTGGAGGGAATCATCCCGGCCCTGGAAAGTTCACACGCTTTGGCGTACCTGGAAGAATTAATGCCGCAGACCAAGGAAACGGATGCGATTGTTGTCTGCCTGTCAGGGCGGGGCGACAAAGATGTGCAGATGGTGGCCGATGTATTGGAGGGACGGATATGAGCAAGATAACGGAAAAATTATGCGATTTGAAAGCGGCGGGGCGCAAAGGCTTAATTATTTATCTGACAGCCGGTTATCCCGATTACCATGTTACGTTTGAGACCGTGAAGGCACTGGCAACCGCCGGCGCCGACATAATCGAACTCGGACTGCCGTTTTCCGATCCCATGGCCGATGGTCCTATCATCCAGCAGGCAGCAACCCAGGCGCTGGCGGCAGGCGCAACCACCGGCAAGTTACTGGAATTGACAGCGCATATCAGGCGGGAAGCCTCCATACCGCTGGCAGTTATGACCTATTACAATCCGGTACTGCAATATGGGGCGGAAAGGTTTGCCGCTGACTTTGCCCAGGCCGGTGTTAGCGGATTAATTATTCCTGATGTGCCGCTGGAAGAGGCAAGTGCCGTAGAACCTGCCTGCCTTAAGACCGGTCTTGACCTCATCCGGTTTCTTGCTCCTACCACCACTCCTGCCAGATTAAAAGACATTTACCGGCAGGCTTCCGGCTTCTTGTATTGTATTTCAAGTACCGGAGTCACTGGTGTGCGACAGATTGACTACCAGCAGTTAGCGCCGCTGTTAGCGGCTGTCCGCCGGGAAACAGATTTACCCCTGGCTATCGGCTTTGGCATCGGCAGCCCGGCTGCCGCCTGTCAAGCGGCTCAGCACGCTGACGCAGTCATCGTCGGCAGCGCTGTTATGGAGCGGCTGATGCAGGACGGGGTTGAGGCGGCAGCGGAGTTTACCCATTCGCTCAGACAGGCGCTGGACAGGGAGTGTGGCTGCTGATGCGAATATATCCGGGCAAGGAGGAATTTTGCCAGTTAGCTGATCAATATACGTTATTGCCTGTTACCATGGAATTGTCTACCGATTTGGAAACTCCGGTTTCCCTGTATTACAAACTGGTGGGAGAAAGTCCGGGATTTATTTTGGAAAGTGCGCAGACAGGCAAGACCTTTGGACGGTATTCTTTTATCGGTACAAAGCCGCTGGCTGTTTTTACCGCCTGCAAAAACCGGGCTGACATAACAGTTGGCGAATGTTCAACACAGGAGAACGGCAAACCGCATCTGGTGTTCAAAGATTTTTTAAAGAAGTTTTCTATGCCCAAGCTGCCGGAACTGCCGCCTTTTGCCGGTGGCGCGGTGGGATATGCCGCCTATGAAGCGGTAGTGTCCTGGGAACGGGTACGTGGCCTGGATATTCCGGATGAATTGCCGCTTATCGAGCAAATGGTTTGCCAATACATCCTGGTTATGGATCATCTGACTCATTCTACCAGACTGATAAATTTGGTGCATGTCGCGTCAACTGCTCAGGCCGCTGGCGCCTATGACCTGGCAGTACGGGAACTGACGGAATTAGCGGCTAAGCTTAAACAGCCTGTTTCTTTGCCTGAGGATGAGTCAGAGCAGACAGGCCGGCCGGTGGCAGCCGACAGAGTCGGGGAGGCGGTACCGGGTAAAGAACAATATCTGGCGATGGTAGAACAGGCCAAAGAATACATTGCGGCAGGAGAATTATTTCAGGTCGTGCTGTCACGCCCTTTTTACTACCGGTTAGCCAGTCCGCCGTTTTCGCTATACCGGCGGCTGCGGCAAGCCAATCCCTCGCCGTACATGTTTTATATTAACTTTGGCGAACGGCAGCTTGTCGGGGCTTCGCCGGAACGGCTGGTCAAGCTGGAAGACAACAAAGTATTGACTTGTCCGATTGCCGGAACGCGCCGCCGGGGTGAGAGCGCGGCAGAAGATGATCGGCTGGCCGGGGAACTGCTGGCCGATATCAAAGAGAGGGCCGAACATGCCATGCTTGTCGACCTTGGCCGCAATGATTTAGGACGGATTAGCCTGCCGGGAACGGTGCATATTGACAGGCTGATGGAAGTGGAAAAATACTCCCATGTCATGCATATTGTGTCAGAGGTGTCCGGGCAGCTGGCGCCTGAGTTTTCGGCTGTGGATGTGCTCACCGCCTGCTTTCCGGCAGGTACGGTGAGTGGTGCACCTAAAGTGCGGGCCATGGAAATCATTCACGAACTGGAGGGGGATATTCGCGGTCCTTATGCCGGCGCGGTTGGATACTTTGATTTCAGCGGTAATATGGATACGTGTATTACCATCCGTACGCTGATGATTGACAAACAGCAGGTGACGGTTCGGACCGGGGCGGGTATTGTCGCCGATTCCATACCTGAAATGGAATACCGGGAAATTATGAATAAAGCCCGGGTATTAATGCAATTGCTGGAGGAGGCTCCGATAACATGATTTTACTGCTCGATAATTATGACTCGTTCACCTATAACGTGTATCAGTATGTGGCTGGTCTGGGCTATCCGGCAACAGTCATTCGCAATGACATGACTACCATAGAACAAATTGCCGGAGCGGGATATCGCGGGATCATTATTTCACCCGGACCTGGAACTCCGGCAAATGCGGGTATTAGTAAAGCGGTTATCGAACGGTTTGCCGGACAAGTTCCCATATTGGGAATTTGTCTTGGCCACCAGGCTATCGGTGAAGTATTTGGCGGGCAGGTGGTTCGTGCACCGCAGCCTGTGCATGGCAAAGCCGAGTACATTATTCACCGGGGGCAGGGCATTTACCGTGATTTACCCAAGCCGTTTACTGCCGGCAGATATCACTCACTGATTGTTGATAAAGCAGGACTGCCTGACTGCCTGGAAATTACGGCCAGTTCGCAGGATGATTTAATTATGGGCCTTAGACACCGCAAGTATGATGTAGAAGGAGTGCAGTTCCATCCTGAGTCTATTCTGACGCCCCAAGGAAATAAAATACTGGAGAATTTTCTTGTTAAGGTAAGATAAGTTTCATACACTTCTCATAAAGTAATAAATATATTTTGAAGAAGATTTCCGCTTTCTTGCAGAGAAGTATACCGATGAAAAGCTTGAAAAATAAAGTTAAAACTTCTATAATATAATCAGGTTGGTTGTTGGGAACAACTCTTTTGGAGGACAATGGCTGTAATACTTGGCTTTTTTGCTAAGGATTCCGGCCATTATATTTGAGCACTACAAGGAGGGGGAAGAAAGATGGAAGTGGGCGGTATCTACATACCGGAGCCATTACATGCCGTAGTGGCATTTATTACAGACTACTCATACCTATCCAAACTGGCAGTATCTGTTTTCATTTTTTTTGTATTTTGGGGATTTCAAAATCTCTTTACTAATTATATCTTTGCTTTTATTCTCAGGCTTATTCACCGAAACAATGACACTCAGGAGCATTCTTTTCTTAATACTGTCCGTGTACCTATCAGGAATTTAATTGTACTTGTCGGTATTTACCTTGCCTTGCAAAACTTCTTGCCTGACACCTTCAACTCTGTACTAAATAATATATTGAGAACAGGCAGTATTGTTTTATTTTCAAGTGCTATAAATGCATTGATTGGTTATTACTCTGAAAACCAAGATAGAATCCACCAGATTTTTAATCACGAAATAGACAAAATTTTAATTCCGTTTTTTTCAAAAGTAATGCGGTTTGTTGTGCTGGCGTTAGCCTTTGTTGCCATCGCCAGTACCTGGGGCTATGATGTCAATGGTTTTATAGCCGGTCTGGGGCTTGGCGGCCTGGCTTTTGCCCTGGCAGCCAAAGACCTTATTGCCAATATTTTCTCCGGAATTATTATTATCACAGACAAACCGTTTAGTATTGGCGACTGGATAAAAGCAAGTGATGTTGAAGGAACGGTTGAAGACATTAATTTCAGAAGCACTAAAATTAGGGCTTTTGACGCGGCACTGGTTACTGTTCCTAACTCAAATCTGGTAAATACTTCTATTATAAATTTTACCAAACGTAATTTACGCCGGATAACTTTCCAATTAAACGTGCGTTACGATACCCCCAGTTATAAGTTAGAAGCATGCATTGCCGGGATTGAAAACATTCTCCGGACACATCCGGAAATTGATCAAAAAATGATATTTGTCAAATTCGATTCCTTTGGAAAAAATGGTCTGGAAATATTTTTATACTTTTTTGCTAAAACCATTGTTTGGGAAAAATACCTCAATATTAAGCAGGATATTAACCTCAGAATTATGGAGGTTTTGGAGAAAGAGGGTGTGTTTGTTGCCTTGCCAAGTACCAGTGTTTATGTTGAACCCTCTATGACAGACAATATCTCAGAAAAAGCCCTGTAACTGTGTGGTTGGTGCTTGAATAAAAAACAACCGCATGGTATAGTAGTAAAAATAGCAATTAAAGACTATGAAGAGGAAAAGTAAGTATATCTATTGCCGCTACAGAGAACCGGAAAATGCTGAGAACCGGTACGGGTTGGTATGCTGAAGTTCACCTTGGAGTTGCTTGCTGAAATCCGGTACCTTTGTCCGGATGGTAGGCGGAGCCGGAGACCTTCACCGTTAGCAGCGAAGGAGAGTATCGGCGTTAGGCCTGTACTTTATTACGATGTTTTGCCGGCAGGCGGACAACAAAGGTGGTACAGCGAGATTAACTCTCGTCCTTTTAGGGGACGGGAGTTTTTAATTTTATGGAGGGATACTATGCTTAGAAAAGTTGGATTTTTAGGACCGTCAGGAACATATTCTGAGGAAATTGCCTTAAGCCTTTATCATGAAAACGAAGCCCGGCTGGAACCGTTTAGTGCCATTGATGCCGCAATTAGAGCGGTTGCGGCCGGTGAAGTGGATGAGAGTATTGTACCGGTGGAAAATTCCCTGGAGGGGTCGGTCAATATTACCCTGGATACCCTTGCCCATGATGTTGATTTATATATTACCAAAGAAGTGGTCTTGCCTGTCAGACATAGCTTGCTGACCAAAAAAGACGGCAACAAAAACATTGCTGTAATTGTTTCTCATCCGCAAGCGTTGGCTCAATGCCGTAAAACCTTAGGGAAGCTGTATCCGCAGGCTAAACTCCAACCGGTTGATAGCACAGCCGAGGCGGCCAGAATTGTTGCTGCCGGTGATGGCCGGTATGCGGCTGTCGGCAGTGCAAAGGCAGCCGAAATATATGGATTGAAAATATTGGCAGGCGATATTCAGGATAATATCGCTAATTCAACCCGGTTTATTAGTCTGGAAAGGCAACCGGTACGCCAGGTACAGGGCAACTGCAAAACCTCACTGGTATGTCAGATCAATGGGCTGCGTCCAGGCAGCTTGTACAATATATTGCAAGAATTTGCAGCAAGAGAAGTCAATTTAACCAGGATAGAATCTCGCCCTGCTCGTACCGGACTGGGATTGTATATATTTTTTCTTGACATGGAAGGCAGTACGGCGGAAAGTAATATTGCCGGCGCTGTTAAGGCCATTGAAGAAAAATGTTTGTGGTATAAGAATCTGGGCTCTTACCCGGTCTATCATACCGGCAAATAGCAATATCTATGGACTCCTATAAAAGATCTTTCACAATAAAAGCTGCTGTTAAAAGTATGCTGTTAAGTAATGCTTATGTGCTTTGCAGGTCATAATAACTCCGAAGGAGGTGTTATTATGACAAGAAAAGTTGCGGTGGAGGATAACCTGTCAGCAATTAAACAAGTGTTGACACAAAGGGGCTTTACCGTAGTAAGCCCTGAAAGCAAGGAAAATGTAATGGCTTGTATAGTAACAGGTATGGATAGTAATCTAATGGATATTCAGCATACGGTTACCAAAGCTCCGGTTATTAATGCTGACGGCATGACGCCAGAGCAAGTAGTTGCCCGTATAGAATCACTTCAGTAAGTTGTCAACAAAGGCCCCTTCGCCGGTGTGAAGGGGCCTTTGTTCTACCAACAGAAAGTATAACTTTCTTAAGAGCAGGCTGAGGGCAACAGCGGCTTCCGCTTTCGCCACAGGCTCGGCACAAGCCGTGTTTTCTTTATACACGGCTAAGATAATAAGAAACGGCAGGATTTTACCGGGAGCAGGCGGAATATACATATTAGTAGTCTGCCAAGCCCAAATCCACCTTATGGCTTTAGACCTGGCAGACTGCCAGAGATTACTTATGGTGGTGAATTATATGGGCAAATATAAAGTTGTAGTTACCGGACGAATTATGCCGGCAGGTTTGGCGATGTTGAAGGAGCATTGCGAGATCTATCAATGGGAGCAGACCGCAAGACCGCGAGTAGCGGATTTAAGCGAATGGCTGCGTGAGGCCGAGGGGCTGTTTGTTTCGACAAATATTCCTGTCAATGAGGAATTACTGGCAGTTGCGCCCCGGTTAAAGGTAATTGCCCAACCGGCAGTAGGCTACGATAGTGTGGACATTCCAGCTTGCACTAACCGTAAAATTCCGTTTGGCAATACCCCCGGTGTTCTGGTGGAGACAACGGCCGAACTTGCATTTGGACTGCTGCTAACTGCCGCCCGGCGCATTCACGAGGGCTGGGACTGGGTACGGGCCGGCAAGTGGCAGCCTGGCGTGCTTATGCCTTTTGGCGTAGATTTATATGGAAAAACACTTGGCATTGTGGGGATGGGGGCAATTGGCTCGGCTGTTGCCAGACGGGCTCAAGCCAGCGGGATGAAAGTAATCTACAGTAACCGCAAGCCACGTCCGGACCAAGACGCACTTAAGGCTGAATATCGCCTGTTTGATGAACTGTTGGCCGAAGCTGATTTTATTGTTGTGCTGACACCGCTTACCGCCGAGAGCAGGGGGATGTTTGGCGAAAAAGAATTTGCAAAAATGAAGCCAACGGCCTATTTCATAAATGCTGCCAGGGGTGCGGTGGTGGATACGCAGGCTTTATATAAGGCACTTGCTGAAAAGCAAATTGCCTATGCCGCCTTGGATGTTACCGATCCCGAACCGTTACCGGCAGATCATCCGCTCTTAACACTATCAAATATTCTTGTAGTACCGCATATTGGCAGCGCAACAACCGAAACCCGCAATAAGATGGCAATGCTGGCAGCGGAAAATTTACTGCTGGGATTAGCCGGCAAGCCGCTGGTAACTTGCGTAAATCAGGAAGTCAATTATCGTTAGCTATTGCCGCAAAGCCGTCCCCTTGTTTCTGACAGTTTGTATGAAAACTTGCCCATTCGTTTCTTACAATTAGTTTCTTGTTAGCGAGCTAGCTCTATTCTATTATAGAGTAAAGACTTTCAGCTCACTTGACTTTTGCAGTAAAATCAGCTAAAAAGGCCTGAAGTCCTTAAGAATCAAGGATTTCAGGCCTTTTTATTTTGTCACTTATCTGGAAAATTATTTTCCCGGTTAACGCAGCTGTTTTTTGTTCAGCCGGGAAATTTGCAATAGAGCTTGAGCAGCACGGCTTGTGCGCCAGATCTAACAAAAACAGCAGAGGAGAGAGGCTTGTGAAAAGTATCCGGACTTTTTTTATACTTGTCATTACCGGCATTACCCTTGTGGTATTTGGCATTCAGACCTATGTTTCATCAACCCAGATCAGAGAATTTGTCGTGGCTCAACTGGAAGAAAAGTTGCTGTTGCAGGTTTCGCAGGAAGCGACGGCACTATACATCCCCCTCAAAGAAATTGCCGATGAAGCAGTGGCTCTGGGCAATATGACTGCAACTATACCGGAGTACCGTGACGAGATTATAGTTAATTATATTATGAAAAGCGTACAGAAAAGCAAGTCGTTTGCCGGGGCCGGCATAGCGTTTGAACCATATGGTTATCAGCCGGATGTGAAAAATCATTTCCCGTACATCGGAAAGGACCAGAACGGCACCCCGGCTTTGACCTGGGATTACAGTGTAGTGGATTATCATGCGAGAGCGTGGTACAAATTAGGCATCAGTTCGCAAAAACAAATTGCTTATTCAGAGCCCTATTTGGATCAAAGTGATGCCAGCCGGATATGGGTAAGCTGCGTTCATCCGATCGAAAAAAACGGGAAGCGCATTGGCGTGTCCGCAGCGGATTTTACCCTGGATACTTTTAAGAAGCAACTGACCGACATCCGGGTAGGGCAGAACGGTTATGCCTTCGCGCTTACCCGGACTGGTTTAGTAATCGGCAATTATACCGGCCCCGGCACGGAGCAGGCAAAAGACTTGTCGGTACAACTTACTCAGGTGGCTGACAAGGATTGGCAGGCGTTGGGCCAAGCTGCGCTGCAGGCGGACAAGCCGGGAGTTATGCGGGTAAACGACAATTATATCGTATACTCCCCGGTAGGTGACAGTGGTATGACTCTGTTCCTGGCCTATCCGGCGGCGGAAGTCTTTGCCGGATTGAACAAGCTGATGTATTTCAACATTATTTTGGTGATTGTTTCCCTGATTTTACTCGTATTGGCCTTAGCCTATGCTGTAAACCGGCGTATTATCAAGCCATTGCAAAGCTTGTCCGAAACTGCCAACCTGGTTGCCGCCGGTGATCTGAGCAATCTCAAGGCAGAACAGACGTCAAATGACGAGATCGGACGGCTGGCGGCGGCATTCCACACCATGTCCGGCAATTTGCGAACCCTGATGGCGCAGGTCATGCAGTCGGCGGAATCGCTGGCGTCTTCGTCAGAAGAGCTGACAGCAAGTGCCGAGCAGTCAGCCCAGGGGGCAAGCCAGACAGCAACAACCATTACGGCGGTGGCAGCCGGTACCGAACGGCAAACCGAAGCCATTAACGAAGCCACGGCGGTTGTTGCCCGCATTTCCGACGAGATCAATCAGGTTGCCGGCAATGTCGGCATAGTTGCGACAACTTCCGGGCAAGCGTCAGGCGCTGCCAAAGAAGGAGGCAAAGCTGTCGAAGCCGCCGTGCGGCAAATGGCTGCTATTGAAACTAAAGTAACACATTCTGCCCAGATTGTAGTTAAGCTGGGGGAACGCTCCCATGAAATCGGCCAAATTGTCAACACCATTGCCGGTATTGCCAGTCAGACCAACCTCTTAGCTCTCAACGCCGCGATTGAGGCCGCACGGGCCGGGGAACAAGGGCGCGGCTTTGCGGTAGTGGCCGAAGAAGTCCGCAAACTGGCTGAACAGTCTCATGAAGCCGCCAAGCAGATTGCCGGGCTCATTAGCGAAGTCCAAAGCGAGACTGCCAGTGCTGTCACCGCCATGGATGAGGGCACCCGTGAAGTAAAACTCGGAGCGGAAGTTGTCAATAATGCAGGTCATGCCTTTGCCGAGATTGTGGTACTGTTTGAGCAGGTATCCGAACAGGTGGGCAAAATAACGGGGGCGGTGCAGCGGGTTGCCGGCGGCAGCCAGGATATTGTTACTGCCGTACAAGACATTGCCGGCATAAACCTGGATACTGCCGGACAAACCCAGACAGTTTCAGCGGTTACCGAAGAACAGGCAGCATCCATGCAGGAAATCGCTGCCGCCAGCGAGTCGCTGGCAAGGATGGCGGAGACGCTGACGCAGGCAGTAAGCAAATTTAAACTGTAGCTAAAACTGTATACTAATCCCCCTGTTCCGCATTAACTGGAAAGAGATTTCTAGGAATTCTTTGTTAAACAGGACAATCCGCTCCTCTCTGCATCCATTCGTACTTGACCTGTCGGATTTCAGCCGTTCATGACGGCAGTGTCCTCCTCGGTGCCGAAATCCTCCGGCACATCCCCCGCCGTGCGGAAACGGGAGAAACGGTTGATGACCTTCACCATGACATACGTAACAAAAAAACAATAGACGGCGGCAATAAGGATCCCGGCGGCTTGCACCGTCAATTGCTGCGGATTCCCATAAAGCAGGCCGGCAGCGGGAGCCAGAGAAGGATCAGCAAAAATTCCCAGCAGGAAAGCGCCTAGCAGGCCGCCGACACCGTGGAGCGCCCAAACATCCAAGGTATCATCATAATTGCGCTGTATGCGAAAGAGTACGGCGTAATAGCAGGCGAGTCCCGCGATGGCGCCAGCCAAAATAATTGCCCAGGGGACAACATAGCCGGCCAAAGGGGAGCTGACAATGAGCCCTGCCAAGGCGCCGAAAGAAAGGTCTAAAATCGTCACCTGTTTGTCATTGCGGTAGTAGGCTAACATCATCCAGACGATGGCCCCGGCGGAGCTGCCCAGCAAAGTGGAAACCATGGCCACAGCGGCGATGCCGCCGGCTGCCATGGAGCTGCCGCCATTGAAGCAAAACCAACCGGCCCACAAAATCCCCATGGCAATCACAACATTTGTCAGATTACTGGGGCCCTCCTTGCCCGTCTCCCGGTTGCCGACGGCTTTTACCGCCGCCAAAGCGGAGAAACCGGCGATCATATGGACCGGCACGCCGCCGGCAAAATCCACATAACCCCATTGCTGCAAAATACCGCCGCCCCATACCCAATGTACCACGGGGCTGTATACCAGGAGACTCCAAAGAGAGATAAAAAGCATATAAGGCAGTAAGCGCATACGACCGACGACGGCGCCGCAAATCAATGCCGACGTTATAATGGCAAATGTAGCCTGAAAAACAAAGAAAAGCGCAAAGGAAACCGTAGGTGCAAAGGCACCGGTCTCGATCCCGATATTGCGCAGGAAAAGATAGTCTAAACCGCCAATCAGGCCTCCGAGAACATCGCTGCCGAAGGCGAGGGTAAAGCCCAGCAGGCTCCAGACAATGGTAATAACGGGTATGGCAATACAGGTTTGCATCAGCATCGTCGGCCCATAGCGCCTTTCCGTCAAGCTGCCATAAAGAACAGCCACCGCAGGAGTCATGAACAAAACAACGCAGGTACAAATTAAAATAAATGCGGTATCTCCAGCTTGCATCATCTTTATGATCATTCCTTTCGTGCGCACATTGTGCGCTTCATACAGATACCAGAAGCGATTAGATTATCACCACAACAATTCTTTCTTGCTGCTGCATATGCACATCAACAATCCCACCTTTCTGAATAATCTTTTTTTGCTATATTAAAAATATAGCAAATAGCCCCTCAGCCAGTATTGTGTAATGTTAGGATTTTCTGGTGTTATTCTTAGAAAATATGTACCTCCTGGTTTTCATTTGGTGAATGAAATAGTTTGCACAAGAATCATCTCTTTAGAAAAGAACAAGAAAAGTAAAGTGCTTTACTTTTCTTGTTCTTTTTGTACTTGATATTAAGTTGTCTTATTAAATTTAGTCTATTGGATTTGCCACCAAAAACTAGAGGCCTTTTTGCTCAGTGTCCGTTTATAAGGATACATTCTAGCTGGAATTTAATTCTTATGACGTGCCTAGCAACCGGCAGCAGGAAGTGGCAGGAAGAGTGCGAATATATACCGATAGTAGCTTGAAAGGCTGGTATTTATGAAAAGCAGATTGTTCCTTTCCCTACTATCTGTCATTGCGGTTACTTTGTTCATAGGAGCGGTTCCTGTGCAAGCGGCTAGGCAGGTTTCCCGGGATGCCGGTGTGGATCAATTGAAAGCCGATGACAACAGAACCAACAAACTTCGTCACGGTTACATCAAGCATGCTGGCGACAAAGTGTATTACTATTGGTGATTTTTAGTATGAAGGCTGGGCCTTGCAGAGGCTGAGCCTTTTATTTTTGCCCTGACGGGAAAGTTCGAAATAATTTTCTCGAAAAATATTTGTAAAAAAATTCAAATTAAGCAGGATTTTAGCTGTGATTGTGTAAGTCTTCACTCAATGGTTGTATTCCGCTGCCAGATTGAGATGAGAGGATGATATATATGAACCAACCCATTCATGAACTTGTACAGCACGGACATAATTATGTTGTTGCAATGAGGCGGCATTTCCGGAGTTTTCCGGAGCTAAGCGGACAGGAGTATGAAACTCAGAAAAAAATCATATCCGAACTGACAGCTATGGGACTGGAACCCCGTTCGATTGCCGGGACAGGAGTTCTGGCTGAGATTACGGGAGGAAAGGCTGGCAGAACGGTGGCTATACGTGCTGATATTGATGCGCTGCCTATTCAAGATGAGATTGAGCAGCCATACTGTTCACAAAACGCCGGTTGCTGTCACGCCTGCGGCCATGACGGTCATATTGCCATGCTGCTTGGCAGTGCCAAAGTTTTTAGCAGCATTAAAGATGAACTGACAGGCAATATCCGGCTGCTATTTCAACCGAGTGAGGAAAGCTTCCCCGGTGGTGCTATTGCTATGATTGATGAAGGCGCGCTGGCTAAGGTGGATGCGATAATAGGGGCGCATCTCTGGCAGCCGCTGGCAGTAGGGACAATGGGGATAACCTATGGCCCGATGATGGCTTCACCAGATCAGTTTACTATTACGATTAAAGGTCGCGGCGGTCATGGGTCAATGCCGCATCAAACAATTGATCCGTTGTACGTTGGCGCTCAGATTGTGCTGGCTTTAAAAACCATTACCGGCAACCAGGTAAATGCCAAGGAGCTGGCAGTGCTGTCAATTGGGATGTTTAAAGCAGGCGATGCTTTCAATATAATTCCCGATACGGCAATCTTGCGGGGAACGGTACGGACATTTGCGCAAAATATCCGCGAAATAATTTTCGCTAATATTGACAGGATTTGCAACGGGATTTGCGCTGCTGCAGGCGCTGCTTATACGCTGGAAAGTCTCTATGGTTTTCCGCCGGTTATCAATAATCCGCAAGTGGCACAAGTTGTCGCCACAGCCGGAGAAAAGGTCTTAGGCAAGACGGCAGTGATTGAATTAAGTCCGGCCATGGTAGGTGAGGATTTTGCCTACTATCAGCAGCAGGTACCGGGTTGCTTCATGTTTATTGGTGTTGGTAATGAGGCCAAAGGGGTTGTTTACCCTCATCACCATCCTAAGTTTGATATGGACGAAAGGGCACTTAGCCATGGGGTCGAGGTTATGGTGAATTCTGCCTTGCATCTGTTAAAGGCATGATTTAGTAATGAAATAGCAGGGAGGTGAGGATTTTGAGTCCGGTTAAAATTATTTTAACGCTAATTCCTTTTATCTGGACAATTGGTATGATTCCTTTTGTCAACCGCGTTAAACCAATGGTTATGGGTCTGCCGTTTTTAGCCTTTTGGCTGGTAGCTGGAATTATTGTAGCATTCTTATGCATTAAGGCTCTTTATG
The DNA here is from genome assembly GCF_001941975.2 of Sporomusa sphaeroides DSM 2875. NCBI lineage: Bacteria > Bacillati > Bacillota > Negativicutes > Selenomonadales > Sporomusaceae > Sporomusa > Sporomusa sphaeroides. The sequence goes on along the minus strand of NZ_CP146991.1, from coordinate 2,398,232 downwards.
CCATTGACTCAAAAAATAATAAAGAGGCGGAATGAGCACCATGAACGAAAGAAGGGGACGTAATAATGAGTAATGAGGTAATTGCGCTTATTGTTATTTTTATCTTTGTTATTGGCGCTACTATTGTTGGTATGATTCCCGGTATGAATAAGAAAATGAGTTTGGAAGAGTGGGCTGTTGGCAACCGGAGTTTTGGCCGATGGCTTAATTGGTTTATTATGGCTGGCGAGATCTATACTGCCTTTGCTTTTTTGGGAGCAAGCGGCTGGGCCTACGCACGTGGCGGACCGACTTTCTATATCCTGGGTTATGGGGCGCTGGCCTATGTAGTAGGGTATTATTTACTGCCGGCTATTGCCACAGTAGGCCGCAAGCATGGTCTGATGACGCAGCCGGATTTGGTGGAAAAGCTATATAACAGCAAAGCCTTGGGCATACTCACGGCTTGTATAGGGATAGCTTTCCTGATGCCCTATTTGCAGCTTCAGTTAACAGGGCTTGGTCTGATTATTGAAACTTGCTCCTATGGGCAAATTACCCGTGTACCGGCTATGCTGATAGCCTTTACTATGGTGGCTACCTTTGTGTACATAAGCGGTTTAAAGGGTGTTGCTGCCACGGCAGCGATAAAAGATGTTATTATGATGGCTGCCGTAGTATTTTTTGGTTTATATCTTCCGGCACACTATTTCGGTAGTGTCGGCGGCATGTTTGAAGCCTTGGATGCGGCAAAACCGGGTTTCTTAACTTTGCCTGGCGGCACCAAGAATCTGGATGTAAGCTGGGTGATGTCAACTTTAGTGGTCACTAGCTTAGGCTTTTACATGTGGCCTCATTTTTCCGCAAACAGTTTTAGTGCTAAAAACAATGAAGTATTACGTCATAATGCCGTGTATTTGCCATTATATCAATTTTGTTTACTTTTCCCGATGCTTATTGGTTTTACGGCGCTGCTGGTGCTGGTGCCGGCACTTAAGACACCTGACATGGCGTTTATGGCCATTGTTCAGCAAGTTTTCCCGGGCTGGGCTCTCGGCTTGGTGGGCGGTGCCGGAGCACTGGCCTGTATGATACCGGCGGCTGACTTGCTGTTGTCTACTTCGATGCTGTTTTCGCGTAATGTATATGGACGGACAATAGGTCAGAATGCCAGCCCGGCAACTATTGGAAGGCTGGCAAGGATGGTTGTGCTTGTGCTGACAGCCATTGCTCTGGCACTGGCTATATTTGTTCCCAATATGCTTGTAAACCTGCTCTTAACCGGCTATTCCGGCGTTACTCAGTTCTTCCCCATGCTTGTGCTGGGTTTGTGCTGGAAGAAAGCCACAAAGCTGGGAGCCTATGCCGGGCTGATTGTGGGAGAAATACTTGTTTTTGCGCTTATTCTTGGAAAAATGGACCCACTGCCTTTTGCCAATTTGAACCTGAATGCCGGGTTTGTGGCATTAGTAGCTAATGCTGCAGTCTTTGTTGTAGTAAGTTTGTTAACTTATGATGCGAAGCTTGACCGCTCTGCTGCTACGACAGTTAAGACCCAATAACTTCCAGGTGTAAAGTAAAACCCGGGCTTATGAGTCCGGGTTTTATTTTGCAAACTAACAACATACGCAAAAAGAAAATCTTTATAGGACTGCGTGCAGCTAGAGGATATTGGCTTATAATGGTGAAGTATACCATGTGTATAACTTTCTTAAAAACAAAGGGCAAGGGTAGCATTGGCTTCCGCTTTCGCCAGAGGCTCAGCGCCAGTCGTGTTTTCTTTGCAGATTAACTAGTAAGAAGCTAATAGGAGGATACATATGTGGACCGTAGTATATATAGCTTCTAACCGGGCACAGGCTGAAATGTTTAAAAATGTACTGTGCAATGAAGGTGTACTTGCTAATATTCGTCCGGCAGGAGTCGTGTCCGCGCTCGGGGATGGCATGTATGAAATTTTGGTTTTGGAGTCAGAAGCCGACGAAGCTAATTCTATTTTGTGCCAATACGTAACACGTTAGTTTTAGTTGCAGATGGAGTTAGAAGCACATCTATAACTAAAATCGCATGACTTGCAGGGAATTTTTTCTATGCTCCCGCTGACTGAAGCTGAAGTTGAAGCACCGGTTAGTTATTAGGTAACCAGCAAATAGCATAAGGAGTGATACGATTTGTTGAAAAAAACGAAAATTGTTTGCACTGTGGGTCCCAGCACAGATAAACCAGGTGTTTTAGAAGCCATGATGGCTGCCGGTATGAATGTTGCCCGGTTTAATTTCTCTCACGGTTCTCATGAAGAACATGCGAAACGTATTGCCAGAGTAAGAGAGGCTGCCCAAGCTGTTAACAAGCCAATAGCGCTTATGCTTGATACTAAAGGACCGGAAATGCGGCTGGGTTTATTTGCTGATGGCAAGGTCTGTTTGGAAAAAGGCCAGAAATTTGTGCTGACAGGACGCGAGCTTCTGGGCACCCAAGAGATCGCTTCCGTCAATCATAAGTTTTTGCCACAAGAAGTTGCCCCCGGACAAACTATACTTATTTCCGATGGTTTGGTAAGTCTTCACATTGATGCGGTTGAAGGCGATGATATTATTACTACTGTGAATAACAGTGGGCAAATTGGCGACCGCAAACGGGTTGCGGCACCTGGTATTGCCGTTAACCTGCCGCCCTTGTCCGAGCAGGATGTTGCCGATATTAAATTTGGGATTGAAAATCAAATGGATTTTATTGCCGCTTCTTTTATTCAGCGGACAGCCGATGTACTTGCTATTCGCAAAATACTGGAAGACGCCAATTATTCGATGGATATCATCCCTAAAATTGAAAATGCCGAAGGTGTTAAGAATATTGATGAAATTATTAAAGTGTCAGATGGCCTCATGGTGGCAAGGGGTGACCTTGGCGTAGAAATTCCCGCTGAAGAAGTGCCACTGGTGCAAAAGATGCTTATCCAAAAATGTAATAAGGCTGGTAAGCCTGTTATTACGGCTACCCAAATGCTGGAATCAATGGTAACCAATCCGCGGCCTACCAGAGCGGAAGCCAGCGATATTGCCAATGCTATTCTTGACGGTTCGGATGCTATTATGCTGAGTGGTGAAACCGCTTCCGGACAATACCCGCTCGAGGCTGTCCAGACCATGGCCAGGATTGCTATGCGTACAGAAACCTCACTAAGTCACAATACCATTCTGCGAGGCAAAGGCATTCAGCTTCAGCGGACAACTACAGATGCTATCAGCCATGCCACTGCGCAGATTTCTTATGAATTAGGTGCTGCCGCAATTGTAACGGCAACACAAACAGGCTATACCGCCAGAATGGCATCAAAATACCGTCCTCAGGCTACCATTGTGGCCGTTACCCCCTGTATGAAAACGGTGCGCCGGATGCTGTTATTATGGGGTGTTTATCCGATTTTGGGACCCAGCTTCAATAATACTGACGAAATGGTGCAAAGTGCGGTCGCCAGTTCGCTGCAAGCCGGAGTTGTTAAAGACGGTGATTTAGTTGTTGTTACTGCCGGTGTGCCTGCCGGTATGTCTGGCACCACTAACATGATACGGGTGCATATTGTCGGCAATATCCTGATGCGTGGCACAGGTATCGGGCAACGGGCTGTAACCGGTAAAATTGCTATTGTAAATTCTGTTAAGGATATTCAAACTAAATTCCAAGAGGGCGATATTTTGGTGGTTAGCAGCATTGATGAAGATACTGCCTCTTATGCGGTTAAAGCAGCGGCCATTGTTGCTGAAGAAGGTGGACTGACCTCTCATGCCGCTATTGTGGGAGTAAGCTTTGGCATGCCGGTACTTGTTGGTGTTGAAGGCGCTACTGAACGTCTGCAGGATGGTTCCATTGTTACTGTGGATGCCGCCCGTGGTATCGTATATCAGGGAGAAATTAACGCTCGATAGGGAGAACCCTTATGTCAGTATGGTTGTTTGCGCTAACGCTGATTGGGATCATCTTAGCCGCCTGGTGGTGCTATACCAGGCGGCTTGATTGGCAATTTGCGCACATTACAGCTCAATTAAATAAGATCACTACTAAGCGGCAGGTAAAAGCTGCTGCCGGCAAACGCATACTTAGCCGGATTTATAAAATTATCAATACCAGTTTGTATGCCGGTAAGGCAGCTGATGCTTACCGTGCATTTGATTTGTTAAAGCTGGCTTTAGGCCAAGGATTAGGGAGGCCGGGAGAACCGTTGCGGCTTACTGCCGCTGTATATCTGGCTGTAAAGTCAAACCAGCTTGATATTGCCGGCCACGGTATTGATGCCTTTCGGCCTTTGTTGAAGAATATGAAGCCAGGTGAAGTGCCGGCCGCAGTTGAACAACTTGCACTTATTGCTGTTCTCAGCCTGAAAAAGCGTCAGAATTTCCTGGCTGCCCGGGCAGTGGAGGTTATTGCTGCCGGCATGGGGGCAGCGGCAGATGAAGCCGACCATGCATCTGTCATGCGGGCGCTGCGGCTTATCGGACTGTTTGCTCTGCGCCGGCAGGATACCGGTCTTGTCCTTGAGCTGCAGAGTAAACTAGAGACTTGGCTGATGGCCGTACAGTCAACGGTTTCGAGCCAGGAGCAGGTAGCCGGGATACTTTCGGCCTGGTTGCACCGGATAGTAAAAACCGGTGATGCCAGTCAGCTTGCAATACTGACACAATATATCGATCAACTGGTGAAAAAAGGGCTATTAACAGAGCAGGCAATAACGATAATCATTGCCGAATGCAATTATTTAGCAGGTATGGACAGTCGGAATCCTTATAGCCGGTTAACCGGTGCAATCTCCATGACAAATCTCGAACTGGCGGTACAAATGAGAACCGTCAGTATTTGGCGGCAGGCGGTTGATGGCGCCGGCCAGGCTGCCAGGCTGGCGATAGCCCAACGGACTTTAACAGAATGTTTTGCTGTTGGCTATCCATTGTTTGAAATGGGGCGCCGTTTACTTATTGCAGAACTTAATGCCGGCCCGCTGCAGGACAGCTTCCGCCAACAGGCATTATATGTATTGGTGCGGGAGTGTCTGCAACTGATAGAATTTGTTGGCAGACAGAACTTTGCTGTAACCGCCGCCGATATCATTGAACAAATCTATCTTGACTGGATTAAGCGACAGGGAAACGCCGGACATAACAAATCGATCAAGAAGTTTTGTCAGTTGCTATTTTTGTATTGTACCAGGATTAAACGCCGGCAAAAGCGCGCGACAGCCGACGGGGCTGATTTCAATACCGGCGAAGGGATAACCGCAGCCGACCGTGAGCAGTTAAAAAAGCTTGGATTTATTTCAGAATAAAATAAAGAACAAGGGGCTGTGGCAACTTTGCGAGAAGTTACCCAGCCCCATTTTATATACAAGCTTGTATCACATGGTCCTGTTATGCTTATGCCGGAGAAGATGCTGCTTGGGAAAGCTGCCGGTAAGAGCCAGGCTTACTAAAGGAATAAGGCTGCCAGCCCTGGTGATAAGCAGGGCCAGCCCGGTGCTTAAAGCAAGAGTGACCAGATAGAAAGCAATCGCAGCAGATGGTGTTAACGGAATCGAAGCTTTAGTAAGTTGAGCAAACAAATGATACATAACTAGTGGATGCACAAGATAAATCAGATAAGAGTATTCTCCCATCCGGTTTAACAAGGTCGACAACCACTTGGACAGTGGCGTGCTGAAAAGTTTAAACCAAAATAGTGTTGCACCTACTGTATATAATACGCCAATAGGACTGAGTTGGTGGACGGTATTAACGGCTGCTTCCAGACTAAACTGTTTAAAGTAGATAAAGTAATAATAAGCCAAGAGCATTCCGCCCAGAGTCACAGTAAAGAATATAGTAACCCTTTGCCTGTACCGCTCCAAAGCGGCCTGAAATTGAGGATAGAGTTCAGCGCAAACGGCACCAAGGATAAAGATAAACAGGTAATGAAAAATCCAATAATTCATACGGTATTGGACAGCCACATTCAGGTAATAGTTGTCAAACCCGGTTTTGAGCAGATAGCTTGAATAATAATTAAAGACGATTTGCCCGAAGAGCAGTATGAGCAAGCTTGTTGCCGGAGCTTTTACAATCAGGCGTGTAAGCTGCCGCCATAATGGCATAAGGGCATAAAACCAAAGCAAAATAACCAGAAAATAGAGTTGATAAGAAGCCAAACCAAAGAAAAAATATTCATATACAGTTGGCAGATGCCAGATGCCGGCATCACGGCTTATCCAGGTATAATGGAGCATATACAGAATTGACCAGGCCAGATAGGGTAAGAGTACGGATTTAAAGCGGCGGCGCATAAATGCCGGATAATTAAAATCAGCGGCCAGCGGCTGACTGATAAATAGTCCGAATGCCGATACAAAGAAAAATATCGGCACACTAAATCTGGTGAAAATTTCAAACAGCGCAAAAAGGTGCGGACTGCTATCCGGGTAGGAAAGCGAATAGGCGCCTGTATGGATGCCGATAACGCCAAGCATGGCCAGGCCGCGAATATAATCAAGGGCAACGATATGCTGCTTATTCATACTGTTCCACTCTTCCGTAGGCAGAATGTTGTTTGACAGGCAGCGCCGCCTGTTTGTACTGATTGGTCAGGTAGACCCCGGCAATAACCAGTATGCCGCCGAAAATAGTATAGCCGGTTAGTTTTTCTCCTAACAGCCAAACGCCGGCTAAAATGGCGAACAACGGATTCAAGTAGCTGAAGACGGCAGTTTTCACAGGTCCGATACGTGCGACTCCGGTATACCACATATAATAACCGTATACAGAGCATAGTATTGCCAGATACAATGCCGCACCGGCAGTCGGCCAGCTTATGGTCGTTACTTGCTGGATAAAAGGCAGGGGTGCGATTTTTGTAGGGAAAAAAGCGAATGGCAGCAGCATGATTGTACCGAAAATATGAATATAAGCTATGGCTGTGAAGGGGCGGTATTTCTGCAAAAGTGGTTTGCCGTACAGGGTGAACCCGGCCCAAACTAAGGCATTGGATAAGAGCAGGAGATTACCCAGCAACGTAGCTGACTGAAATATAGTGCCCAGCTGACCATTGGTAATGATCAGGCTTACACCGACAAAGGCCAGCATAATACCGATACCGCCGACGGTGCCGATTCTTTCCCAGCCTAATGCCGCTCCCAGTAGTGCGGTAAAGATGGGACTGGTAGCAATGATGAGTGCGGCATTGATTGTGGTAGTATAACTAAGCCCGGTATAGTGAAGGTAAAAATAAGATGTAATTACCAAAAACCCCAAAAGAATGAACTTCGGAATATCTTTGCGCTCAATGGTACTGCCGCGGTCCATTTTTGCTAAAATAATCGCAAAAAGGACAGCCGCGAGAATAGCGCGGAAAATGCCTAAATTAATGGGTGACAGCTCATACATGCCAATTTTGGCGGCAGCATAGGAAGTTCCCCAGAAAAATGAAACGCTTGTTAGTGCCAGGTAAAATAGTGCTAATGTGTTCATTGGCAATCCTTTCCGGGACAAAGTATAGTAAAACCACTATTTATTATAGGCCGTAACTGCTGAAACTGCAATAAAAGTTCGGTTAATTCAACCTATATAGCTTTAAACTTAGCCAATTTTTCAGTTGGCAGAAAATTACCGGATAATGTATAATCATTATTAATAAATACTATATTTTAAAAAAAGGAGAGAAAACTCATGAATATGACAGTGACAGAACGGGCACAGGAATTTATTGCCCAGGAAGGCGGCGTAATCACGGTTAAAATTGAGAAACGCCTGATACCCGGTTGCAGCAGCCTCCAGACAGCAGATGTTCCGGCCGTGCATGTGGGCGAGCCGGAAAAACACGAAAAGGAGGATTATCAAACGTTTACCATTGATGGAGTTATGGTTCATGCCCACAGTTCGGTGGTTAATTATAATGACAAAATTCTTTTACGAATTGATACGGAAACAAACTTGTTTGGGAAAAAGCTGGGGATGTTCGGCTTGCCGGTTCCGGCTCAAACCTGCGGCACATGTTCAGCCTGCCAGTGAAGCACCGAGTTTTCACCGCGCCGCAAAGTAAATAAACTGCCGCAGGTCTCTTTAAGGCCTGCGGCAGTTTATTTATCCTTTAAGATTGGTGGCACAGCTGGAACAACCGCCGCCTTGTTCTTGCATATATTCTTCCAGGCGTCCATTGTTGTACAAAATCATTTCAGCTAAGGCCATGGGTAAAACTTCGGTCAAAAGGACTTCCATAGCGTTGTGCATAGCTTGCTTTTGGTCTCTGTGGCTTAGAGCGGTTGTTAACTTTTCCTCAATAGGCTCACGATACGTGGTGAGCCAACGCTGATAATGGGCAACTAATGAGGGTCCATCAAAATACATGGTCAGTCACATCCTTTTTTATATATTCTGTATTACAGTAATTCCATTCATCACGATTGACGGGTCAGATTAAGAGATAATATTTTAGTTAAATGTGCCAGAGAATAGCACTCAAACATGGAACAATGTTTAGAAAAAAGCGGAATAGCGCTATTTTGGCTCCAGCGTTCTTTGGGTTGGGTATTAAGCCATAAAATTCGCTTAACCTTTTTGCTGATCAGCGATAATTCGCCGGCGGTTTCGAGCGGCGCCAGTGTATTGGCATCACTGATAATAAATAGCAGGGTAGAAGGTGACAACAGTTTTTTGTATTGAGCTTCTAAACTTGTTAAAGCAATATAAAGATTAGTACCTTGCCCCATTTGGGCGGAACTTGATATTAGTTCTTCCGTAACCTGAGCAAAATCATCTCTGCCGCGAAAATAACCGGTTACCTTTTCCAGGTCGGTGGCAAAAACAAAGGATTCAATATTTTTCACAACACTGGACAGACCAAAAAGCAGTGGCAGGGTAAACCGGACATATTTGGTCATAGAGGCTGATACATCGCACAAGACAACAATATTAGGCTTATGAATTTTTTGGGTTTTATATTTTAAAGAAATCATGATACCGCCATAGCGCATATTGCGGCGAATACTTTGACGGATATCAATGAGCTTGCGGCGTCCGGTCATACGGAAACGGCGGGAGATACGAGTTGTCAGACGATGCGCCAAACGCTTGATAAGCGAAGTAACTTGTGGAATTTCGTGTTCGGCAATGTCTTGCATATTTTTGTACAGCAGGGGATTGCGTCCTGTGCCGCCAAGACCTGCTGCTGAATCCACGACATGATCCAGCTCGTCATACCCCAATAATTGCCGCCGGGCGGCCGCCAATTGTGCTAAATCTTCCGGCGACAGTTGTCGCTGCCAGAATGACAAAGAGCTCTTGAGCAAATTTTCCACTACCGGCTGAAACGATTCCTTGACATTATGACCTGTCGAGGTTTTCTCCAGGAATTCCTGCAGCCGCTGTTTTTCCATTTCAGGCAAGAGCTTATAGACATCCCTAAGTTCGTCAGGAATATCAAGCGGACGGCCCTGAAAGACCAGTTCTTCCTGTGCCTGCTGCGATTGCTCAAGATCAAGCTGTTGTTTGGAATCCCAGGCCTCACGCTGCTCTTGCTTTGCTTCAGGCGGTACAAAAAACAAATTGAAGGTTTGCTCAAAGGCTGCTTGATCTTCCGCATTCTTAATTAGTGTGCTTTTCAAAGCTGCCCGGAATTCGTCCCTGTCAAAATTATCAATGATTGTCAGACTGTTTACGGCATCAATGGTCTCTGCAATGCTGATCCGTACTCCGAGTTGGCGTAAAATCTGAGCAAATCCTACGATATTATCGGCAAGTGAGTTCAATGTGATCAGCCTCCGCAGCTTGCGTCGTCGTTATGGCAGTGGTAAGCTGTGTTCGTCATACCTGTTGCTTGCTTGACAGCAGCGCAGAGTCCATCGGCACCCATATCCTTTTGAAAGGCTGTCAAATCATCGCGGTTTTTAAATAGCAGCCCCATTGTTTGTTTAACCATGGTGGAATCAAGGTGGTCGGCATGCATGGCAATGAGCGCCCTTGTCCAATCAAGTGTTTCGGCAATGGAAGGCTGTTTGCTCAGTGTCAGACTGTTACGCAGATGATTAACGGCAGTGGCAATCTGCAGAGCTAATTTTTCTGTGACTTCAGGGATTTTAGCGCGGATAATATTAATTTCCTTATCAATGGTCGGATAGTCAATATATAAGTAAACACACCGCCGGCGCAAGCCTTCCGATAATTCTCTGTCATGGTTGCTTGTCAGCACAACAATGGGAATGTGTTTGGCGCTGACAGTACCAAGTTCCGGAATCGAGATTTGAAAGTCGGATAAGATCTCAAAGAGAAAAGCTTCAAACTCTTCGTCAGTTTTATCGATTTCATCTATTAATAAGACTGGCCGATTTTCTGCTCGAATGGCTTTTAACAGCGGGCGTTCCAATAAGTAGTCTAAAGAAAATACATCATCTTCAGAAAGGTTCTGGCAAGCAGTGTCCCGCAACATTTGAATTTTGATGAGCTGGCGCTGGTAATTCCATTCATATAAGGCTTTGTTTTCGTCCAGACCTTCATAACATTGCAGACGGATAAGTTCGGTATCAAACACTTTACTAAGCACCTTGGCAATTTCGGTTTTACCGACACCGGGGGCACCCTCAACAAGCAGTGGTTTTTCCAGCTTAAGCGCCAAATAGACAGTGGTAAGAAGCTCTTTATCACTTATATACCCGTGCGCTTCAAAAGCAGTGCGTAGTTCCGGCATAGAGAGTGTAGATTTTTTGGACATAATTGTTCTCCTATCTCTAATCAATGTATTGTTTTCATTCTACCGCAAGTTGATAATAATTGACAAGAGAAAACGTTTCTCCAAAAAACAAAAGCTACCCGTATTTGAGTAACTTTTGCGTACAGCGGAAGATATACTGTTATTATAACGTTATGCCGATAAATTCACCGCTTTTAAACGGAGCTGTTTCAAGTAGTTGACTGGGTAAGATATCGAAGTGTTTAAAAAATTTTTTTGCTCCGATATAGGCACCTTTGGCTGCATAGCGTACAGGAAAAGTGTTGGGCTTTAGTTCTCCCAGAGGAAGAATCCCCAGTGCCCGGTTTGCGGGATCATAGCCTAACATGCAAAAACTATTGTTTTCTAAAAGCTGTGTGGCCTGTTTGTTAAAAACAATACGGCCATTTGGGCGCACCTCAATGGCTGGTTGATCATTTTTGGGCAGCCGGGTACGATGGGGTTCAAATAAAGTAAAAGAAAAACTTTTTTCTTCACTCATGCTATTCACTCCTTAATAACTTAACTCGTGTAATAAAAGTATGCTCAAACTTACAAAACTATAAACATTAATTTTGAAAATTATTAATGTTTATTTGTGTTATTCCCGAAGTTAAGCGTTTGAAGGCAGGAATTTTCCTAATCAGGCATAATTTTATTTATTAGGATCCTTCTTAGCTGTTAGCAGAAATTAATTGCTTTCCAGAGTACAATAAATTATCAGGAGGAATTAAGAATGAATCAAATGTGGTTTCAAGTTTTGGCGGTTATGATTGTAGGCAGCATGTTAAAGTATTTTGTTCTCAATACACTGGCTTGGGTGGTCATTGATTTAGCTGTACTTGGGGTAGCTTATTTGCTGTTGCGTCGCGACCCCTTTATTGATATGCGGCGCTCTATGATATTTCTTGGCGGTTTAACTGCTGTCAACGTTCTGGTTGATTTGGGAATAATAAGCGGGGTAATTGGCAATCTGGCTCTGTTGGGACTCTTAGCCTATATAATGTTTGGGCGCGGTTACACTAATCGCCGGCGTAGATAGCCGGGAGGAATACTCATGTCTGACAGCCGGATTATTACCAGAACGGCATTATTATTGTCGCTTACCCTGATTTTTCAGTCGCTGCGGTTTTTTATTCCCTTGCCGCCGTTTTTATCAATGTTTATTATTGGCAGCTTGGTTAATGCTTCCTTGCTTATTGCTGCACAAAAAGCCGGTTTGTGGCCTGCACTCATTATTGCCGCAATAGCCCCGGTTGTGGCTTATTTTCAGGGACAGCTGCCTTTGCCGGTATTCATTTTACCAGTTGCCCTAGGCAATGCGGCATACATCCTCCTGTTTTTAGCCGGTCGTCAGTTGGGCCGTATTCCCGGCATTGTTCTGGCAACCTTGGGTAAAAGCGGACTTTTATACGGAATATTTGCCTGGCTGCTTACTTTTATCGCGATTTCCCCGAAAGTGGCCGCAGGCATTATGCTGGCAATGAGCTGGCCGCAGTTGGTTACCGGCGGGGTAGGAGGCATATTGGCATATTGGGTGGCACAACGTATCAAGTAACGAAAAAAACCTCTGCCAATGTCAACCAGGCAGAGGTTTTTCGGTGCGTCAGGAGAAAGTATAGTATTAAATAGAAGAACGGAGGAAACAAATTATGAGCGAACAAGAGCAAAATAATCTAAGCATCAAAGAACTGGCAGGGAAAAACTTCAAAGAAGGCTACAATTGTTCTGAGACTATTGTAAGGACTTTTCGTGACTTTTATCAGTTAGATGTTTCTGATGAGGCTTTAAAGATGGCGTCAGGCTTCGGCGGTGGTCTTGGTCATGCCGGCTGTATGTGTGGCGCTCTTTCAGGCGCCACCATGGTATTGGGGATGTTCCAGGGCCGGGACAATAAGGAGCAAAGCCGCGGTCCTATCTACAGCAGCTCCCATGATTTCCATGGCATCTTTTCCGAAAAGTTTGGCGCCGCCTGTTGCCGGGTGCTCAATCCTCATGAATTCGGCACTCAGGAGCAGCGGCGTACTTGCCTTAAAATTACCGGTAATACCGCCGAACTGCTGCTGAAATATATCCAGGAGAAAGAGCTGGCAACAAAGGGATAGTTTAAAAGATACGACATAAAACTTTGCCGTTATCGGTGAGCCATTTGCGGCATTCCTGATAGTCAGGAGCAAACTTTCTGACTTCATTCCAAAACTTAACAGAATGGTTGGGCTCCAGTAAATGGCACAGCTCGTGAATAATCAGATAATCAGCTACCCGGGGAGGAGCCATGATGACTCGCCAGTTATAGTTGATATTGCCAAGGCTTGAACAACTACCCCAGCGGGTTTTCTGATCTCTGATGGTTATACGTACCGGGCGAACGCCAATTAATGCCGCCCAATGCTTGGTTCTGACAAGAAATTGTTCACCAGCCTGGTTTATTAGCCAGGCTTTTAGTATTTGTTCGGTAGTGACAGAATGCTCTGCGGCCATCCTCGGTCCAGGCAGCTTTACGAGAATTTCCGAGGGCTTTATTATTACTTCCGGCTTGTTATTGCTGCCAGGCAAAACAACAAGAGTGTAAGTCTGGCCCTGGTACAGCAGTTGAGAGCCGGGTGTCAGCGTCTGGTTCACAGGGTTGGCGGCAAGTGCCGCTTGTTTGTTTAGCCGGCCTGTAAGCCATCTGCTTTTACTTGTCAGAATCTGCTTAACTTCATCAGCGGTGAGTTTCCCTGGCGCTGCGATTTCAACTACGGCAGTAGGGAGCAGCCGCAATTGAATGGTTTTCCGGCGTTTATCAAGACGCAGTGAATAAGTAATTATACGGTCATTGAGTTTAATTGTCGGCATAGTTAATTCCTTTGTGATAGTAGTAAATCAAAATTATATATTTGCCATAAAATCAGATTGTCCTTTTCTAGGAAGAGTTATTTTTTCATGGTAAAAAACTTACTTGACAATAACAAATGCAGGTGGTATTATAACTAATGTCCGCTATAGGACATAAACATAATAAATGCCCGGGTGGCGGAATGGCAGACGCGGAAGACTCAAAATCTTTTGTTGGTAACAACGTGGGGGTTCAAGTCCCTTCCCGGGCACCAATTGAATCGAAAACTATTTTAACATTTATTTGAATTTTTTTGGACGAAATAAGCCGCTCTCAGCATTGCTTGGAGTGGCTTTAATTATTTTTTTGAAAAAGGGGCTTATACGTTAACTAGTAAATTATCTATGAATAAGCTGGTTAACACTGAAGGAGTAATTCGATGTCAATACAAAAGAAGCAATTATTTACGCGGAGGATATTTCCGACAACCTGGGTATCTTTATTTTTGACGGTATTGCTATTTCCTCTTGGTTTGTTCCTGCCGGAGTGGTGCGGCTGGGAAAATGGTCTGATAGAAAATTCACAGGTGGCTATTCTTATTTTTGGAGCATTCTTATCTTGGAGGTTGGCGCATCATAACCGCGATGATAGACAAATTCATAATTTGTGTTTATGGATGATAGTTGTTTGGCTGATGATGGTTGGGCGAGAATTGAGCTGGGGACGGGTATTTTTTGAGCCGATAACTATCGGACCGGATGGCCCTACGTTTCCGTCGATTCATGCAATTTGGTATGGTAAGTATGTGTATCCGGTGCTTACGGTTATCATTATTAGTACACTAATCGGATTGTGGCGCAATTTCAACTGGGAGCATATTAAACAAAAAGTCTACATATCAACGGTTGATGGGGTTCTGTTAATTATTGCCGCCATAGCTTCACAGCTTATTTTTGAAAGAAATTTAATTTTATTACTCAAGCCGTATTCGCAGGTATTAGAAGAGCTGTCCGAATTAATAGTTTATTGGTGCATGGTTAGTATTTTAATGGCTAATGGTTCCCCAAAATAGACAAATATTACCCATTGCCTTTTTTTACCGTTACATTGCGTACGGTACCGGTATATTCATTAGAAAACAAAGGTGGTATAAGTGGATCGCATCCTGCAGGGTGCGGTTTTTCTATTTCCGGCTTCAATTCGGCACGAATTAAATGAACGTTTTTTTGTAGCAAAATTACTCAGCCATTCATAGATTACAACATACCCCTTACTTTGTGGATAGGAGGCGCACATATGGGATTTAACGGATTCGGCGGCTTTGGAGGTCGAGGCGGCTTTGGTGGTTGCTTTATAATAATTATCATTATTCTGTTGCTATTCTGCTTCTGTAATGATGACTGCAGCCCGACCTGCTAAGTAATTTCGCCTTACGCCAAAACACAACGAGATATTAGGGAACAGAACGAGGCATTCATAATATGGATGCCTTGTTCTGCGTATATCCCCTAGAGAACAATATTTTGTTTCCGGCCTTCTTTTTACTTGACGGCTTATAAATTATTGACATTATTCTCATAAGAAATGAATATAAATTTATTTTTGGTATTTTTTTACATTAATTCATAAAAATAGCAGGAGAACCACCCTGCAAGCGCGAATATAATCGCAACTACAAAAACATGGAGGGTGGTTTTATGACAGAATTGCTTAGCATCAAAGACATATCGCAGGAAATTGGTATTCCGCAAAGCACTTTACGGTATTATCGCGATTTATTTATGGATTATTTGCCGGCTACCGGCGAAGGGAAAAAGAAACGTTTTTACCCTGAAGCCGTTGAAGTGTTCCAGGCTATTGCGAAAGGTATGCACCAAAATAAAAATGCAGATGACATTGCTCGTGATCTCAATAGGCGGTTTGCAAGATTTATTGAAGTCGATGCCGAATCGCAGGACGGCAGCGCAACAGCTCCGCAAGAGGAAGAATTGGTCCAATCGCAAGCCTTATCGCCAATAGCTCAGGTTGAAGGTTCTACCATTATGGCGGTTATTGCTTCACAAAACCAGGCTTTACAGCAAATTGCAGCTACCATTAGTATTGTAAACGGACAGCAGGAAGAATTGCATGATTTAAGGCAAGAAGTTTCTAAACTTGAGGAGCGTATGGAAGCGGAACTCACCGAACATTTTCAATTGGTAGATGCCCGGTTGCAACAACTGGCGGAAGAAAAAGAACCCACCAAGCAAAAATCATTCTGGCAGCGATTATTTAGCTAAAATAAGAATTGTATACGATAGCTTTTGGATATTATATATTGCTAAGTAAAAGGCAGTGAGCCAAGGCATAATTTGCCCGGAACACTGCCTTTTACTATTGTTGCAGGTTAAAATATAAATGGAAATATTTGTAATTTAGTGTTTTTTATTACAAATATTGTAAATTAAGTGAAATGTCAGCCCTAATTATGTTGAATAATAAGCAGGATAACCATAGGTAAATAAGTCATCGTGTCGAATTAGGCGGCGCTCCAACCGTAAGCAGGTCAAGGGTTGTTGGTTTCCAGCTATTAATTTCGACAAGGAAGCTTGAAAAAGTGTCGGTTTTTTACGAAAACTAATTAGGCTAATTTAGCAGGAATTACAATAATTTACAAGAATGTTTAACAGCACCAAAGGTAAAGCTGGTCACTAGGAGGCGATCGACAATGTCTGCGGCAGAAGCTCTCGATAATAACGTAGTGTACTTACCCAGAGAGGATGACTGTCAAGATTCTTTTGAAACCACCACAGGAATTATTTTCATAGACAATGAGCTTAAGTTGAAAAATCTCAATCGTGAAGCAGAAAAGATTTGTGGTATTGACAGGAGTAAATCCATAGGTAGACGGGTAGACGATGTATTTAAACATCATGGTGAAAAGTTTTTGCAGGTATTTCATATGGATGAATATGAGGATTTACATACTGCAAATTTAAAGCTAAAAGTCAAAGATCAGTTTGTTTATGTTCATATTGATACACTAAGGCTTAGAGGCGCTGCCCGGGAAACAAACGGCTTAATTGTTATTATCCAGGACTTATCTGCCGTACGGGCCGCGATAAAGCAGATACAGATAACGCAGATGCTTATGTCTTTAGGCGAATTGGCAGCCGGAGTGGCTCATCATGTGCGGACTCCTCTTACAACCATAAGCGGGTATTTGCAGGTAATGCTCGGCCGGCTGGAAGATGATCAATATACGGTGGGGCGTGATGTGCTGGAGATGATGCTGGATGAGGTATCTTGCATCAATAATGTGGTAAAAGACCTTGTTTTGTTTGCCAAGCCGCCTGTGAACAAAGAAAACAGCATCAACATAAACCGCGTCATTGAAGAAGCCTTGCTATTGACCTTCAAACAGCTTGGTGGTGAACAGATTGACATTGACAAACAGCTGGCTGCTGATCTGCCGCTGCTCAATGTTGACAGTAATTTAATCAAACAGGCTATTGTTAACATTATGCAAAACGCCATAGAAGCAATGCCGGGCAAGGGCGTACTGTCAGTAAAATCCTGGATTAACTCTGAGCTAAGTATGCTTGTCATCGCCATCGGTGATACAGGCTCCGGCGTTTCGCCGGAAATTTTGTCCCGGGTATTCGAACCGTTTTATACCACCAAACTTGAACATATGGGACTGGGGTTGCCGGTAGCTCACCGGATTATTAGTGAGCATGGTGGCTTTATCAATATCAATCCATTACCTGCTGGCAATACAGGTGCACAGATTCATATCTATCTTCCGATTGTTGACGAACGCCACCGGCGGTTACGGGTGGTACACCAACAGATACTTAATCTTCAGTAAGTATGTTAAAAAATTATAGGTTAAAGGCTGGCTTAAGGGGTAATATCTGAGCCTGCATTCTTCATATTATGATATTGCTACAAAAAACGATGTGAAGAAGGGATGCTAAGTGTTACTCCGGGTTACCTTGTGGCTGTATGTGTTTTTGTTGCTAACAGTATCTATCGGCTATGCCAAACCGAGTGCCGAGCTGGTTGCACCAAGTCTTATCGTGAATTTGCCCAGCCGGACAATAGAATTATTCTCGGGAGATAATTTGCTGAAGGAGTTTCCGGTAGCTATCGGCAAGCCGGCTACCCCAACTCCGCTTGGGAATTATTCTATTATTTGCAAGGAAGTAAATCCTGCCTGGTATCCGCCGGATCAGAAGGGGATAGTGGTGCCCACAGGCCCGGCTAATCCGCTGGGATACAGGTGGATAGGAATTTGGCATACCTATGGCATTCACGGTACAAACGCGCCTTGGTCTATCGGAACAGCCGTATCTAATGGCTGTATTCGTATGTACGAAGAAGATGTGGAAGAGCTTTTTGACAAGGTGAGCTATGGTACACCGGTACGGATCACTTATGACCGAATAAAGGTCCGGACAAATACCACCGGCCAGATATTGCTGTCAGTATATCCTGATGTCTATAATTATGGCAGTATAACCGTGCGGGATATAAGAAACAAGCTTAATACCTATTACCTAAACGATTTTGTCAGTGATGAATTTCTGCGAAATATACTCAACAAACCCAGTGACAAGCAGGTAGTTATCGCCAAACCATTTCCTATTAGAGTGAATGGCAGTCTGCTAACCTCACGCGGGCTGATTGTGCAGGAAGTTCCCTACATTCCCCTTTATTCACTTGCCGAGGCGCTGAAACAGAAAATACACTGGGATGAAAAAACTAAAACTGCCCGGAATGAAGCAGTCAGTGTACCAGGCATTGCCAGTGGCAGTATGGTATTTGTTTCAGCCGCCAGTATAGCAGCGTTGTTTAGCGGTGAGCAGAGCTGGCACTCAGAAGAAAATTCCTGGAATTTTGATAAATTAAAGGTTTTTTTGAACGAACAACCGGTGAATTTGGAAGTGCTTAGAATTCAGGGGATTTTGGCAGTACCGGCGCTCTCGTTAGCAGAAATGATGGAACATAAGTTTGAATGGAATGAAAAAGAACATAAGCTAACCATCAACGATAAAGGGCAGAGTGTTAATGTTCCGGTTGAGATGGTCGCAGCAGTGCCCTACATTAAAATTACGAATATAAATCGTTACTTTGATGCTTATGTGTATTTGAATGAAGCGGCTAAGACCTTAGAGCTTACTTATCCTTAACGCAAATTAATATAACCTCCCATAGCGTTGTCACGTTGACACTTGCCATGACCTCCGGTCTTTGTCATGGCAAGCAGTAGCGTGGCAACGTTTTTCTTATCCTAACAGAAAGTATAACTTTCTTAAAAGCAGGATAAGGGCAGCATCGGCTTCCGCTTTCGCCAAAGGCTCGGCGCAAGCTGTGTTTTCTTTAGCAAACTATTACATAATGTTAGCAGGTATTTAGGAAAATAGAGAAGGGATTTTGTGTTTAATAGCCAATAAAAGTAGATTGGACAATATTAGAATATAAGGTGGTGGGCTTATGCCCCAAAGATTTATTATAATTGACGGCAGCAGTCTGGTTCATCGGGCATTTCATGCGCTGCCAATGCTGCGTACAGCTGACGGGCTGCATACCAATGCGGTATATGGATTTACAACCATGCTTGTAAAATTGCTGGCAGACTACAAACCGGATTTTTTAGCGGTGGCTTTTGATAAAGGACGGGTGACCTTCCGGACAGAAACTTACTCACAGTACAAGGCTCAACGTCAGGCTACTCCCGGAGAACTGTCCGAACAGTTCCCCTTGCTTCGCGAGCTGTTACAGGCGTTTGGCATCACGACAATTGAAGAGGCGGGCTTTGAGGCCGATGATATTATCGGCACACTGGCAGCAAAGGCTTCCAGACAAGGCTATGAGGTGCTTATTGTAACCGGTGACCGTGATGCCCTCCAGCTTATCGGGCCGGAGACCAAGGTGCTGCTTACCAAAAGAGGCATCTCAGATATGGAGACCATGGATACGGCTGCGCTCAAAGAAAAATACGGTTTGACTCCGGCCCAGATTATTGATATGAAAGGTCTGATGGGAGACAGCTCTGACAACATACCGGGTGTACCCGGTGTTGGCGAAAAAACGGCAGGAAAGCTGCTGGCCCAATTCGGTTCACTGGAAAATGTCTTAGCCAATATTGACCAGGTGTCAGGCAAAAAACTGCAGGAAAATCTGCGTCAATTTACCGACCAGGCAATTTTATCAAAACAGTTGGCTACTATTGTTTGCAACATGGATATGGAGTTTATCCCGGAAAATTTTGGTATTCATCCAGAAACGCAGACTGTAAAAGAATTGTTTGCTAAATTTGAATTCAAAACCCTGTTGGCAAAAGTGGACACCTTGTTTCCGGGAATCAGCAGCAGGGATGCCGGCGAGATTCAATCGCCGGCTGTTGAGCTAAGTACGCCTGCTATCGCCGCCAGCCGGTCAGAGGTTGCTGCCGTTTGTGCCAAGGTTAGGCAACAGGGGCGCATGAGCTGCTATCCGGTATCGCCAGGACACTCACCATTAGCCGGACTTATTGGCCTTGCTCTCACTTGTGCTGAAGAAACCGTCTACATTCCCGCAGAGGCAGAAGGCTGGAACGGCGTTTTTGACTTGTTGGCCGACAGCAGTGTAACGATAGTTGCCTATGATTCTAAAAAGCTGTATAATGCCTGTCAGGCAAGAGGGACGCTGGTGCAGGCTCAAGTAACAGATGTCCTGATTGCCGCCTACTTGCTGGACCCCACGGCTTCTGCCTATCCGCTGGATGTTTTGGCCAAAAAATATTTGGAGCAAAATGTGATTTTGCCTGCCGGGGACAAAAACTTGCCGTTGAAGCCGGAGTTTGCTGCCTGGGCCAGTGGTATTACCGGGCAGTTGCAAGCGGTACTGGCTGTGCAACTTAAAAATACCGGCTTGGACAAATTGTTTGAAGAAGTTGAGATGCCGCTTGTCGAAGCTCTTTCAGCGATGGAGGTTGCCGGCATTAGTGTTGACCGCAGCTACCTGCGGGAGATGGCGGTAAGTATTGCCGGTAAAGTAGATCAGCTGATCGATGAAATTTACCTGTTGGCTGATGAACAATTCAATGTCAATTCCACCAAGCAGTTGGGCGTTATTTTATTTGAAAAGCTCAAGCTTCCTATTATTAAAAAGACAAAAACAGGTTACTCTACTGACGCAGAGGTACTGGAAAAATTAGCCGGACAGCACCCGCTAATCGATAAACTGCTGGAATACCGTATGCTGACCAAACTTAAGTCAACCTATCTTGACGGTATGGAAGGATTAATTCACCCTGAATCAGGCAGAATTCACACTACCTTTAATCAAATGGTTACGGCAACCGGCAGGTTGAGCAGTTCTGAGCCCAACCTGCAGAATATTCCTATCCGTTCCGATATTGGGCGGAAAATACGGGAATTATTTGTTCCCGGCGAAGAGTACCAGTATATTATGTCTGCCGACTATTCGCAAATCGAGCTCAGAGTACTGGCCCATATGGCTGGTGATGCCAGTTTGCTGGAAGCGTTCCGCCATAATCAGGATATACATACCCGGACAGCAGCGGAAGTCTTTGGTATAGCGATGGCGGAAGTTACGCCGGAGATGCGGGCCAGAGCCAAGGCTGTCAATTTTGGTATTGTTTATGGCATAAGCGATTACGGGCTGGCGCGTGATATTGGTGTCAGCCGCAAAGAAGCCAGTTACTACATTGAGAGTTATTTTGCTAACTATCAAGGTGTGAAAAGATATATTGATGAAGTTGTCGCCGGTGCCCACCGCGACGGCTATGTCACAACCTTGTTTGGGCGGCGCCGTCATTTGCCGGATATTAACAGCAGCAACTTTAATCAGCGCTCCTTTGCCGAACGAACAGCTATGAATACCCCTATTCAAGGAGCAGCTGCCGATATTATCAAGATTGCCATGAATAAGGTGTATGCCGCACTTAAGGCAAAGCAGCTCAAAAGCCGGCTATTGCTGCAGGTTCATGATGAATTAGTATTGGAAGTAACAGAAAACGAGCTTGATCAGGTGGCAGCGCTTGTGAAACAAGCAATGGAACAGGCAGTAGAACTTGATGTGCCGCTGGTAGCCGAAGTAAAGACCGGCAGTAATTGGGCTCAGGCCAAATAAAAGGGAGTGTGTACCATGCCGGAAATGCCAGAAGTCGAAACAATTCGCCGGACGCTTACTGATAAGATTGAAGGGCGGAAAATTACCCGTGTTGATATAAAATTATCGCGCCTGATTAAGTGGCCGACAGCACCAGAATTTCAGGCGGTACTCACTGACCGGACAGTTGAAAAGCTGGTACGGCGGGGTAAATATCTGCTGTTTTACCTTGACAACAGCTTGGTTCTTGTTATTCATTTACGAATGACCGGACGTTTGTATTATGCAACCCAGGGAAGAGAATATGATAAATTTACGCATATCCTGTTTTTCCTTGATAATGGCGATGCATTGTTATATGCCGATACGCGTACTTTGGGAACTTTGTATCTGATGCCTCAGGCTGAATTATGGCGTATTGCCGGTCTGGCCTCTATGGGGCCGGAACCGCTGTCTGAAGAGTTTACGCTGGAGTATTTTGCCGGTATGCTGGAAAAACGCCAGGCTAAAATTAAACCGGTGTTATTAAACCAGAAGCTGGTTGGCGGTCTGGGAAATATCTATGTCGATGAAGCGTTAGCCATTGCCGGTATTGATCCTGACCGGATAGCCAGCAGTATTAATGAAACTGAAGCAAAATATCTTTACCAGGCAATAAATCAGGTTATCGCTGACGGGATTTCCCATGGCGGCACCACTTTTCGCGACTATCGTGATGGTGCAGGCCAAAGCGGCAGCCACCAGCACCACCTCCATGTATATGGTCGTGCCAATCAACCCTGCCATCGCTGCGGCGCTATTATTGCCCGCAAAGAAGTAGGAGGGCGTGGCACTCATTATTGTCCTAATTGCCAAAAGTAACCGGAGGAAGCCTTATGTATGTCATTGGATTAACCGGCGGCATTGCCAGCGGCAAAAGTACGGTAAGCAAAATGCTCGGCAAGCTGGGGGCAGCTATTATTGATGCCGACCAACTTTCGCGGGAAGTTACTCTTCCCGGAAAGCCGGCCTGGCAGGAAATTATTAAGCGGTTTGGCGACGGTATTATTGAGCCTGGCGGGGAAATCAACCGCAAACGTTTAGGACAAATTATTTTTGCTGACAGTCAGGCACGGTTTGATTTAGAACAAATCACCCATCCGCGTATTGAGGCCGAAACAATGGCTGCCATTATTAGGGCGGAACAGAATGGCTGTACGGTAGCTGTGCTTGATGCGCCCCTATTAATCGAAGTGGCTTGGCATCACAAAACAGATAGTGTATGGGTGGTCTTTGTTAATGAACAAACTCAGCTTACCCGGCTAAGATTGCGTGACAATATTAGTTATGAAGATGCCGTGGCAAGAATCCAGGCACAAATGACTTTGCATGAAAAATTGAATTATGCGGACGTTATTATTGACAATAACGGCACTCTTGAAAATACCAAAGCACAGGTGCTTACAGCCTGGCAGAGGATAAGGCTTTTGCAACAAAGCTGACGGTATTTTTCTTACCAACCAAACATATCTTTAATACAGCGATTTTTAGTGCGGAGTGATTTTATTGCGTATCCGGACTTGGTTTAAAGTCCTGCTCATCGGTCTTTTGTTAACTGTCGCCGGGATATATACGGCATACACCGGCGACTGGTTTCAAAAAAAATTTATGTATCCGTTTTTATACCAGGAAGCCATATATACGTATGCCTTAGAACAGGATATTGATCCGTTTTTAGTGGCTGGTGTTATCAAAACAGAAAGTAAGTTTATTACTGAAGCCCGCTCGCCGAAAGGCGCTTTGGGACTGATGCAGATTATGCCTGATACTGGCCGCTGGATTGCCGAACAGCTTAATCATGAAAAATTTATGATAGCCGATCTTACTGATCCGGATATTAATATCCGGTTTGGTACTTGGTATTTAGCTTCATTAAAAAAAGAATTTCACGACAATGAAGTATTGTATCTCGCAGCCTATAACGGCGGACGAGGCAATGTGAAGCAATGGATGCAGAGGTACGGCTGGTCGGAAGATTTTGCTGATATAAAGCAGATCCCTTTCAAGGAAACCAGAGAGTATGTCGAAAAAGTAATGCATAACAAAAAACGCTATCAGGAATTGTATGGCCGATAAAGCAGACTTAGCTTCAGGTGGGGTTTACCCCATCAGAAGGTTAGTCGCCCTTATCCAGGGGGTTATAAACAGTCTTAGCTCCCGTTTGTGAAAACTGAGAGTCCCTATGAAGCAAAATCTAGATGTATTAGCAGGTAATGAGGGGAAATGTACTACAAATGCGTAAGTTAATGATTTTACTTTTAACCTTATTGACGGTAGTTGCTGCGGGGTGCGGTTCCGACAAACAGCCCCTGCCGTCTGAGAACAAAAAGATAGCTGTTCAGCAGGGTGGACAGTTAAAGTATGGCAGTTTACAGGAACCGAACACGTTAAATCCACTTCTTTCTGATTTTTTATCTACCGCTGAAGTAGGCAGACTGCTCTTTAGTGGTTTGGTAATTACCGGAGATAAGGGCGAATGGCTGCCGGACCTGGCTGTGGATGTGCCCACAATGGCTAACGGCGGGGTTACTCCTGACGGGCTGAGAATAACTTATCGCTTGCGCCAGGGGGTTAAGTGGCATGACGGCATGGAATTTACTGCCGAAGATGTTAAGTTTACCTGGCAGCTTATCATGAACCGCAAAGTAAATATTGTATGGCGGGATGGCTATGATAAGATCAGTGATATTGAGACTCCGGACAAATACACGGTTGTTATCAAATTCAAAGAGTTTTATGCGCCTTATTTGACGCTATTTACCACCATATTGCCAAAACACAGGCTGGAAAACGCAGGTGATATTAATAAAGCAGCCTTTAACCGGGCTCCCATCGGTACCGGTCCCTTTAAGTTTAAGGATTGGCAGATAGCAGAAGCTGTTGTTTTGGAGGCTAACACCAGTTATTACCGTGGTAAACCGGTGCTAGACAGTATTGTTTATAAAGTTATTCCTGACGCAAATTTGCTGCTTACCCAACTGAAAACTGGAGAATTGGATATTGCCAGTAATATTGGCTTTTCATATCTGGAGCAAGTAAAGGCGCTAGACGGAATACGGACAGTCATTGCGCCCACTATGGTTTGGGAGCACATGGATTTTAATCTTGATAATGTTTTGTTCCAGGACGTGAGGGTGCGCAAAGCCATTGCTCTTGCCATTGATCCGCAAGCCATTATCACCAATGTGCTCAAAGGTGTTGCCAGCCCTGCCTATGCTGACCAGTCGCCGCTGTCCTGGGCCTACAATCCTATGCAGCAGCCAACCGGCAAAGATATTAATACAGCGCGCAATTTACTGGCACAGGCAGGCTGGCAGCCCGGCTCTGACGGAATTATGACCAAAGAAAATAAGAAGCTGGCTTTTTCGCTGACCACTCCTACCGGCAATCGGCAACGGGAGCAGACTGCCCAAAAGATTGCTGAACAACTAAAGGAAATTGGTGTTTTAGTAGAAGTACGGCCTGTTGAAGGACAGGTGTTTTTCAGTGAGGTTTTGAAAAACAGGCGGTTTGAAACAGCCTTATATGCCTGGATGTCCGGTATTGATCCAGACAATACCAACCTTTGGCATTCCCGTAAGATCCCCGGTGCCGCTAACGCGTATACAGGGCAAAATTATCCCGGCTGGCGTAATCCTGAAGTGGATAGGCTTACTGAACTTGGCGTCAGAACGGTCGATATTGCGGCCAGAAAAGATATCTATTTTCTTATCCAGGATTTTATTCGTCAAGATTGTCCGGTTGTTCCGCTGTTCTTCCGGGGAAATATTGATGCGGTAAAGACGTCGGTAGCTAACTATCAGCCTAATCCAACCCCCTCAGGCAATATGTGGAATGCCTGGCAATGGGGTTTTACGATTACTAAATAATGCTCGACATAAAATTCTTGACGGAAAAGCTTGACGATGATTTATTGTTGTGATAATATATATTATGTTGCGTTAAACAGTGATAAGCAGAGAACCATATTGTCGCGAGCTGCAAAGCGAAGAGAGAATATGAGTGAATCGCTTAGTTCTGAGCGGAGCGAAGAACATCCTATATATATATCACAACATGCGGTCGTGGCGGAACGGCAGACGCGCTAGCCTCAGGAGCTAGTGGGGGCAACCTCGTGGTGGTTCAAATCCACTCGACCGCACCATCTATAAGCAAGAACCTGTGTGAGTCGCTTAGTTCCAAGCGGTAGCGCGGAACATCCTTTAAAAATTTCTTGACGAACCGAAGCATTTATCGTATAATTTCAGTTGTTGGATAACATAACATGCGGTCGTGGCGGAACGGCAGACGCGCTAGCCTCAGGAGCTAGTGGGGGCAACCTCGTGGTGGTTCAAATCCACTCGACCGCACCATAAGCAGCGAACCAGGTTGTTGCAAGCCATCAGGCGAAGTAAGAACCTGTGTGAGTCGCTTAGTTCTGAGTGGAGCGAAGAACATCCTCTATCTACAATAAACAACGCGGTTGTGGCGGAATCGGCAGACGCACCATCTTGAGGGGGTGGCGCTCACAAGGCGTGTGAGTTCAAGTCTCACCAACCGCACCAAAAAGCAAAAAAGCCTTTGAGACTATCTCAAAGGCTTTTTTAGTTATCTATTGACAAGCCTCGGCGAACTCTGTTATTATTTATACAATAAGCATATGGCCTTTAAGTTGGTCCTGTGAGGCTGGCAAGGGGATGGTAGTAGGGAATTTTGTCTTCTTGCGCGCTTTTCGTGCCAAGAAGGCTTTTATTATGCCTAATAATAACAAATACTATCCTTTAAATTGGCCCCGTGAGGTCTGCAAGGATGTTGTTGCCAAAACGCCAAGGCTTTATCCGGCGTGGTTAGTTATAACTCCTTGCTCCTTGGGGCAGGGAGTTTTTTTACATTCGAAGGGAGAGTGTGTAATGATTAAATCCCATATATCACTGAGAAACAAGGATATTCTTGGTCTTGAAACCATGTCCGCAGCCGAAATGAACCTGATTCTCGATACTGCAAAAGAAATGAAAAACATCATCGATCGTGATATCAAGAAAGCGCCCACACTGCGCGGCAAGTCCATCATTAATTTATTTTTTGAGAACAGTACCCGGACCCGTACTTCTTTCGAGCTGGCAGGCAAGTATCTTGGAGCAGATGTTGTTAACATATCGACAAGCACAAGCAGTGTTGCCAAAGGGGAAAGCTTGCGTGACACTCTGCTAACCGTCGAAGCCATGGGAGTAGATATTATCGTCATGCGCCATGAAGCCGAAGGCTCGGCGCAATTTGCTGCCAATATCGCTAAACCGGTAATCATCAATGCCGGTGATGGCGCGCATGAGCATCCGACCCAGGGTCTCTTGGATATGTTTACCATAAAGCAATATAAAGGCAATATTGCCGGCCTTAAAGTGGCTATTGTCGGCGATATTCTTCACAGCCGGGTAGCCCGTTCTAATATCTGGGGTCTTCTGAAAATGGGAGCCGAGGTTCATGTAGCCGGACCACAAACCCTGTTGCCGCGCGGCCTGGAACAGGTGGGTGTCACGGTACACTACCGGGTTGAAGATGCGCTGGATCAGGCAGATGTCGTGAATGTACTCCGGATTCAGCGTGAACGGCAGCAAAAGGGATTGTTCCCGTCGGCACGCGAATATGCCCGCATATTTGGTGTTAACGCGAAACGGCTGGCACTCGCCAAGCAGGATGCGCTATTGATGCATCCGGGTCCGATGAATCGCGGCCTGGAAATTGCGCCTGATGTAGCCTACGGGGAGCAGTCGGCGATACAAGAGCAGGTAAAGAACGGACTGGCAGTTAGAATGGCGTTGTTATTCTTGGTATTGATGGGAGGGACTCACATTGAAGCTGCTAATTAAAGGTGGACGCATTATAAATCCGGCTGAACAGATGGACATGACAGGCGATATTGTGATTGAACAGGGTAAGATCGTGGCAATCGGGCAAAACCTCACAGCCGATGGCGGGCAAGTTATTGAAGCCGCCGGCTTAGTTGTGGCTCCTGGTCTTATTGATATGCATGTGCACTTGCGGGAACCAGGCCTGGAGGCAAAAGAAGATATTGCTTCAGGTACACGGGCAGCCGCGGCCGGTGGCTTCACTACCGTCGCCTGCATGCCTAATACCAAGCCGGTTGTTGATAATTCGATTCTGGTTTCCGGGTTAATTCAGCGCGGCCAAACAGAAGGTGTAGTGAACCTTAAAATAATTGGTGCCTTAAGTAAGGGCCTGGAAGGCAAAGAGCTTGCCGAAATTGGTGATATGATTGCAGCCGGGGCGGTAGCCATCTCTGATGACGGCGGTCATTTGGACAGTACCCGGCTGTTAAAAACCGGTCTTGAGTATACCGGTATGTTTCAACGTCCGGTCATTACCCACTCGGAGGACGAAGAACTTGCCGGCGAAGGCTATATGCATGAAGGTGCCGTATCGGCCATGCTGGGAATAAAAGGACGGCCGGCCGTCGCTGAAGACATTGCGGTTGCCAGAGATATTATGCTGGCAGAATATGCAAATTCGCCCATTCATATTGCCCATGTAAGCAGTAAGGGGGCGGTTGAGATTATCCGGCAGGCTAAACGGCGGGGCGTAAAAGTGACGGCAGAAACAACACCACATCACCTGACCCTGACTGATGAAGAACTGAAGAGTTTTAACACCGCTTTCAAAGTAAACCCGCCGCTCCGGTCGGCCGACCATAGGGAAGCGCTGATTGCCGGACTGAAGGACGGAACCCTGGATGCCATTGCTACCGATCATGCTCCCCATGCTTTTGAGGAAAAAGATGTTGAGTTCCGTTATGCGCCCAGTGGCTTTGCCGGACTGGAAACAGCGCTTGGTGTTGTGCTGACAGGACTTTATCACACCAAAAAGCTGACACTGATGGAAGTGATTGATAAAATGTCATATGCTCCGGCAAAAATCCTCGGACTGGAAAGCGGTGTGCTGAAAGTCGGCGCTCCGGCAGATATAACGATTATCGATACTGAATATAAATGGGATGTTAATTGCATAAATTTTTATACAAGAGGCAAACATTCTCCATTTGAAGGCAGGAATTTTAAGGGCAAAGCGCTAATTACTATAGTGAACGGTAGTATAATTATGCAAAACGGCGAGGTGCTTAAATGATTGGCAAACTGATATTGGAAGACGGCAGCGTTTTCCAAGGGATGCTGGTTTCTGCTGCTAACACAGTTGGAGAAGTAGTGTTCAACACCGGCATGACCGGTTACCAAGAAGTATTGACAGATCCGTCCTATTGCGGACAAATCGTAACAATGACCTATCCCTTAATCGGCAATTACGGTGTGGCTGATATATTCGAACAAGCCAGACAATCGTTTGTACGGGGTTTTGTCATCAGCGAACTTTGCCATCAGCCCAGTAACTGGCAGGCGGAAGATTCTTTGGCTGCTTACCTGAAAGCCCGGAATATTCCCTGCATCTATGATGTTGATACCCGGGCAATTACCAGACGGATACGCTCACACGGGGCTATGAAAGGCGTGATTGTAACGGCTGATGCTACGGCAGGCGAAATTGCTGAGCTGTTGGGAAGACCGCTTTGTGATGATGTGGTCAATGAAGTCACGACAAACGAAGTCTATCGGATTTCAGGCAATGGACCGCGTATCGCGGTTATGGATTTCGGTATTAAACGTAATATCCTGAACACGATGGCCAACACCGGCTGCGATATTACGGTACTGCCTGCTCATACTCCGGCGGCAGAAATATTGGCTCTTAATCCTGACGGTGTATTTTTATCCAACGGGCCTGGCGACCCTAAAAATGCGCCGGTGGATACTGTACGGGAGTTAATCGGCAAAAAACCGATATTTGGCATTTGTCTGGGGCATCAACTCCTGGCTTTAGCTTTAGGGGCAGATACCTATAAGTTAAAGTTTGGCCATCGCGGTTCCAACCAGCCGGTCAAAGACCTGGCAACAAACAGGGTATATATTACCTCACAGAATCACGGCTATGCTATTGATGACAGCTCGCTCGGCAAAATTGACGTAACAGTAACTCACCGGGCGGTTAATGATGAAACCATCGAAGGCATGCGGCATAATAGTTTGCCTATTTTTTCGGTGCAATATCATCCCGAAGCCAAACCAGGCCCTGATGACAGCAGCTACTTGTTCGACGATTTTATGAAGCTTTTAGCCCAGGAAACAAATAAGGCAAGGGGGAACTAACGTTGCCGAAAAAAGACAAATTGCACAAAATTATGGTAATCGGCTCAGGACCAATTGTCATTGGCCAAGCGGCTGAATTTGACTATGCCGGCACACAAGCCTGCCAAACGCTGAAAGAAGATGGTTTTGAAGTGGTGCTGGTAAACAGTAATCCGGCTACCATTATGACAGATACCCATATTGCCGATTGGGTATATATTGAACCGCTTACTCCTGAATATTTAGAGGAAATTATCGCAAAAGAACGTCCGGACGGGCTGTTAGCTACTTTAGGCGGCCAGGCAGGACTTAATCTGGCGGTTAAACTGGCAGAAAATGGCGTACTGGACAAATATCAGGTTAAGCTCCTGGGGACACCGCTTGACGCAATCAAAAAAGCGGAAGACCGGGAACTATTCAAAGCCACTATGGAAGAAATTGGTCAGCCCATTCCGGAAAGCACCATTGTTGAAGATATTGACAGTGCGCTCAAGTTTGCGCAGGAAATTGGTTATCCGCTTATTGTGCGGCCAGCGTATACGCTGGGAGGAACTGGCGGCGGCATTGCCTATAATGATAAAGAACTCATTGATACAGTAAACAGAGGGCTGAAATACAGTCTGATTGGTCAGGCGCTGATTGAACGGAGTGTAGCAGGCTGGAAAGAAATAGAATACGAAGTTATTCGTGATGCGGCCGATAACTGCATTACGGTATGCAATATGGAAAACTTTGACCCTGTCGGCATCCACACCGGTGATAGTATTGTTGTAGCGCCGTCACAGACGCTTTCGGACCATGAATATCAGATGCTGAGAAGCGCGTCACTTAAAATCATCCGCGCGCTGGGCATCGAAGGCGGTTGTAATGTCCAGTATGCGCTTGACCCTAACAGCAGTAAATATATTGTCATCGAAGTAAATCCCCGGGTAAGCCGTTCCAGTGCGCTGGCTTCTAAAGCCACCGGTTATCCGATTGCCAAAGTAGCCACAAAAATCGCAATCGGCTACACCCTGGACGAAATTACCAACGCGGTAACCGGAAAAACCAAAGCCTGCTTTGAACCGGCCATTGACTATGTGGTAGTCAAGTTTCCCCGCTGGCCTTTTGATAAATTCAACCTTGCCGACCGGACTCTCGGCACCCAGATGAAGGCTACCGGAGAGGTTATGTCCATTGACCGTAATTTTGAAGGAGCCTTATTAAAAGCTGTGCGTTCCTTGGAGATTGGTCTTAACCGTTTATCCATTCCGGAATTGATTGGCCTTAGCGATCAGGAAATTATCGAAAAACTTGAGTCTGCCAATGACGAGCGGGCCTTTGTTATTGCCGAGGCTATGCGCCGCGGCATAACGGTGGCAGATATTCACGCCATAACCGCTATCGATAAATTTTTCCTGGACAAAATTGAAAACATTGTAGTGATGGAAAGAAAAATCAGCCAAGAATTATCCCCCACAGTGCTTCTGCGCGCTAAGAAGATGGGATTTGCGGATAAAACCATTGCCGAACTTACCGGTAAAACGGTATACCAAATCCGGACGATGCGCAAAGAGGCTAATATTGTGCCAACTTATAAGATGGTGGATACCTGCGCCGGTGAGTTTGAAGCAGTTACGCCTTACTACTACTCGAGCTATGCCCAGGAAGATGAAGTAACAACAACCGATAAACGCAAAGTTGTAGTACTGGGTTCCGGTCCTATCCGTATCGGCCAAGGCATCGAATTTGATTACTGCTCGGTGCATTCTGTCTGGGCACTGCGCGAGATGGGCATTGAGTCGGTTATTATCAATAATAATCCGGAAACCGTATCAACAGATTTTGATACTTCTGACCGCCTGTACTTTGAACCGCTGACACCGGAGGATGTATTAAATATTATTGATAAAGAAAAGCCTGAGGGCGTCATCGTTCAGTTCGGTGGTCAAACGGCTATCAATTTGGCCGGACCACTGGAAAAAGCCGGTGTCAAGATCTTTGGCACCAGTGTGGAAGGGATTGACAGAGCGGAAGACCGGGAAAGGTTTGAAGCACTCTTAGAAGAACTCAATATTCCACGCCCTCAGGGCGCTACAGTCACCTCTGCCGCTCAGGCGCCGGCAGCCGCCGCCCGTATCGGCTATCCGGTTGTTGTCCGTCCTTCCTATGTACTGGGCGGGCGAGCTATGGAAATTGTCTATAATGAAACCGAGTTAAAAGATTATATGGTGCGCGCCGTAAAAGCCTCGCCAGAACATCCGGTGCTGATTGACCGTTATATGCAAGGCACAGAGGTAGAGGTTGATGCTATCGCTGACGGCGAGGATTTCCTGATCCCTGGCATCATGGAGCATATCGAACGCGCCGGCGTCCATTCCGGTGACAGTATCGCGGTATACCCGCCGCAAACATTGTCTCCTAAGGTCATTGACACCATTATCGACTACACCGGGCGTCTGTCCAAAGGACTTAAAGTAAAAGGCCTGATCAATATCCAGTATGTTATTGTTGATGAAGAAGTTTACGTAATCGAAGTAAACCCCAGATCCAGCCGGACAATTCCGTTCTTAAGCAAAATTACCGATGTACCAATGGTCAACGTAGCAACCCGTATAGCTCTTGGGGAGACCTTGAAAGGCTTGGGATATACTCCCGGACTGCTGCCACTCAGAGACTATATTGCCGTCAAAGTGCCGGTATTCTCTTTTGCCAAAATGCAGCATGTGGATATCTCGCTTGGACCGGAAATGAAATCCACCGGTGAGGTTATGGGAATTGATTATCAATATTCCAGAGCACTTTATAAAGGGATTGTCGGTGCAGGTATGAATATACCGCAAGAGGGTACAGTACTGGTGACAGTGGCTGATAAAGATAAACCTGAGGCTGCCGAGATCGCCAAAGAGTTTGTCCAAATGGGCTATGAACTGATTGCAACCAGCGGTACGGCTAAGTATCTCCGGTCACAGGGTTTAACGGTAGGCGAGGTACCTAAGCTCCATGAACAACAGCCGGAAATCATTGAGATGATTAAGGCTGGAAAAATCAATATGGTTATTAATACTTTAACTAAAGGACGGGATTTTGAAAGCGACGGTTTCAAAATCAGAAGGGCGGCTGTGGAGCATTCCCTGCTTTGCCTGACCTCGATGGACACGGCCAGCGCCGTACTTGATGTGCTTAGTATCATGCGTCAGGGTAAATTCCTTTATGTACTGGCATTGCAGGACTATGTAGGCGGAGGAGAAACAACCCGTGGCTAAAACCTGTGTACTGGCTCAGATAATTGAAAATAGCGTTATTGCCGGCGATGTATTTAAATTGATTGTGACTGCTCCGGCAATTGCCGGTATTGCCCGGCCCGGTCAGTTTGTCCACCTGCGGCTGACAGACCAGCTTGATCCATTGCTCAGACGGCCGCTCAGCATTGCCGATTGCCATGCTGCTAACGGCACACTGACTCTCATTTACCGGGTTGTTGGTCGTGGGACAATGCTTATGACTAAGCTTCAGCCAGGAGATACTGTCGATTGCATGGGACCGCTGGGCAATGGTTTTACCTTGACAGGCCAGCGCCCCCTCCTGGTAGGGGGCGGTATGGGGCTGGCGCCGCTTGTTATGCTGGCCAAAGCCTTTTGCTCCCGGCCGGCTACTATATTGATGGGCGGACGCAATGAACAGGAGCTGTTTTGGCCCAATATGTATGCCGGGGTTTGCCCCAATATACATATTACAACAGATGACGGCAGTATCGGTTACCGCGGTTTTACGATAGATGTATTGCCCGGACTATTAGAAAAAGAAAAGTTTGATGTCATCTATGCCTGTGGACCGCATGTCATGCTTCAGGGTGTGGCGGCCATTGCTGCAAAATACAAGATTCCTTGTCAGGTTTCACTGGAAGAATATATGGCCTGCGGTGTTGGTGCCTGTCTTTCCTGTACCTGTGCCGGTACCAGCGGCAAACGTCACAAAGTGTGCACCGACGGCCCGGTTTTCTGGGCCGAGGAGGTGGCATGGTGAGCAATGTAAATGATATGCTTGCTGTCAATATTGCCGGGATAAAAATGAAGACACCGGTTATGACAGCTTCAGGAACCTTTGGCTTTGGTCTGGAATACAGCGATTTTGTTGATTTGAACCAGGTAGGTGCCATAGTCGTTAAAGGCACAACCCTTGCTCCGAAGGCCGGTAACAGCGGCCGGCGGATGGCGGAAACCCCGGCAGGGATGCTCAACTCTATTGGTCTGGAAAATCCCGGTGTGGAGGAATTTATCCACACCATAATGCCCAGACTGGCGAAATATGATGTGCCTGTTATTGTTAATATTTCAGGCAATACGGTGGAAGAATACGGGCAATTGGCGGCAAGGCTTGACAAGACAGGGGTAGCCGGTTTGGAAGTAAATATTTCCTGCCCTAATGTCAAGCAAGGCGGCATTGCCTTCGGCACCTGCCCGGATAGTGCGGCGCAGGTAGTGCGGGAAGTAAAAGCAAAGACTACTTTGCCGGTTATCGCCAAGCTTTCACCCAATGTTACCGATATTGCCCTCATGGCCAAAGCGGTGGAAGCTGCCGGTGCGGATGCCATCTCGCTCATTAATACCCTGCTGGGAATGGCTATCGATATCCATACCTGGCGGCCTGTGCTTGGCAACATTGTCGGTGGCTTTTCCGGGCCGGCAGTTAAACCGGTGGCGCTGCGCATGGTGTGGCAGGCAGCCAACGCCGTCAAAGTACCGGTTATTGGTATGGGTGGAATTATGACTGCAGCTGACGCCGTTGAATTTATGCTGGCCGGAGCCAGTGCCGTAGCGGTTGGCACAGCCAATTTTGTTAATCCGTACGCAGCAGTTGAGGTAGCCGGGGGCATCAGAGATTATCTTACCGAGCGCGGTTTGAACCAGGTGAGCCAGCTTGTCGGCAAAGTCAACTGCGGCTAAAATCATATAGCAGGGAGAATGGCAAAATGGAAGTACGTAACCGTTTGATTGTAGCCCTCGATGTTGCCAGTATGGCTGATGTCAGGCAACTTGTTGAGACTTTAGGCGATGCAGTAAGCTATTATAAAGTCGGCATGCAGCTTTTTTATAGTGTGGGCATGGAATGTCTGACCTATCTGCGTGAGCAGGGTAAAGATGTATTTCTTGATCTGAAAATGCATGATATTCCGAATACGGTGGCTCAGGGTGCGGCTTCGCTCACCCGGCTGGGAGTGGCTATGATTAATGTTCATGCATCAGGCGGACAGGCGATGATGCAGGCTGCGGCTGAAAAGGTTGCCGAAACCGCCAAAACCCTTAATATACCGCGACCCAAGCTTATAGCTGTCACTATCCTTACCAGTATGAATGATGCCGAATGGGCCTCGCTGAGAAATACGGCCAGTATTCCTGACCAGGTAGTGCATCTGGCAAAAATGGCGCAGGCAGCCGGAATGGACGGAGTAGTTGCATCACCGCAGGAAGCAGAGCTTATCCGGGCAGCCTGTGGCAAGAATTTTGCCATTATTACTCCCGGTGTTCGCCCCCATGGCGCAGCCTTAAACGACCAAAGCCGGATTGCTACACCGGCGGCGGCTTTACAGGCAGGCGCACATTATCTGGTGGTAGGACGGCCCATTACGGCAGCCCCGGATCCAAGGGCAGCAGCATTGGCAATTTTAGAGGAAATGAGGGAAGCATAATGAATGAGGCAGAAGTGAGACAGCTATTTGTTGAGACAGGTGCCATTTTAGAGGGGCATTTTCTATTGACGTCAGGCTTGCATAGTCCGCTGTATGTCGAGAAATTCCAGGTGTTGCAATATCCGAAACATACTGAAAAACTGTGTGTGGCAATGGCTGAACGTTTTAAGAACGCTAATATTGAACTGGTAGTTGGCCCTGTAACCGGAGGCATCATCCTGGCCCATGAAGTGGGTAAACATCTTGGTACCCGTGCCATTTTTACTGAGCGGGAAAATGGAAAGATGACACTAAGACGCGGTTTTGTTATTGAAAAAGGGCAGCGTGTGCTTATTGTTGAAGATATTGTTACAACAGGCGGATCGGTAAAAGAAGTTGTTGATGTGGTGCGCCAGCATGGCGGCATTCCGGTTGCGGTAGGCATGCTGGTTGACCGCAGCGGCGGCAAAGCCGACTTTAGTATACCGGCTCAAGCGCTGCTGCATTTGACTGTTCCGGCCTACCAACCGGATGATTGCCCTTTATGTAAAGAAGGTACAGCCATCACCAAGCGCGGCAGCCGCAAGCTATAACTATGCAAACAAGGCTGCACCAGTTCGTGCAGCCTTGTTACATTATTACTTATTTCATAGAAATTATAGTAAACAAGCGATATAAAGATATTCAACGAGATATACATAAATAATTCCGTAAAATAGTTGCTGAAAGCTATTGCTATTCTGTGAGAACCATGGTAATATTAGATTCTGTCAGGGAGATACATGAATTACGGCCCCGTGGTGTAGCGGTCTAACATGCCGCCCTGTCACGGCGGAGATCGACGGTTCAAATCCGTTCGGGGTCGCCATTTAAGCGGAAGTAGCTCAGCGGTAGAGCATCGCCTTGCCAAGGCGAGGGTCGCGAGTTCGAATCTCGTTTTCCGCTCCATCCATACAGGGGTATAGCTCAATTGGTAGAGTAGCGGTCTCCAAAACCGTTGGTTGAGGGTTCAAGTCCTTCTGCCCCTGCCACAAATAAAGAATCCATACAGGTTTTCAGCCTGTATGGATTCTTTATTTACTTACAAGCCAAGATCCTTTAATTTACCCGTCAGCCAGTTCCAGCTCTTTTACCTTTAATACCTCTTCACGCAGTGTCAGCCAGATAGACTGGAACAGTTCGTTATAATGAAGAGTGGTGCGGATGGCCGCAATGTCACGAGGGCGGGAGAGATTGACATTGACGATTGATTTGACTGTACCAGGATGTGCGGTCATGATGAGAATGCGGTCACTGAGGCATAAAGCTTCATCAATGCTATGGGTGATAAAGACGGTGGTTTTTTTGCTCAGATCCCAAATACGCAATAGTTCTTGCTGAAGAATGATCCTGTTCTGTTCATCAAGCGCACCAAAAGGCTCATCCATTAGCAGTATCTCCGGATCATTGGCAAAAGCGCGGGCCACGCTTACCCGCTGCTTCATACCGCCGGAAAGCTGGTGAGGATAGGCTTTGGCAAATTTGCTCAGGCCTATCATACGAATATAATCTTCAGCAATTTCATAACGCTCTTTTTTGGGTATACCACGCAGTTTGAGGCCGTACGCTACATTGTCAATCACCGTCATCCAGGGAAAGACCGACTGTTCCTGAAACACCATAGAATTTACCGGGCGGTCGCCTGATTTGAGTGCTATATCAACACTGCCGCAAGATGCTGTATCCAAGCCGGCAAGTATGCGCAGCAGTGTAGTTTTGCCGCAGCCGCTTGGTCCAACAATCGAGAAAAACTCACCGTCTCCGATAGCAATATTAATGTCAGTAAGAGCGGTAATCTGACCACGGCTGGTAGCAAATGTTTTTCCTATATTGGTTAAGACAATGCTGTTGCTGTCATAAGGCATAACCGCACCTCCTTTGGAACCCTTTTAATTGGTTTGTTTCCAGGGCAGCACCAGATGTTCCAGCCAGTCAAGCAACAGGGAAAAGATATAGCCAAGCACCGATAAGGTAATCAGTGCCACAAACATCTGCTCAATATCAAACATATCATAGGCCCGCCAAATCATCCAACCGACGCCGGCTTTGGCGGCCGACATTTCGGCTGCCACAATCAGAATAAGAGCCATGCCCATACCAAGCTTCAGGCCGGCGAATATCATGGGCAATGCTCCCGGCAAAGCAACGGTAAGGTAAAAATCTTTACGGCTGGCACCAAAATTTTTGGCGACCTCCAGATAAATTTTATCAATATTTAATACACCGGCCATCGTATTAATTACCACCAGATAAAAGACACCAATGGCAATGGTGAATATCTTGGAGGTTTCCCCCAGTCCGAAAATGAGGAGAATGAGCGGCATAATGGCTAGTTTGGGAATAGGATAGGTAGCTGCAATCATTGGTTCAAAAGCCGAACGAACAAAAGGGGAAAGCCCCATGCTCATGCCGAGAAGAATCCCGGGAATGGCACCGGCCAGAAAGCCCCAAATGACCCGTAATACGCTTACCCAGGTGTTGTAAATCAGGTCGCCGGAAATTAATAAAGGGAAAAAAGCCTGGAGAATAAGTGACGGACTTGAGAGCAAACGGGTATCAACAAACCCTGCCCGGGCTGCAATTTCCCAAATGAAGAGCAGAGTTAACGGAGACAGTATGGAAATGGCTGTTTTCATTATAATCAGCTCCCGGTATACGACATAACTTACTGATAAGCACCCAATGTTTGTACGGCAAAGTCTACATACTTGTTATCAACAGCATCTTCCAATTGAATTTCGGATTTCAGCAAGCCTCTGGCTTTGTACCAGGCCAAGTCAGCAGCAATGCCCTGCATTCTTAGGTAACCGTCAGGATTAAGTCCTGTGGGAAACATTTTTTCATATAGTTCAGGATCTTTGATTACTGAATACCTGCACAGTATAGCAATGATCTCTCCTTTATTTTTATTCTTAAAAAAGGCGTCATTGTAGTCGCGCATAGATTTAACATAGGCGGTCATAAAGCGGTTGGCGACATCTGGCCGTGTTGTCATGCTTGTGCCGTACACTAACAGCGCGATTTGTGCCTCAGGGTCATATTCAGACGGGTCTTTCCAGGGATCGACAAATCCTCTGGCAATACCTTGGGTTACAAAAGGCTCAATCACCATAGCGGCGTCGATACTTTTATTGCCAAGTGAAACAAGCATATCCGGGAAAGCACGGATTACCTGCATATCAATATCGTTGACGGTTAAGCCTCCCTTGGCCAACACTCTGTCTAAACATATTTCATCAAGTGAAGCTGTGCCAACCACGGCAATTTTTTTGCCGCGCAAGTCGGAAAAATCTTCAATTTTGCCGGCAAGGTCTTTTCTTATAACCAGCCGGTAATAGCCTTGACCGGGAACATTAATGCCTTTGTCGGCTACAATTTTTACCGGTATGTCCCGCGACATGGCGTTTAGCAGTCCGGATGCCGTAACTGTCGCACCGACATCTAACTGACCTGCGGCCAATTGATTGATCATTTCCTGGCCTGTATTAAACTGTACAGGCTCAATTTTAATCCCCAGATCCTGATAATACCCTTTAGCCATGCCAATAAGAATACCAGCATCGGAAACAACCTGCTTCATGCCGACTTTTACAACGATTTCTTGTGGCAGGGGCGTTAAGCCAGAGGACCAGGCAGGGGCTTTTGCCGGATTTACCCGGGTAGCGGGCGCCTGACTGCAGGCAGTAATGAGAAAGGTGAGTACAAGTAAGACTGAAACCAGTCCACACCAGCGTCTTACCATGTGAAATCCCTCCTTGTTGCTATTGTCTATACTTCCGGGTGAGCTACTTTTATAGTATTCGGACTTTGTTTTTTGGTTACAGGGGAGGCAGGTTTTTTTGCAGGTAACCAAGAATATAATCATTAGCTAATAGGAGAGGACTAACTCATGGAAAAAATTATTGAACAAGTTGCTGGCTGGGATTATTTAAAGAAACTCCCTCGTGAAATTTTCGGTTTTACGCTAATTAATGAATTAATGACTTGTGGTTCCCAGTATCGCATTTTTACTTATAATAACCACATGGCCCGGCGCAGTTTTACTATTATGTATGATCAAGCGACTAAAGACTTCCTGGCCCGTACAGTAGTGGGATTAATGGAATACTGTGATATTAGCTTTATTACCGGCGATTTGGCGGCATTGGAAAATATTCTGACAGACCGGATGGAAAAAACCCTTAAGGGATTAGTATATTTTGATCCGGCATCTTTGTGTGTGCGGTTTAAAGAAAAGAAAATTGTTGAATGGCCGTATATAACCAAGCTGCCCAAACAATTGTCCGGATTTGAACTTTTTATAAATCCGCGGGAACCGCTTAAAGCATTAAACGGTACCTACGTTTTAATAGACTACAGTGATTTTACGACAGAGAGCAATTTGACAATAAACTATAATATTTTCCGTGACGAATTTTTTGGTGAAATCCGTACCAAGCGGACACCTGTTATGATATCTGATTTTGATGCCAAAACGTTGCCTGAGCTTGAGGCGCGGGTAGTGGACAAGCTAATTCCAACTCTTGACGATTTGAGTAAAACTACAAGAACAATCTGATTAGAATCTGCAATTAAGGAGGTAAGCTATATGCCAAGAATATTAATATGTGATGATTCCTCATTCATGCGCATGATACTCAAAAAACTGCTAATAGAAAAAGGACACGAAGTAGTTGCAGAAGCTGGTGACGGAAAACACGCTGTACAATTATATCGTCAACATAAACCGGACTTGGTTACTATGGATATCACCATGCCGGTCATGGACGGAATCCAGGCAGTCAAACATATTCATGAGGAAGACCCTTTTGCTCGTATTGTTATGGTAACAGCCATTGGTCAACGGAGTATTATCACTGAGGCCATCAAAGCAGGTGCATCAAGTTTTATTATCAAACCTTTTGATCCAGGACAAGTAGAGGAAACGATCAATAAAGTCCTGGCTGGTTAAATCTGCTTACTGAAAATACTTGACTATTTAGATATATTACTATATAATTAATCGCGTTGTTGTGCATGTTGAGTATGATTTTACTAGCTAAAGTATTGACTTTACCTAGCAAATAATATATACTAAAACATGCGATTGTCTAGCGGCCCTGTGGTGTAGCGGTCTAACATGCCGCCCTGTCACGGCGGAGATCGACGGTTCAAATCCGTTCAGGGTCGCCATTTCGCCTCGGTAGCTCAGTCGGTAGAGCAGAGGACTGAAAATCCTCGTGTCGGCAGTTCGATTCTGCCCTGAGGCACCATTTAAGCGGAAGTAGCTCAGCGGTAGAGCATCGCCTTGCCAAGGCGAGGGTCGCGAGTTCGAATCTCGTTTTCCGCTCCAGTTCCATATTTAGAGGAAGTTCCGCGCTACGCTGGAACTAAACGACTCACACATGTTGCTTCGCTGTTTATGGCGGCATAGCCAAGTGGTAAGGCAGAGGTCTGCAAAACCTCTATTCCCCAGTTCAAATCTGGGTGCCGCCTCCATCTACAAAATAAAGCCACATATTCGTGGTTTTTATTTATGCTAACTAATCCCCATGCCGGGGTGGCGGAACTGGCAGACGCAACGGACTTAAAATCCGTCGGAAAGAAATTTCCGTACCGGTTCGATTCCGGTCCTCGGCACCAAACGTAAAAAGAACTTCGCGAATAACGCGAAGTTCTTTTTACGTTTCATAGTTTGTCTGAGGAGGTTAGTAGGTTAAGGAATTACACGGCGCTTGCAGCAGTCGAATGGCCGACATAATCGGTATGGCCGGCAGTAATATGGTCTGCAATGATACGGGCGGCAATAAAAGGGAATGCAGCATTGACGAATATCCTGCTGTTCGTCAAATTCGGTTATTTCCGGATACTCTTTGAGCCGTTCATTTCTTTTGTTTTTCACAAATGTAACCCTCCATTACTCTGATATTACATAATATGCAGCGTTGAAATAATGGAGAGCAAAAAACGCCCGGACAACATGGAAGTGTCGGGCGCTTTTTCAACTTTACCTCCTGCTTTGTGCCATTAATGCAGCGACTTTGTTGGCAAAGCTGATTGGGTCTTCAGGGGCAATGCCCTCCATAAGCAAGGCCTGCCCATAGAGTAAATCGCAATAATCTTTAAACTCTGTAGAATCCGGAGCCGTTTCATGCAGGGTCTTGATAACGGCGAAAATTTCATGGTCTGGATTGATTTCCAGGATACGGCTTGCTTTGAAGGAAGACTTGTTCATCTCAGCTAAAATTTGTTCCATAGATAAGCTAATGCCGGTATCACCGCTAACCAGGCAAACAGCGCTTGATTTGAGGCGGCTGCTAAGCTTAACATCGGCAACTTTACCGGTCAACTGGTCTTTTATTGCTTTAATCAACGACTCATTTTCCTTGGAAAGCTCTTGAACCTCTTTTTGTATTTCAGAAGAGCCGATATCTTCCAAGTCTAAATTGCCGCGGCTGACTGACTGGAATTTTTTATCCTTGTACTCACCCAGAGCATCAATACTAAATTCGTCCACCCGATCAAAGAGGTAGAGGACTTCAATACCTTTTTCTTTGAGAAGTTCCATCTGTGGCAGACGCTCTACGGCAGAACGATCTTTGCCGGTGGCGTAATAAATAACTTTTTGTTGCTCAGGCATCCGGTCTGTGTACTCTTGCAATGTAGTAAGCTCTTCAGACTGGGAAGAGGAGAAAAGCAGCAGATCTTTTAACTTGTCACGACTGTGATAATCCGCATAAACTCCTGTTTTTATGGCTTTACCATACTCGTTCCAGAACTTTTCATATTTAGACCGGTCTTTGCTCAGCATATTTTCCAGTGTTTTCAGGATGCTCTTTTCCAGGTTTTTACCAACCAGTTTTAGCTGTTGACTGTGTTGGAGAAGCTCCCGGGAGATATTAAGGGAAAAGTCGGGAGAGTCGACCAGGCCTTTGACAAAGCGTAAATACTCAGGAAGCAATTCCTGGCAATTGTCCATGATAAATACATTTTTAGAGTATAGTCTGATACCGGTTGTGGCCTCACGCTGGTAAAAATCAAAAGGAGCATGAGCAGGAACGAAGAGCAGGGTAGTATATTCTACAGCACCTTCTACTTTCGAGTGAATGATCTCCAAAGCATCTTCCCAATCATGGAAAAGGGTTTTATATAGCTGATTGTACTCATCTTTGGAGATATCATTCTTGTTACGCGTCCACAGCGGCGTCATGGAGTTAAGGGTGCATACTTCTACTGTTTGGGAAGGAGGCGCATCAGCTATTGCTTTGCCCTCCGCATCTAATGGCTGTTCTTCTTTGACAAAATTCATTTTAATGGGATAGCGGATGTAATCAGAATATTTTTTTACCAGGTTTTGAAGAATATAGCGGTTTAAAAAGTTTTCTTCCTGATGCTCAGGTGAATGATACTCTTGCTTTAAAGTCAGTACAATCGTGGTGCCGCGCGTATCCTTGTCACACTCTTCGATGGTATAAGTGCCATCACCGGTTGACTCCCACTTAATTCCTTTGCTTTGTCCAGGTGCACGGGTTAATAAAGTTACTTTTTCAGCCACCATAAAGGCTGAGTAAAAACCGACCCCGAACTGACCAATTAATTCCGTATCAGCGACC
The DNA here is from genome assembly GCF_001941975.2 of Sporomusa sphaeroides DSM 2875. Lineage (NCBI taxonomy): Bacteria > Bacillati > Bacillota > Negativicutes > Selenomonadales > Sporomusaceae > Sporomusa > Sporomusa sphaeroides. Next base: position 2,355,128 of record NZ_CP146991.1, on the reverse strand, counting down.
GAACCAGCCTCTTTTACTTTTTCAAGGAAGGATTTTGTACCTGATTTAGCGATAGTGCCGATGTTCTCAACTACTTCATCAAGCGTCATGCCCATGCCATTGTCGGCAATAGTCAGAGTATGAGTAGTTTCGTCGGGAATAAGAAAGATTTCAAAATCAGTCTCGTTTTCTAAAAGCGCATGATTGGTTAATGACTCAAACCGAATTTTGTCGATGGCGTCTGAGGCATTCGAGATAAGTTCCCGCAAAAAAATTTCCCGGTTAGTATAAATAGAGTGAACCATCAAATCCAACAATTGTTTAGTCTCTGCTTGAAATTCCCTTGTTTCTTTAGTAATTGCTTCTTGAACCATAGAAACCTCCGATATTTTATTACTCTGTTAGCACTCTTTGTCTTTGAGTGCTAAATATATCTAAATAATAGCTAAATTACCAGGTAAAATCAAATGTTGCAACAGATAAATTAGTCCAAATTGCTATAATACTGCTGCTTATAGCTGTGATTTTCGTTATATTACGGTATTTTTCGCGCAAATTTTATTTGTTTGCAAATAGCAGCGTTTTTTTGGCGGGAGATAATCATTATGTGGCAACTTGTTGGTATTCTAAAATATAATACCAACAAAAGCATGACATCCCCCTTGACAATACTGGCTGCTATTCGTTATAATTCAAATGCAATCAATTGAATATGACCTTCATCGTAAGGGGAGTAGCTTTTCGGATAATTGTCAACATACGGTGCCTGAGGCATCTGGCATTATCATTGGTATATTACCAATAGTGAGACCTTCGGTATGTATTAATTGCGTACCTGAGGTCTTTTTAGTTTGAGAGGAGGAGCCACCAAGGAAGCAAAATAGCTTTTGCATTGGTATAGAATAGTGTTGGAAAACACCACACTAGTAAGAACAGAAAATAGGAGGAATAATTTATGGATTTTTTCGGTACTATTGGTCCTGAATGGTTTATGGCTTTGGGAAGCATCCTTTTGGTTAACTTGGTATTAAGCGGTGATAATGCTGTTATTATTGCACTTGCCAGTAAAAACCTGCCACCTGATCAAAGAAACAAAGCAATTATGTGGGGAAGTGTGGGGGCGGTTGTTCTCAGGATCATTCTTACCTTCGTAGCAGCTTATCTGTTGGATATCCCGTATCTCCAATTTTTTGGCGGTTTGGCCTTGCTTTATATTGCCATTAGCCTGTTGAAAAAAGATGAGGGTGAAGGCAATGTAGGTCAAGCTAATTCCTACTTCGAAGCCATTAAAATTATTCTGTTTGCCGACCTTATCATGAGCCTGGACAATGTTCTTGCTTTGGCCGCTATTGCCCAAACCGTTCCTTCCGGTAAATACGGTTTGATTACGATTGGTCTTGCAACCAGCATTCCGCTAGTGGTGTTTGGCGCCCAACTTTTGATGAAACTTATGGATCGTTTCCCGATCATTATCTATATCGGAGCAGGTATACTTGGGTATGCAGCCGCTGCAATGATCGTTGCCGATAGTGCGGTCGGACAATATGTCAGCGATTATGCGTTATTCCTCAAGATTGCTTTGACATTGGCAGTAGTTGGTATCGGGTATGTGAGGAGAAACAAACCTGATGCCCCCACTGAAGCCGAGGGTTAATTAATTTAATTTGTTTTTTGCCAGGATGAAAACCGCCGACGGGCAATTGCCGTCGGCGGTTTTGTTTTCCTAACAGAAAGTATAACTTTCTTAAAAACAGGATAAGGGCAACATCGGCTTCCGCCGTCGCCAAAGGCTCGGCGCAAGCCGTGTTTTCTTTATACCCTCGCGTCGGACAGCAGTGCAGGTGTAATCGTCAAAAGACCGGCACAAGCCGTGTCTTGGTTACATTCTCTCAACTATACGCAATATCGGCAGTACCAGCGCAGCCAGTACCAGGATAAAGATACCAATGGCTCCAGACCGGTTATCATGCCGCATAAGCCAATAAGCATAGGTTATGGCGTGAAAACCAATGACGGCGCCAATGCCCAGGTGCATGTAATCCACGCAAAAATCACTCCCTGATTGGCATAGTTTTATACATAAGGCCGGTACGGCGCAACTTGGCATCTACTTTGATATGTATTTTGGCCTGTGGATAAAGACGGTTCCAGTCAATTGCGCTAAACTCGTCATAATTTTTGACTTTAGGCCGCAAATATTTGCCAAAGTTTACAACATCGGCTTCAAGTTCCTGAGTTTTGACCAGCATGTTTTTCATCTCCAGAGAAATGGCTTTAGATACCTGCTGCTCTATCTCCGGCCGCAGCTCATCAGCCTCATAGTTAGTACCGCTGGAAATACTGCTTAATTCACATTCTATCAGCACTTCAATATTGATTTCCGGTACATCGTCAATCAGGCTGACCTCAATTTTCGGAGCGCTCCCCAACCGCATCAGAAGATAGATATTCTGTTCCGGCACACGCGGGTCGGCTAAGGTTAAAAATCCTTTAGGGAAATTTCCCATAAGAATGGCCAACATCCGGGTTTCTACATTTGTCAGCATACCTATCATTTTATCACCTTTAAATATGGCTGTGCCCGCAAGGGCGGCCGGATTACCGCCTTCACGCGCAATATCGCCGGGAAGATACCCCGGTGCCCGGTCTGGAAGTGTCGGTGCAGCACTTGGTTTATCTTTACCCGTATCGGGATTAATTCCTGCCAGAACAGTGCAGGGAGCGCCGCCCGGCTCTTTCAGCCTGACATAAAAATCATGCAGTTGGCTGGATAGATAATAGCCGCTTTCCGATGATATGCCCAAAACTCCTTCTGCCCAGCGTGATGGCAGCAATTCAAGTTCCGGATTGTTCATATCGATGAACTCTTTGGCAGTACCTCTGGCGACTACTAGGTACATGGAACCACGAAATTCCCGGAAACGAGTCAACGGCCCGATTAAATTGGCTAATCCTTGCCGGGCCAGTTTTTCACCAACAACCCAGATCTTGACATGAGAAAGATTGGGTGCACGGCCGACAGAGGCATTTAATAAAGTCTGAGCCTCAACCAGCGAAGGTGCTTTTACCGTAACTTTTTCCACCACTTTTTCGCCGCCGCCACTCTCGCCGCCACTGCCCAATGCCCTGGGAATAGCAATGAGGTAGGTTACGTTCAATTGATTATCTGCGGCGGCGTCAACGCCAACAGCCAATACGTAAGCCACCGCATCAGTTTCCCGCGCGCCATTGCAACCTGACATAAGGAGGCAGAAAAGTAGTAATGCCGATAGTAATTTTACCCTGTGGAACATGAGCGAACTCTCCCTTTTCGTTTGTGCCAAAGGACGGCAAGCAGCATTGCTGTTGGCATGAGATATAACCCGGCATTAAAAACGGTTACGACAAACAGGGAATCCAAACGGATGACAGTAGCAATATCCGGCGGCATCATAGCTAATTGGGCAATAAGGTAAGCTGACAGGGGAATAAGCGGGCGCATAGTAGGCAGAAGCAGCATCCTGGTAATAAAGTAAGTACCCATGTAGATACTGATAGCAATACCTAGCACCCCGACAACAACCCATAGGATAATAAACAAGGATTCGATTCGCTGCACATAGCGGCTCAAATATACCAAGCGTGCCATTTCAAAGAATGGCAATATCTTTTCGGTTGCGCCATTTACGCCAAATACCATAGTAAATACCATGATCGACAGGCCTTTAATCGACACGCTGCTGACAATACCAAAGATGCTGGCCCATGTAAAGGTCCTGAGGTTCTGCAGGGCAGGAGCCACTATCATAAGGATTAGCCCCCCGGTATTAATACCTGCAGTTAAAACAGTTTGTTTAAGTGAAGGCAAAATGCCTTTGCCTACCCAGGGAGTGAGATTATATATATCATAATAGGGCACTAACAGCAATAAAACGGCTAACAGGCTGAAAATACTCATAGGCATTAATAAATATGTTCCACGCGCCAGGGTTTCAAGACCAAACCAAGCCGCCAATGCCACTACAAAAGCATACCAACCGACAATAAAACTAAATTCTATTTGCGGCAGTGCCGTAAGCAGTGTATTCTCGGCAAATTGTCTGAGCAGTATGGCTGCATTGGTAAAAAAAACAATAATACCTAGGATGCTGAAAAGCCAGGCCCCCATGCGCCCGAACAAACGCTCGGCAACATTAACAATGTCTCCTTGCACATATTGATAAACATAACGAATGATCAGCACAGCAATTATAGCCGGAATGGCAGCTAGAATATCCACCCACCAGCCGGCGCTGGCGGCAATGGTCACCATATTGGCCGGTGCTGTAAGAAAAACGCGCGGGAACAATATAATAAAAACCAGGGCAGTTCCTTCTGCCAGACCCATACGTCCAGGATGGTAACTCATGATTTGTCTTCCTCCCCGGCTGGTTTTTCCATCATCCATTTCCGGCTGATGTGTGGCTGCCGCTGTCTGTCGATTGTGTTAAGCGCATCCGGACGCTGCTCTTGACGAAAAACAGGTCCGCGTATCACCACATCCAAATTTGCTTTGGCTTTTGGGGCTACAGGCACCATGTAAGGCACGCCGAATGACTTCATACTGCATAACAGCAGCACCATAATCAGCAGTCCGGAAGCTACGCCGACAAGCCCCAGGGTGGCGGCCAGCAGCAGCATAACAAACCGCAGCATTCGAAAGGCCATAGCCATTTGAAAATCAGGTATTGCAAAAGAAGCCAAGCCGGTAAGAGCAATAATAATAACAACAATGGGGCTGACAATATTAGCCGTAACGGCGGCCTGTCCTAAAATGAGAGCACCGACAATGCCAATGGTTGACCCCAGGACACCAGGAATTCTTAGCCCGCCTTCCCGGATAAGCTCAAAAGAAAATTCCATCAGGATAACTTCCACCAATGCCGGAAACGGCACACGTTCTCTGGCACCGGCAATGGCCAGCACAATTTCAGTTGGCAGTGCTTCCGGGTGAAAATAGTAAATAGCCAGATAGAAAGAGGGCAGCAATAAAGTAGTGAACCCGGCTATCAGACGCAGAATCCGCAAAAAAGAACTGTTAGGCCCCTTAAAAGAAAAATCTTCGGCAGAATGAAAAAAAGTAAAGAAGCTAACCGGTACAATATGGGCAAAAGGAACGCCTTCCAGGATAAAAGCTACCCGGCCCTCACTCAGATGTGAGGCTACCCGGTCAGGGCGTTCGGTAGATAATGCCTGCGGGAAAAGGATACCCGGGTGGTCCTCAATAAATTGCTGGAGTGTGCCTATATCGCCGACATAACTGGTAGAAATCCCTTCAATGCGCCGTTTAATTTCCTTTACCAGTGATGGATTGGCTACAGAGGCCAAATACATAATGGCGCAATTGGTATTTGTGCGTTTACCGACTGCCACAAATTCAGTAACCAGATCAGAGCTTTTCAATGTAGAGCGGATAAGACCGGTATTGATACGCAGACCCTCACTAAAAGCAGCCTGTGAACCCCGAATGGTTTGTTCGGTAACAGGCCTGCCGACACTCCGCTGTGCCATGCCCTTAGTGTCGATCAGCACGGCTTCCGGCACACCATTGATAAACAGCGCGGTATCACCGCTATTAATGCTATTTTGAACTGATTGAAAATCAACGGCTTTCTTGACTTGGTTGGCTGGCAAGCATTCTTCAATAATTTGATCAGTAAGACTGTCGGCAGTATTATTAACAACCCGGTCAGCAGAAAATAACATAAGTGGCTGCAGTATCGCCAAAATCAAGGTTTTACTGTCAACCATACCTTCCAGGAATACCATCATGGCTCTGACAGGCGGGGATAAGGGAATTGTCAGATGCCGAATAACGGTATCTTTGTTCTCGGGCAGCCGATACAATTTTTCTACAATTGACCGGTTTTCTTCCAAATTAGCGCTAACCTGGCGCTCACTCGGCGTACTCACTGCATCATAGGCCAAACGCGCTGGTGATATTTCGGTTTGCAGTTGACTCAGTTTCTTATACTCGGCTCTGAACTCGTCGATAGACGATATTTTTCCGTCCCTCAGTGTTTCTGTTAGTTTCTCCATACTGTCCTGGAGCGATTTGGCCTGACGCAAGAGCATATTGAGTTCCTCAGCCGAACCTTGCAAGGCCGCTGCCGGGGTTATGGGCGATGTTTCATCCTCATTAGGCAGTTCTTCCAAAAAAAAGGTAGGAGGAGTGCGCGATGGTTTATAAACAAGCATGTCTTGCAGATAGCGATAGATTTTAACAATAATGTTATCCCCCATACTATTCACCCCATTTACCAGTAAATCGCAACTCGTGGTTATTATTACCAGAGTACCATTTTTTTAACATTATTTTTTATCCCAACAAAAAGTATAACTTTCTTAAGAACAGGATAAGGGCAACATCGGGCTTTTGCTTTCGGCACAAGCCGTGTTTTCTTTATTTACAGCTTGTATGACGGCCGCCCGCGCCGGTCCTTGGCTCGGCAGCTTTCTTTTTATAAGATCCGGTGGCACACAAAACTTATACCTGCTGTTAAACGAAAAAAACCGGCTAAACTCAAAAGTTTAGCCGGTTTCAGCTTCCTCATTGTCATATTGTCCCAACACTTCCACTGCTGTTGGCACAGGCAATTGTTCCACGGTTTTCAGTTTGCGTTCAATAGCTCGGGTACGTACAGCAGCCGCATCGATCTGCCGGCTGGCCTGATCCAATTTTTCTTTTGTTTTCATCAGAACATCGCCAAATTTACCAAATTCGGTTTTAACTGCGCCAAGGATAGTCCATACTTCACTGGAACGCTTTTCAATGGCCAATGTCCGGAAACCCATTTGCAAACTGTTCAGGAGTGCTGCCAGAGTAGTCGGGCCGGTTACATTGATGCGGTATTCCCGCTGTAAAATGTCACATAAGCCTGGGCGGCGCAGTACTTCGGCATACAGACCTTCAACAGGCAGAAAGAGAATGGCAAAATCGGTGGTGTTAGGCGGATCAATATACTTTTCCCTGATGGTTTTTGCTTCTTGCCGGATACGCGTCTCCAGACCGGCCGCAGCGGCTGCTGCCAGTTCAGAATTAGCCGCCTCCTGGGCTTCCAGCAGGCGCTGGTAGTCCTCCTGGGGGAACTTGGCGTCAATGGGCAGCCAGACAGTGGTCTCGCTGCTATCTCTGCCAGGCAGGCGGACAGCGAACTCTACCCGGTCCTGACTGCCGCGTTTGGTAGCCACATTGGCAGCATACTGCTCAGGGGTTAAAACTTGCTCCAGCAAAGAAGCCAGCTGCATCTCGCCCCATATTCCGCGGGTCTTGACATTGGACAGTACTTTTTTGAGATCACCGACACCGACAGCCAGTTGTTGCATTTCTCCCAGTCCTTTATGCACTTGCTCCAGCCGTTCGCTCACAAGCTGGAAAGATTCACCCAGGCGCTTTTCCAGGGTGGCATGCAGTTTTTCATCGACAGTGGCACGCATTTCCTCCAATTTTTTGCTGTTGTCGTCCTGAATAGCGATCAGCTTGGTCTCAACAGTCTCACGCAGCTTGTCCAGCTTTTGCTCATTGAGTTGGGTGAGGCGCATAAATTTTTGGTCATTGCTGTTAGTAAAATTATGTAACTGCAACGCAAGTTCTTCACGCAATACTTTGACGTTGAAGGTAAGCTCCTGACGGTTTTTTCCCAATTCATCCCGCAAAGCCGTTTCCAGACGTTCCTGATTATATGTCAATTGCTTAAGGGGAGTTATATCGATTTGTCCGGGTTTGCTTGCTTTCATTAGCAGCAGCAGTATGAGAAACAGATTGCAGATAAGTAATACTATGCCGGCTACAGGTAGTATTTCATTCATGGCTACACTCCTAAGGTTTATTTTAATAGGCATTGTTATTCAAGACAAACCAGGTTAATTCCTTTTGTTATGAATAAAATTGCAGTACTTATTGGGCATAATGGAATAAAGAAGGATTTCTTTTGATAGTAATAGAAAATAATACCATGAGATTTCATAATACCAGCATTAAATTTGCAAGGAGGATCTGAAATATGTCTGACAACCAACAAATCATCGACGAAACTATTGAAAAATATGAGCAATATATTAATCCGGCTGTTGCCAAACTGTTCCGTTTCATGGGACTTTCCACCATTGAGTGGGAGGCTCAGGGCAATGTCATTCGTGATATTGATGGCAAAGAATATATTGATTGTCTGGGCGGCTATGGGGTATTCAGCCTGGGACACAGGCACCCTAAAGTAGTGGAGGCCGTCAAACGGCAGCTTGACTTAATGCCGATGTCCAGCAAGGTACTGTTTGATAAACCTATGGCCGATTTGGCGGCACTTATGGCTGAAATTACACCAGGTGACCTTACATATAGCTTTTTTGTAAATAGTGGTACCGAGGCGGTAGAAGGCAGTCTGAAGTTAGCCAAGGTACATACCGGAAGAAATAAAATTATCGCCACCGTTAATTCCTTTCACGGCAAAACCCTGGGAGCACTGAGCGCCACCGGACGCGATTTGTTTCGCGATCCGTTCCAGCCACTGCTTACCGGTTTTAGCCATGTGCCATTCGGTGACATCGATGCATTGCGTCAAGCTGTGGATGAGGAAACAGCAGCCGTCATACTTGAACCGGTCCAGGGCGAGGGCGGTATCATTGTTCCGCCTGTCGGGTATCTGTCTGCGGTTCGTGACATTTGCGACAAAACGGGAGCGCTGTTAATTTGTGATGAAGTACAATCAGGACTGGGACGCACCGGTAAAATGTTCGCTGTCGAACACTATGGTGTAATACCTGATATTATTACTACCGCCAAGGCTTTAGGCGGTGGCGTTATGCCCATTGGTGCCTTTACTGCCCGGCCTGCAATTTGGGATAAGTATATTACCAGCCCGTTTTTGCATACCTCGACCTTTGGCGGCAATCCACTGGCTTGTGCTGCCGCCATCGCTGCCATCAATGTCATTAAAGAAGAAGGGCTTGTCGCCAAGGCCGAACAAAGCGGTACTTATTTTATCGGCAAATTAACCGAGTTGGCGCATACATATCCAGAGGTCGTCAAAGAAGTGCGCGGGCAAGGTCTGATGATTGGCGTAGAATTAACCAAAGAGGGTATTGGCGGTCTTATCCTGTCAGAAATGATTGATAAAGGCGTACTGATTGCTTATACACTGAACAATCCGAAAGTAATCCGCATTGAACCTCCTCTGATTATTGAACAACAACAAATTGATTATGTGATTGCCGCATTGGCAGACGCTTTAGCAAAAGCGCAGGATATGCTGGAAGACTTATAACATATACTATAATAGGACAGGAGGAAAAGATACTATGCCATATGTAGAAGTAAGTTTGCCGGTTCGGGCTGAACGCAGCGAAATATATCCTATCTTGAAAGAGATGGAGAAATATCCGGAATTTATGGCCGATTTGGTGAGCGTTGAGGTTGTGGAACGCAAAGAAAATTCCACAATAACAAAATGGGTGTCCAATGTCGACGGGCGCATCATCAAGTGGACAGAAGTAGACCTATTTGATGATGCAAATATGCATATTAGCTACAAACAGATAGATGGCGACCTCAAAAAGTTTGAGGGAGAGTGGATATTGACCCCGGTAGCAGATGGAACTGAGATAAAGCTGACGGTAGATTTTGAATTTGGTATCCCGATGATAGCGGGACTCTTAAATCCGATTCTAAAAAAGAAGGTACGGGACAATAGTTTGAATATGTTGACCGCCATCAAGGAACGCATGGAAAATCGAGCATAAACAAGGGTTGTTAATTATAAGTAAATCACTTATAATTAAAATAACTTCAGAAAAGAGATTAGATGGAGCAAGAGAATGGGGGAGCGATGTCATCTTTCACTGACATACGTTACGAACAAGACTGTACAATATTATAAACTATGGAGGTGTTGTGATGAACACACTTAAAACTACAGTTTTGCTTGCTGCGCTGACAGGGTTACTGATGGCTGTAGGTGCTTTCTTCGGCGGTACGCAAGGCATGATGTTTATGTTTGTTATCTCAATTCTAATGAATTTTGGCAGCTACTGGTTCAGTGATAAAATTGTCCTTAAAATGTATGGGGCGCAAGAAGTTACACCACAGGACGCACCTGATTTAGTCCGGATGGTGAGCGGTTTGGCCCAGAAGGCCAAAATGCCTATGCCGAAGGTGTATATTATCAATACTGAAGTACCCAATGCTTTTGCTACCGGACGCGACCCTGAGCATGGCGTGGTGGCTGTAACCACCGGTATCATGCGGGCGCTCAACTACGAAGAGCTTGAAGGCGTTGTTGCCCACGAACTTGCGCATATCAAAAACCGCGACACTCTGATTAGCACCATTGTCGCCAGTATAGCCGGTGTTATTGCGATGATTGGCAGTATTGCCCAGTGGTCCGCGATTTTTGGTCTTGGTCGTGGAGATGACGAAGAAGGCGGCATCGGCGGCATTGTCGAATTTGTGTTTCTGGTAGTGGTGGCACCGTTGACAGCCACTCTTATTCAGCTTGGTGTATCGCGTTCACGCGAATACATGGCCGACCAAACAGGCGGCACGATGTCTGGTAATCCGCTGGCCTTGGCGAGCGCCTTGCAGAAGATTGAGTACTATGCGAAACATCGGGTTATGCCTTCAGCTACCCCGGCAACCTCGCATCTGTTTATCATCAATCCCCTCAGCGGCGCAGGCGGTATGCTTGTCAGCCTGTTCAGCACCCATCCGTCCACAACCGATCGGGTGGCTAAACTGGAAGCGCAGGCAAAAAAAATGCGTTAATATCATTTTTGGTAAAAATCCCTCTGAAAATTACTTTCAGAGGGATTTTTTTGCAGGATATGAGCCGGTAAGTATGGAAAAAATATACCAATAGTCAGCCATAATAGGAGGATACCATGAAAATAGTCCGATTCGAGTTTGAAGGCAAAATTGCTTATGGCCTGTTAGCAACAGACAACCAAATCACGGTTATTGATGGTGATATTTTTTGCGGCCCCTACCAGGAAAGCAATAAAAAAGTAGCGTTAGACCAGGTTTCGCTGCTTGCGCCATGCCAACCAACGAAAGCCGTTTGTATTGGCCTTAATTATCATGATCATGCAAGGGAAATGAACCTTAAGCTGCCGGAAGAACCATTAATTTTTATTAAGCCATCGTCAGCCTTAAATAAACCTGATGGAGAGATTGAGTTTCCCTCCATCTCCAAAAACTTGCATTATGAAGGCGAATTGGCTATCGTTATCAAAAAAACAGCACATAAGATACCGGTAGAACAGGCGGGGGAATATGTTTTGGGCTACACTTGCGCCAACGACGTAACGGCGCGGGATATTCAAATGCATGACGGCCAATGGACGCGCGGTAAATCCTTTGACACGTTTTTACCACTTGGTCCCTGGATTGAAACCCAATTAAACCCTCATGATGTTGGCATTAAACTTTTATTAAATGGCGAAGTAAAGCAGATATCAAACACGACTAACCTAATATTTAAAGTACCGGAAATGGTGGCTTTCATCAGTCAGGTTATGACTTTATATCCTGGTGACGTAATCCTGACAGGCACACCTGCCGGAGTAGGGGCCATGCAGGTAGGCGATACAGTGACTGTTGAAATAGAGGGAATTGGGCGCCTTACCAATACGGTTGTGCGCGGTTGACACAAAAAAGGAGAAGATGCTATTGGGTTCGGTAATTCCTTTCAAAGGTTTGCAGCCTACAATTGATAATAACGTATTTATTGCCGAAGGAGCCAGAGTTATTGGCGATGTTTCCATTGAAGCCCACGCAAGCATCTGGTTTAACACTGTGCTGCGCGGTGACGTACAGCCGATTCGGATTGGCCGGTATACCAACATACAAGATAATTGTACCATACATGTCTGGTACGAATTCCCCACCGTAATTGGCAACTATGTCACGGTGGGCCATGGAGCCATTCTCCATGGTTGTACTATTGCCAGCAACTGTCTGATCGGCATGGGGGCCATCATTCTAAACTATGCTGAAATTGGTGAGAACTGCATTATTGGTGCAGGAGCACTCATCCCTGAACGAAAAAAAATCCCGCCCAATTCCCTGGTTATGGGCTCACCCGGCAAAGTTATCCGTCAGGTCAGTATGGAAGAAATTGAAACTATTCGCCAATCGGCGTTAGTCTATGTTCAAGATGCAAAGAATTATATGGTATAAGGCGGTGTAGCTATGGGGGACACAATTGAACGCACGCTGGTGCTATTAAAACCTGACGCAGTTCAAAGAAAAATTTGCGGCGAAATCATCAGCCGTTTTGAACGAAAAGGCCTTGCACTAACTGCCCTTAAATTATTGGCATTACCGCCGGAAACTGCTGCCAAACATTATGAAGAACATCTGGGTAAATCCTTTTATCCGGCGCTTATTGAGTTTATAACATCCGGTCCTATTGTGGCAATGGTGCTCTCAGGCCCCAATGCCGTAAAAGTAGTCAGAGCCATGATGGGTACGACGAATCCTGTTGATGCAATGCCCGGAACCATCCGTGGCGATTATGCCACAGTTATGTCCAGTAATATTGTGCATGGATCAGATAGCATAGCCAGCGCACAACGGGAAATTGCCATATATTTTACTGAACAAGAATTAGTTCAGTAGCCATTGGAGGAAGATAATGAGTAAAGTTTATACCAAAACAGGGGATAAAGGCACTACCGGGCTGTTAACCGGTGAGCGAATCAAAAAAACAAGCGCCAGAGTAGAGGCCTATGGTACTGTTGATGAAGTTACCTCAGCGCTAGGTTTGGCAAGAGCGACTTGTACCAAGCCGGAAGTTAAAGAAGCCGTATTTAAACTGCAAAAATTGTTAATGCTGGTTATGGCTGATTTAGCCAGCGCCGGTAACCAGGAACGCTATATTACAGCCGAACATGTGGCAGCACTGGAACAAATGATTGATGAGTTTGACGCTAAGCTGCCACCACTGAAAAGCTTTATCGTGCCTGGCGCTACCCCGGGAGCGGCTGCTCTTGACCTGGCTCGGACTGTCACCAGACGAGCCGAGCGTCAGACATTACGGCTCCAGGCGGAGGAAGCAGATGCTGTTAATGAACAACTGCTTATTGGCTTAAACCGTCTGTCAGATTTGTGTTTTGTATTGTCCCGTTTAGAATCCGAGACTAGCAAGTAGTGGCCGGCAATACACAGCCAAAGCTGCAATATCTCTAAATAATTTTACTGAAACCGGCAGATGTTGCACACCTTTATTCGACCCGCATAAACTATATCGATAGCTAAGGATGGTTTAGTAATAGATAATAGTTTAAACAAGGGGGCGAGTATGGTGAATTTCCGTTGTTATGTAATGTTACTGCCAGGACCGCTGCGTAAATTGATGCGTATGTTCTTGAAAGGATAAAAAACATGATTCCCTCCACCCAAAACGAGCTATTGCTGGCACAATAGCTCGTTTTGTTATTCCAATAAAATAGATAACTTGCTTAAAAAACTGGAAAAAAATTATAAGTATGGAATAAATAGTGATAAAACTGTTTAATTTAACTTAAGCAAAGTAGACAGAAAAGCAGGAATATTTGCAGTAAGCAGAGAATAAAAAAATTTAATGTGTCTGAAATTAACCATACCACAACAGGAGGGAACTAGCCATGAAAGAGTACAAGAGCGACAAGTTAAGAAATGTTGGAATTGTAGCCCACGGAGGATCTGGTAAGACATCCTTGACCGAAGCCATGTTATTTAATTCTGGCGCGGTTAACCGTTTAGGGCGTGTTGATGATGGTTCGGCAACAACTGATTTTGAACCTGAAGAGGTAAAACGGAAAGTTACCATTAATACAGCTTTGGCTCCTTGCGAGTGGCGCGATCATAAAATAAACTTTATTGATACACCTGGTTACGCTGATTTTGTAGCTGAAGTTAAAAGTGCTCTACGGGCTGTTGACAGCACGCTTATTGTGTTGTGTGCCGCCTCCGGTGTTGAGGTGGAAACTGAAAAAGTATGGAACTATGCAAGCGAATTAGGTTTGCCGCGAATTGGTTTTATTAATAAAATGGACCGGGAAAACGCTGACTTTTACAGTGTTGTCGACAGTATGAAAGAAAAATTCGGCAATGGCGTTGTCCCGGTTCAATTGCCGATAGGCGCTCAAGATACATTTAAAGGTATCGTTGATTTGATTACAATGAAAGCCTATCTGGCTGAAAAGAATGGTAAAGAATACATTGAATCCGATATTCCGGCCGATATTCTTGAGCAGGCTGAAGCAGCGCGCATGGTTCTGATCGAAGCAGCTGCCGAAGGTAATGACGAGCTGCTGACAAAATACCTGGAAGGGGAAGAATTAACAGATGACGAAGTGGTATCAGGCCTGTTAACCGGTATTTCTCAGGCCAAGGTATTTCCGGTGCTGTGCGGCTCGGCCGTCAAAAATATCGGAATCCAACAGGCGCTGGATTCTATTGTTAAATATCTGCCCGCTCCTGGTATTAGTCCGGTCATCGGTTACCACCCGGTTACCAAAGAGCCTGTGGAAAGAAGTATTGGTGACCCATTTTCCGGCATTGTATTCAAAACTACAGCCGACCCCTTTGTTGGCCGGCTCAGCTATATTCGCTTATACTCCGGTTCGATAAAGCCGGACAGCACGCTTTATAACGCTACCAAGGATAAAGCCGAACGGATTGGTACCCTCTTTACGCTGCGCGGTAAACAGCAAGATCCGGTCACCGCTGTTCATGCCGGTGATATTGTAGTAGTCGCCAAGCTGCAGGAAACCGGTACGGGAGATTCGCTCTCAGACAAAGATAAACCCATATTATTTGAAACTATATCCTATCCAAAACCAATGTTCGTACGGGCCATTGAAGCTAAGAACAAAGGTGATGAAGACAAAATAGGCCAGGCACTAGCCAGACTGATGGATGAGGACCCGACCTTTAAGGTTCGCAAAGATGTGGAAACCCATCAGTTACTCGTTTATGGTATGGGCGAATTGCATCTTGATATTATGACCGAACGCATGAAACGTAAATTTGGCGTTGAAACGCTGCTGACTAACCCCAGGATTCCCTATCGTGAAACTATCCGTGGCTCGGCTAAGGTTGAAGGCAAACATAAAAAACAAAGCGGCGGACATGGGCAGTATGGACATGTGTGGCTGCAACTGGACCCGTTGGCGCCGGGCGCGCAATTTGAATTTGTCGATTCCATTTTTGGCGGTTCGGTACCGCGGCAATATATTCCGGCAGTTGAAAAAGGGGTGCGTGATGCTTTAAACGGTGGTGTTTTAGCCGGTTATCCGATGGTTGATGTCAAAGTAACCTTAACCGACGGCTCCTATCACACGGTTGACTCATCGGAAATGGCTTTTAAAATTGCCAGCACTATGGCCCTCAGGAAAGGCGCGCTGCAAGCTAAACCAGTACTGCTTGAACCTATCTATGCCGTCGAAGTCATTGTGCCTGAATCATATATGGGTGATGTAATCGGCGATCTTAATACCAAGCGGGGACGGATTCAGGGGATGGAACCCATTGGCGGCGGTCTGGGAAAAATTAAAGCCCAGGTGCCGATGGCAGAAATGTTCCGTTATAGTATTGACTTACGTTCGATTACCCAGGGACGCGGAAACTTTGATATGAGTTTCTCTCATTATGAAGACGTACCTGCACGCATTGCCGAGAATATAATTGCCAGCGCCAAGAAAGACAAGATGGAAGAAGCATAGTAAATAGAAGCCTAGACAGGCTGCTTGGCGTAGCCTGTCTAGGCTTTTTTCATTCTAACAGGTTGAAAGAATGAATTTAAAGTTTGTTATAGATATTTAAGGCGGAATGCGAGTATTATTATAATAAAAGCCTGCAGCTTTCCTTGCTTGACAAAAAGCATACCTTGCTTACAAACAGGATAAAAGCAGCAGCGGCTTATGCTTTTGTCAAAAGCTCAGCGTAAGCCGTATTTTCTTTAATTCATGGGAGGTTTAACAATGGGTGAATTTGTTTTGAAACACAGCCAAAATGGCGTTTGGTACGGACTGTTTACCGAATTTGCCATCAGAGGCATTAAGCACGGTGTCTCCACACGGCTGGGCGGCAGGAGTGTTCAACCGTTTACCAGTCTTAATCTGGGGCTGCATACCGGCGATGATGCCGACACCGTGTGGCATAACCGGCAGGCCTTCTGCCAGGCGCTAGGCTTGACGGCCGATAAAGCAGTTACCGCCGAACAAGTGCATGGCGATGTCGTGCGATTGGTTACCGAAACAGACGCCGGACGTGGTGCCCGGCACTATCAGGAAGCTATCGACGGTACCGACGCGTTAATAACCAATGTGCCGGATTTGCCGCTCATGTTGTTTTTCGCCGACTGTGTGCCTGTGCTTATCGTTGATCCTGTTGCCAAGGCCATTGGCATAAGCCATGCCGGGTGGAAGGGAACGGTTGCCAAAATTGCGCAAAAAACAGTGATGGCTATGCAGCAAAGCTACAATACCAAACCGGCAGACTGCCTTGTGGGTATTGGCCCGTCCATTGGTCCCTGCTGTTATGAGGTGGATGAGATGGTAATCAGCAAACTTAGGAGTGACTTCAGCAAATGGGAGGAGCTGGCAATACCGTGCGCCGGCCGCTGGCAGCTCAACCTGTGGGAAGCCAACCGCCAGCAGTTGCTGGAAATAGGGGTGAAGGACAGAAATATTACAGTCAGCGGTATCTGTACAGCCGAAAATACTCCCGTTTTTTTCTCGCACCGCGCTGAAAACGGGAAAACCGGGCGTATTGGTGCCGCAATTACGCTATAAGGATATGTAACGATTCAGTATGTGTCTGGAGAATATTTGTTCTTGAAAATGTCATGCCAGCCGGGTATAATAGAATAAATGTCAAATAATTGACACCAGCAAAGACGCTGTTGTTTCCCCCACGGGAGACAGAGCGTTTTTTTCAATAAGGAGGGTGTGTTTTATGCAGCAGCTGCGTTTGGAAGAGCTTGTAATAACCAGTTTGGTAACCCTTAGCCCCTTGGCGTCAACAGCAGTTGCTGCCACCAGTGTCTGTAATAATGAAACGGCAGCCATCCTGCAAATTGATGGAAAATGGGGGTATATTACGGCAAACCAGCTAACCCTTTCCGGGACATGGGCCAGAGAAATCGCCTGTTTTGACGCTGTTATACAACCAGCCGGTTTACTGTCAGCCGCAATCGAGAATTTGCCGGCAGAGCTTATGAAAGGTGCTGTATTCTTCGAAGCTGATGGTAAAATTATTGCTTTCAGTACCCCTGAATTACTGTTTGCTGCCCTGTTTTCCCGGTACAAATTGCAGCAGTTGCAGATGGAAGCTATTTTAGATACAGTCGGCGAGTCAGTCTGCGTGATTGATCAAGCCAATAAGGTGGTTAGCTGGAATAAAAGCGCCGAAAGGCTATATGGCATTGCCGCCGGGAGCATTTTAGGAAAGTCGATTGACAGTTTTTTTACAAACTTATTGGTAAAAAAGGCTGCGGCTGAGCGCATTACCGTCAAAGACCAGTACCATAATCCCTGTTCGCAAACACATGTACTTATTAATGCTGCACCGATTCTAATGCATTCTCAGGTTGTTGGCGGCGTGTGTGCTGAACGTGATATTACCGAAGTCGTAAATCTCAATCAGGAGCTTACGCGTACCAGCCGCAAGGTACAATCGCTGGAAAAGGAAATTGATAAAATCAGCGCCAAAGCCGATGCGTTTGCTGCTGTCTGCGGCCACAGTCCCGGTATTATCGCTGCTGTCAGTATGGCCAGACGGGTGGCGGCTACCACTGCACCACTGCTGCTCAGAGGCGAAAGCGGTACTGGGAAAGAGGTTTTCGCCCGGGCTGTACATACTGCCAGTAACCGCAAAGGCCGGTTTATTGAGATTAATTGCGGTGCCCTTTCCGCGAATTTAATTGAAAGTGAATTATTTGGTTATCAATCAGGCGCCTTTACCGGAGCTGACCACAAAGGCAAAGCCGGCCTTTTTGAGCTTGCCGACGGCGGCACGCTTTTTCTTGATGAAATTGGAGAAATGCCCCGGGAGATGCAAGTAAAATTACTGCGAGTATTGCAGGAAAAAAAATTTTACCGGGTGGGCGGTAATGTCCCGGTTCAGGTCGATGTACGGATTATCGCCGCTACCCACCGCGAACTGGAGAAGATGATTGACAATGGCGAGTTTCGTGAGGATTTATATTACCGGCTCAACGTCGTAACCTTGCACCTGCCGCCACTGCGGAACAGACGCGAGGATATTCCTGAATTGGTATACCGGGGATTAAAACATTTTTGCAGCATTCACAAAGCCGGTGCTAACAACAGCAAAGTGGAACCGGCCCTCATGGCAGCGTTGCTAGAATACGATTGGCCGGGTAATGTCAGGGAACTTAATAATATTTTAGAGAGACTGGTTATTCTCGCTGACGGCGATATGCTGACAACAGCCTGTTTGCCTGCTAATGTTAAGGCAGGAAATACACAAAATAAAACAATTGGCTCAACTCCGCCGCTTACCGTGACAACACTTTCGGAACTGATGACATTTGAGCGGGCGCTAATTACGCAAGCTTTACAGGAAACTAACTTTAACAAGGCTGCTGCCGCCAAAAAACTCGGTATTCCCAGAAGTACGCTGTACTATAAAATGCAGCAGCTGAACCTGGAACCAGGAGGTGTCAGCAATCTGACGGCAACGTCAAAAAAATGACATAACGAAGAATAAGATTGCCTTGCACTGTTGTTGCGTTCACAAGGCTGAAAGGCTAAACCTGCCAGTCATTACGAGTGCGATACACTGTACACGGCAGTCTTTTTTTATGCCTCTGACCGTTGGCACGATACTTGCAATAATAAGCTGCAAGGAGGTGCAGGTATGAGGATTACTAATCATCCAATTTTACAATTCCCTGAAAAAACTAAAGTAACTTTCAGTTTTAACAAGCAACTGCTGGAAGGTTATGCCGGTGAACCGATTGCCGCTGCTCTGCATGCCGCCGGTATTACCGTACTTGGACACAGCCACAAGCTTCATCGGCCGCGTGGGTTGTTCTGTGCCATTGGCAACTGTTCATCCTGTTTAATGGTAGTTGACGGGGTTCCCAATGTGCGGATATGTATTGAACCGCTGCGACAAGGGCTGAGGGTTGAAACACAACAAGGGAGAGGGAAGCTGCCATGCCTATAGATATTGCCATCCTCGGCGGCGGACCGGCTGGTCTCATGGCGGCCATTCATGCCGGGAAAGCAGGTGCCCGTGTGCTGCTTATGGAACGCGCCGGACAGTTTGGCGGCCAGCTTATTAAGCAAACCCATAAGTTTTTCGGTTCCAAAAGTGAGTACGCCGGTGAACGCGGCATAGACATAGCTGAGCTTCTGATCAACGAGGCGCTTGCACTGCCTGCTGTAACGGCTTGGAATAATACCACTGTGCTTGGTTATTATCCGGAAGACGGTATGCTGACAGCTAAGCATTGGGGAAAATTCGTCACTGTTAAAGCAAAAAAAATCATAGTTGCTACCGGTGCGGCGGAAAAAACATTAGCCTTTCCCGGCAACGACCTGCCGGGAGTTAGCGGCGCCGGTGCAGTACAAACCCTCATGAATGTTCATGGTGTTCTGCCAGGTAAACGCCTGCTAATACTGGGTTCTGGCAACATCGGCCTCATTGTAGCCTACCAACTGCTGCAAGCCGGTGTTGCGGTTGCCGGAATTGTCGAAGCAGCTCCCAAAATCGGTGGCTACCTGGTGCATGCTGCCAAAATCCGTCGGGCCGGTATCCCTATCTACACTTCGCATACTGTCAAAGCCGCCTATGGTTCACCCGGATTAACCGGTGTAACCGTCTGCCGGGTTGATAATAACTGGCAGGCAATTACCGGCACCGAGTTTGATATTCAGGCAGACGGCCTTTGTCTGGCTGTCGGCCTTACCCCGTTAACAGAATTGTTGCGGCAGGCTGGCTGCCGGATGGAATATATATCAGAACTGGGAGGCTATGTACCGCACCGCAGCAGTACCATGCGGACCACGCAGCACAATATCTATGTCGCCGGTGATGCAGCCGGAGTGGAAGAAGCCTCAGTCGCTATGGTTGAAGGGAAGCTGGCTGCTTTGGCAGCCGTCGCCAGCCTGGGACTAACAGCCGGTAATGGGGAAGAAAGCTACAATGCTGCATATGACCAGCTTGCCGCACTTAGAGCCGGCAATATCAGCGCCAAAATTCGTTCCGGTCTGGCCAAAGTAACCATGAGTGAGCAGACCGGGTATTGTGAGGTGATATAGATGCTTGAACAAACCGGAATTCCTGCTATGAGTGATGTGAACGATGTACTTCCTTCGCCTGCGCGTCTGACCCAGGGACCGATAGCAATTCTTGAATGTTTCCAAAACATTCCTTGCAATCCTTGCGCCGATGCCTGTCCTCAGGGTGCCATTGCTATCGGCAGCGACATCAACCAGCGTCCTGTACTTGATGAAACTAAATGTAACGGTTGCGGCGTCTGTTTGACTGCTTGCCCGGGAATAGCCATTTTTGTAATTGATTACGCCTTTAGCGAAAGTCATGCTATGGTCAAAGTTCCTTATGAGTATTCGCCTTTACCGGAAAAAGGGCAGATAGTTAATGCTCTTAACCGCCAGGGGGAAACCGTTGCTGACGTCCAGGTACAGCGGGTACAGCTAAACAAAAATAAAACCGCAGTCGTGTGGCTGGCTGTTCCCAAAGCACTTGCCATGGTTATCCGGGGCATAGCTATCGCGAAGGAGGATTGCCAGTATGAGTGAACCTGTTATCATTTGTCGCTGTGAAGATATCACTCTTAAAGAAATACAAGAACTTATTACACAAGGAGCCCATACACTGGAAGAACTCAAACGGGAATGCCGTTGCGGCATGGGGCCCTGCCAGGGCCGGACGTGTATGCCCCTCATTGCCCGAGAACTTGCCGCAACCTTAAAAACAAGCATTGCCGATATCGCAGTGCCGGTTTGCCGCCCGCCGACAGCCCCCATATCCTTAGGTGCGCTGGCATTGGGTGATGACCATGATTAAACACGCAGATATCATCATTATCGGCGGTGGCGTTGTTGGCTGTTCCATAGCCTATAATCTGGCTAAAGCCGGAGCCGGGCAGGTTGTTGTGCTTGAGCGCGGCTACCTTGCCAGCGGTGCTACCGGGCGCTGCGGCGCCGGCGTCCGGATGCAGTGGGGTACTGAAACCAATTGCCTGCTGGCACGCGAAAGTGTCAAAATCCTGGAAAACCTGCCGGCGATGCTGGAAATAGAAGATGATATTGAATTTAAACAGGGCGGCTATCTTTTGCTTGCTTATACCAGCAAAATGGTAGAACAATTCAAAAAAAATCTTCAGCTACAAGCTTCTCTTGCTATTCCGGCCTGCTGGGTATCGCCGGAACAAGCCAAAGAGATTGTGCCCTATCTAAATATTCAAGGACTGCTTGGCGCTACTTTCTGTCCCAAGGACGGGCATGCCAACCCGTTCAAGGTTACCAGTCTGTACGCCAAGGCTGCCGCGCGACTGGGGGTTAAATTTTATACCTATACCGAAGTCACCGGACTAACGGTCAAAGCCGGTAAAGTGAGTACCGTCCATACCGACAAAGGTGATATTGCTACCAATACGGTGATTAATGCAGCCGGTGGTTATGCCAAAACCATAGGTCGCATGGCCGGGATCGAGCTGCCTATTTTTCCGGAGCGCCATGAAATACTGGTTACCGAGCCGGTTGCTCCTCTGCAAATACCCATGGTAATGTCCTTTTATCACAACCTCTACTGTCAGCAAACACCTCATGGCAGTTTCATTATGGGTATTGGGCATCCGGATGAACCGGAAAGCTTTAATACTCAGGCAAGCTGGCGCTTTTTGACCGAAATGGCGGAGCGCATCACTACCATTCTGCCGCCGCTGGCTAAGCTCAATGTCATCAGGCAATGGGCAGGTCTTTATGATATGTGTCCGGACCGAACGCCTATCCTGGGAGAGGATTCAAATGTGCAGGGGTTCTATACTGCCGCCGGTTTTAGTGGTCACGGTTTCATGATCGCTCCGATGGTAGGTAAGCTGATAGCCCAAACTATTATGGGTTTGCCTACCGATATTCCCATTAATGCCTTCAGTGCCGACCGATTTGTTCGTGGTCAACTATATGTCGAACCTTCCGTTGTCTGATTATCCCAATATTATATTAGGGGGTTATATCTATGCCAGCAGAATTTAAAAACGAAGCGTTTATTAACTTTTCCTTGCCTGAAAACACAAAAGCAATGGAAACGGCGCTAGCCCGTATTGCCTCACAGAAAGGCGGACACTATCCCTTGGTCATTGGCGGCGAAAAAATTAATACCCAGTCCTTTATTACCTCAGCCAACCCCTCGGATTTTAAAGAAATCATCGGTACTACCGCCAGCGCCAATGTAGATCTGGCCGAAAAGGCCGTCCAAGCCGCCCTTGCTGCCTTTGCCGATTGGCAGTATGTCAGTCCCGAAGAACGCGCCCGTTATTTATTTAAAGCCGCCGCTATCATGCGCCGCAAGAAATTTGAGTTTTCAGCTTGGCTGGTAGAAGAAGCAGGGAAAAATTGGGCCGAGGCAGATGCTGATACCGCCGAAGCCATCGATTTTTTAGAATACTACGCACAGCAAATGCCCAAATTCGCTGCTGGCATGACGGTAGTACCCAGTGCCGGCGAGCAAAATGAATGCTTTTACATTCCGTTAGGTGTCGGACTTATTGTACCACCCTGGAATTTTCCATTGGCCATTTTGACTGGAATGACGGCAGCCGCCATTGTTACCGGCAATACTGTAATCATGAAGCCGGCCAGCACTACGCCGGTTATTGCCGCCAAACTCATGGAGTTATGGGAAGAAGTAAGCCTGCCGCCTGGTGTTGTCAATTTTCTGCCTGGCAGTGGCGGTGCTATCGGTGATTATCTTGTCAGCCATCCTAAAATTCGCTTTATCAACTTCACTGGATCGAAAGAGGTTGGGCTCCGGATTAATAAATTAGCCGCCGGTGTTTCACCGGGACAGAAATGGATTAAACGTGTCGTGGCCGAAATGGGCGGCAAAGATGCTATCATTGTTGACAACGAGGCAGAACTCGAAGACGCTGCCAACGGTATTGTGAACTCAGCCTTTGGCTTTCAGGGACAAAAATGTTCGGCATGCTCCCGGGCCATCATTGTCAAAGATGTGTATGAGGAAATTGTCGCTAAAGTCACTGCCAAAACCAAAGCTTTGACATTAGGCCCAGCCAGTGATCCCGCCGTTAACCTGGGACCAGTCATTGACAAGAATGCCTATGATAAAATTCTTGAATACATAGAAATCGGCAGAAAGGAAGGCCGCATAGTGGCCGGTGGTGCTAAAGGGGCCGAGACGGGCTATTTTATTGAACCCACAGTCATTGCCGATGTCGTGCCCAATGCTCGCATTGCTCAGGAAGAGATCTTCGGTCCGGTTGTTGCCCTTATCAAGGCCGAGGATTTTGAGCAGGCCATTGCCATTGCCAATGACACTGAGTATGGCTTAACCGGGGCTGTATATTCTCAGAACCGTGCCAAACTCGAAAAAGCTCGCCGCGAATTCCATGTCGGCAACCTATATCTTAACCGGAAATGCACCGGCGCACTGGTTGGTGTTCACCCTTTTGGTGGTTTCAATATGTCTGGTACTGATTCAAAGGCTGGCGGAAGCGATTATCTGCTTCTTTTCCTGCAAGCTAAGTCGGTAGCGGAAAAACTGTAACTTATTTAAGTTTTACAAAATTAGTATTGTAAATTTCACGAAAACGTAATACAATGTATAATCATACAATACAAAAGTGTAGTTCTATTCAATATATATATATTTTGTAAGCAAAGATGCTTTTTGGAGAGATATATTTAACTTTTCTTTCCAAAAAGCTTTTTTTATCTAAACTCGATTTTAGCAAAGGCTGGCGTTTAAGGAGGGATGAAAAACATATTTAGGGGACAACCTTATAAATTTTATAGGAATAGGAGATGGAACTATGAGTAAATTCAGATTGAAAATGGCTGGCTTATTAACAATACTTATCATGTTGTCAGGGCTGATAACCGGGTGTGGTGACACCGCCAGCAAAGACATTAAAATCGGGGTAGTTTACGAACTAACCGGCAACACCGCAACTTTTGGTACGGCTGCAGCTAACGGTGCTAAACTGGCGTTTAAAGAAATTAATGCCAAGGGAGGTGTTCTAGGCAAACAAATCCAGCCGGTTATAGCCGATAACAAGGGCGAACCGGCCGAATCAACCAATGCCATGACCAAAGTCATTACCCAGGATAAAGTAGTGGCAGTAACCGGGTTTACTGTCAGTTCTTGCGGTATTGCGGGATCGACGGTTGCCGAGGTTAATAAAACCCCTTTTGTAGCTGCTGCAACCACTAATCCTAAGGTGACTCTTGACGAAAAGAGCGGTAAAGCCAAAGATTATGTATTCAGGGCTTGTTTTATTGATCCCTTTCAAGGGACAGTGGCAGCCAACTTTGCTCTCAATAGCTTACAGGTAAAAAAAGCCGTTATCTTAATTGATAACTCCAGTGACTATAGCAAAGGCTTGTCCCAGTTCTTTAAAGCTTCCTATACACAAGGCGGCGGACAGGTTCTGGCCGAAGAGGCCTACTTGCAGAAAGACCAGGATTTCAAAGCAATTCTTACCAAAATTAAAGCCCTCAATCCTGAACTTATATATCTTCCCGGATACTACGAGGAGGTAGGCAAGATTATAAAGCAAGCCAGGGAAATGGGTATCACGGTACCGTTTCTGGGCGGTGATGCCTGGGATTCACCTAAATTAGCGGAAATCGCCGGTCCTGCACCTTTGAATAATACTCATTTTACTAATTTTTATTCCAACGAAGATACCAGCCCTGCCTCCAAAGCTTTTGTTGAAGCTTACAAAAAGGAATATAACCAGGTACCTGATTCCATGGCCGCAATGGGCTATGATGCCGCGTATTTGCTGGTTGATGCCATCAAGCGCGCCAACAGTACCGAAGGAGCAAAAATTCGTGAGGCACTGGCTGCAACACAAGGCTTTAAGAGTGTGAGCGGTGACATGAATTTTACTTCTACCCATGACGCAATCAGAAGTGCAGTAATCATTGAGTTAAAAGACGGTAAACAGGTGTATAAAGAAACCGTAAAACCTTAGTAGCGGAAAATCGCCGTTCGGCTTTGCCTGACGGCGATTTTTTTTATGAGAAATATAGAATAATATAAGTAATATTTAAAGGAAAATTTTGTTCGTGGGCGAATAAATTATTAGAATGGAGGATTTGCCATGTCTATAGCGCAGAATATTGCTGAAATAAAACGGAATATTGATACAACCAAAGTAAAACTCGTAGCTGTTACCAAAAATCATAGCGTCTCGGCCATGCTGGAAGCAATTGCCGCCGGCATAACGGCAGTGGGGGAAAACCGGGTTCAGGAAATGCTAGCCAAACATCCTGATATTCAGGCCGCAGGCAAGCAGGTCGAGTGGCATCTCATCGGGCATTTGCAAACAAACAAGGTGCGCCAGGCTGTGCCACTGGCAGCTCTTATTCACTCAGTTGACAGCCAGCGTCTGGCCATTGAGATTGATAAAACTGCCGGCAAACTGGGTAAGCGCCAGGATGTGCTGTTACAAGTCAATGTTGCTGATGAGGAAAGTAAGTTTGGCATAGAGTTGGGACAAGCCCTGGTACTGGCCAAACAAATCAGCCAGCTTGAACATGTGAGATTGTGCGGACTTATGACCATCGCGCCTTACACTGAAAACGCCGAAACAGTACGTCCGGTATTTAAAGAATTTTATCAGCTATTCAGTGAATTAAAGGCATTAAACCTGACCAATACCGACATTAAATGGTTATCTATGGGTATGACAAACGACTATATGGTAGCTGTCGAAGAAGGAGCAAACTTGGTACGTATCGGCACTGGAATATTTGGTTCTCGTCAATATTAAGGAGGAGAGAGAAAGTTATGAAGTTCATGGAAAAAGTTTGGGGAAGCTTGGGTCTGTTTGAAACAGCCGACCAAGAAGACGAACGCCCAAAATTAGAAGAGACAGATGTTAAAACCAAACAAAAAAATAGCAGCAATGTGGTATCACTGCCAATGACTTCACAGAATCAGCAGCAAAGCAAACAAGTCAAGGTTATGGTGGTTGAGCCCTTTTCTTTCGATGACGCGCAGCATATTGCCGATTATCTCAAAGGCCGCAAGCCGGTGGTTGTCAATCTCGAGAATACAGACCCTGAAATTTCCAAACGGATGATTGATTTCATCAGCGGCACAACCTACGCCCTCAATGGGCAGATCCAAAGAGTCGGCAATAATATATTTCTTTGTGCGCCCACTAATGTTGATGTAGCTTACAGCCCGCGGGAAGATGCCGGTGACCGGACACTTATGCCATGGGTTAACAAATAAGTCGATTACCAGACGGAGGAATTATGCTAACAAATAAACAAGTCGGTTTTATTGGCGGCGGTGCAATGGCGGAAGCGCTTATTCGCGGCATATTAGAGGCCCGGTTAGTAACACCGTCCCAATTAACAGTAAGTGATGTTTCCAAGGAACGTCTGGATTATCTGCGTAGCACTTTTATGGTGTCAACTACTCATGATAGCCAGGAAATAGCTAAACAGTCAGATATATTATTTTTAACAGTTAAACCGCAAGTAATCAGCAGTGTTATTGAAAGTATCGCACCGGTGGTAGCCAAAAGCACTGTGGTAGTATCTGTAGCGGCTGGAATAACGATTGCCGCCTTTCAGGGGAAAATGCCCGGTGTGCCAATAATCCGTGTTATGCCCAATACCCCGGTTGCCGTAGGGGCAGGCATGTCTGCTATGGCGCTGGGGAAATATGTAACAACCACAGTAAGTGAGCCTGTTGCTCAAATATTTGGCGCTGTGGGTAAAGTGGTCACTGTCACTGAAGATACTATGGATGCTGTTACCGGCCTGTCCGGCAGCGGTCCGGCTTACGCGTTTGTTCTGATTGATGCACTGACAGATGCCGGGGTTCGTGTCGGTTTTTCCCGTCAAACGGCAGTGCTGCTTGCTGCCCAGACACTTATGGGCGCTGCCAAGATGGTGCTGGAAACCGGCGAACATCCGGCTAAACTGCGTGATATGGTGACTTCTCCCGGAGGTACTGCCATTACCGGGGTTCATGTATTAGAACAAAATGGTGTGCGTGCCGCGCTCATTGATGCAGTGGTGGCTGCCACTAACCGTTCCCGTGAGATGGGGAGACGGTAATGAGCGAACGGGACAAAATTTTACGGTATTACCGGTCGTCAGGCGATGCCGAGCTGGCGGCAAAACTCCTGGACTTAGCTGAGGCAACGCTCAAAAACCGCAAATATAAAGTAAGCGAAATCCTTGATCCTTATGGGCAAAGTATTGCTGAAACAATAACTGCCCACTATGAGCGGCTGACACTGGAAGCCTGGGGCGGATATGCAGGCGCTGAACGGGTGAAAGTGGCTTTTGTCGATTCCGATTTTCTCGATTATGCCAGTTCACTGGATTTTGCGCTGGCCGTAATTGTAATAAAGTGGGATAGCCGTTACAGCCGCCTGACGCATCGCGATGTACTAGGGGCATTAACAGGGCTGGGAATCAAGCGGGAAGTGCTGGGCGATATTATTATGGCCGGCGAAGAGTGTTATGTAGTGGCTGACGATTCAATGGCCGCCTATATTGTGCAAAATCTGGCAGAGATTGGACAGGCCTCCGTATCTGCAGCCTTTGCTTCGTTTGATGATATTCCTGCAAAAGAGGAAAAAGTAAAAGAAATTCGGGCAACAGTGGCCTCTTTGCGGCTGGATGCCATAGCGGCTGCAGGCTATGGCATGTCGCGAACGCGTATGGCAGATGATATTGTCGCAGCAAAAGTGAAAATTAACTGGCAGGAAGCCAAAAGTCCTTCTCAAGCCGTAAAAGTGGGCGATGTTATCTCCATGCGTGGCCGTGGCCGCGTTGAGGTCGTCGAAATTCCCGGTCAGACCAAAAAAGGACGTTACAGCATTTTACTTAGACGATTTATTTAAAATGAGGGTGGGGAGTCTATGCTTACACCGTTGGAAATCCATAACAAAGAGTTTAAACGCGGCTTTCGCGGCTATAATGAAGAAGAAGTAGATGAGTTTCTTGACAGGGTAATAAAAGATTACGAAACATTGTACCGTGATAACATGGATTTGAAAGAAACCATTGATCGCCTTAACAGCAAACTTGAACATTATCAGCATATGGAGAACACTCTTCACAGCACCCTGGTCATTGCCCAGGAAACTGCTGAAGAAGTCAAGCTCAATGCTAAAAAAGAAACTGAACTTATAATTAAAGAAGCTGAGATTCGTGCACAAAAACTGGTTGATGAGGCCATTAGCAAAGTTCGCAAACTAACTGGCGAATCGGAAGAACTGCAAAAACAATCGCAGATTTTCCGTACCAGGCTGCGTACCCTGCTGCAGGCCCAGATGGAAATGCTCAATAGTGCTGAAGAAGATGAAAACTAGTCGCACACTCAATGTGGGTGAGCTTGATATTAAGGAACTACCGGACGGCATCGCCTTTAAGGTGCGTGTCCAGCCGCGTTCCAGCAAAAATGCCATTACCGGCATGATGGGCGATAGTTTAAAAATCAACCTGACTTCGCCACCGGTGGACGGTGAAGCCAATGCTGCCTGTCTGGCTTTTTTGGCAACGTATATGGGTTTGCCTAAAAGCACTGTCAGTATTATTGGCGGACATAAAAACCGTGCAAAAATTATTAAAATTACCGGTGTTGATAAAAATATTTTTTTGAACAAGCTATCTGCCGGTATTTGACTTTGTTCGTCAATCATGTATAATATATGCGTATATAGTATATTTTATCAGTAATGACGGAGATTCGCCTAGGTGGCGGTTTGCAGCGAACCAGGATATGGTGTAAGCCTGGTAACCAAAGTCATGGCTCACTATCACTCCTGAACTGCGGACTGAACAGACAGTACCTTGCGTCAAGGTACTCAGTAAGCTTCGCCGTTTAACGCCCGTTATCGCGTTGTAAGTGGCTGAACTAAGCCAATTAGGGTGGTACCACGGGAATTAACGCTCTCGTCCCTTTACGGGATGAGAGTTTTTTTATTTCTCAGGTCTTTATCTTATGGAGGTGTTCACTTTTGGATTACAGCAAAACGCTTAATTTACCGCAAACAGATTTCCCCATGCGCGCCAATCTCCCTGAACGGGAGCCGGAAATGCTGGAGTACTGGCGCAAAGAGCAAATTTATGAAAAAAAGGTTACCCAAAGTAAGGGTAAAACTAAATTTATCCTGCATGATGGCCCGCCATATGCCAATGGCAATATTCATATCGGCACCGCATTAAACAAGATACTGAAGGATATTATTGTCAAATACAGGTCATTGCGCGGTTTCGATGCTCCCTATGTTCCAGGCTGGGATACCCATGGCCTGCCAATTGAACATGCGGCCATCAAAATCCTGGGGTTAAACCGTCACGAACTCGATCCACTGGAGCTGCGCCGGGAGTGCAAGCAATATGCCTTTAAATGCCTGGATCTCCAACGGGAAGATTTCAAACGCCTGGGTGTTGCGGGTGACTGGGAAAATCCTTATGTGACCCTGTACCCTGAATATGAAGCCAAACAAATTGAAGTCTTCGGCGAAATGGCGAAAAAGGGACATATCTACAAAGGCTTAAAATCCGTTTACTGGTGCATTTCCTGTGAAACGGCTCTGGCTGAGGCCGAGATTGAATATGCGGAGAAAAAATCTCATTCGATTTATGTTAAATTCCCGCTTATCGATGACAAAGGCAATTTGCCGGTAGGAGTCAGCAGTGAGCAGGTCTATGCTGTTATCTGGACAACTACTCCATGGACCATACCTGCCAATGTGGCTGTTTGTGTTCATCCGGAGATTGAATATGCCTGGGTGCAAATCGGTGATGAAATATATCTGCTGGCCAGTGATTTGATCGAAACAGTTGTCAAGTCTAACAATCTTGGTGAATATACTGTTTTATCAACAATGAAAGGTGCCGCCATTGAAGGCATGGTCTTTAGCCATCCGTTCTTTGACCGTGAAGCACCCATCATCCTGGGAGAGCATGTTACACTTGAGGCAGGTACCGGATGTGTGCATACAGCTCCCGGCCATGGTCAGGAAGACTTTGAGGTTGGCATGAAATACGAATTGCCGGTTATCAACCCAGTTGATCCTGCCGGTAAATTTACTGCTGAAGCAGGTCAGTTTGAAGGTCTGCTGGTGAATGATGCCAATGTGCCTGTTATTAAAGAATTGGCTGCCCGGAGCCTGCTGCTTGGCAAAAGCTCCATAAAACATCAGTATGCACATTGCTGGCGCTGCAAAAATCCTATTATTTACCGTGCTACCGAGCAATGGTTTGCTTCTATTGACGGCTTTCGCGCCGAAACGCTCAAGACCATCGAGAATGATGTTCAGTGGATCCCGGCTTGGGGTGAAGACCGGATTCGTAACATGGTAGCCGACCGCAACGACTGGTGCATTTCGCGGCAGCGTGTATGGGGTGTGCCTATTCCGATTTTTTATTGTACCAAATGTAATGAACATATCATTAATGATACAACCATTGACGCGGTTAAAGAAATCTTCCGTAAGGAAGGCTCTGATGCCTGGTGGGCAAGAACAGCGAAAAAAATACTGCCTGACGATTTTGCCTGCCCTCACTGCGGGCATAATGAATTCCGCAAAGAAACCGATATTATGGATGTATGGTTTGACAGTGGTTCCAGCCATGCTGCAGTATTAGAACAACGCGAAGAATTGCAGTGGCCTGCCGACCTTTATCTGGAAGGCAGCGACCAGCATCGCGGCTGGTTCCAGTCCTCGCTGTTAACCTCGGTAGCTACTCGCGGTGCAGCACCTTATAAGGGAGTATTGACCCATGGCTTTGTTGTCGACGGTGAAGGGCGTAAAATGTCCAAATCTGTTGGCAATACCATTTACCCGCAGGAAGTCATTAAACAATACGGTGCCGATATTCTTCGCCTCTGGGTAGCATCGGCCGATTACAAAGCCGATATCCGCATTTCCAATCCTATTTTGAAGCAATTAGCCGAAGTATACCGCAAAATCCGCAATACTTTCCGTTACATTCTGGGCAACCTGCAGGACTTTAACCCAGATACCGACAAAGTGAATTATAACCAGCTCATGGAGATTGACCGCTGGGCGCTGATGCGGTTGGAGCAAGTGCGGGATAAAGTTACCGAAGCCTATGAAGAGTATGAGTTCCATCTGCTCTACCACACGGTTCATAATTTTTGTGCCGTTGAACTAAGCGCCTTTTATCTTGATATCCTCAAGGACCGCGTTTACACTGCACTTCCCGGTTCCATCGAACGTCGCGCCGCGCAAACGGCTATGTACGAAATCCTCAATACCCTGGTAGTGATGGTTGCTCCGGTACTAACCTTTACCTCGGAAGAAGTATGGCAGTATATGCCTAAACAACAGGGCCGGCCTGAAAGTGTGCAATTAGCTTCCTGGCCAACTGCCCGGCCTGAGTACCTTGATGCAGCCTTAGAGACCAAATGGGATAAAATTCTTGCCATGCGCAGCGAAATTACCAAAGCGTTGGAAACCGCCCGGCGTAACAAAGTAATCGGCCACTCGTTAGATGCTGCGGTTAGTCTTTATGCTGCCGGTGAAGAATTGACGGCACTCTCAGCCATTAAGGATGATTTAGCCACATTGCTTATTGTATCTGATGTAACTTTATCTGATCAGCTTGACCAGGCTCCAGGTGAAGCCTACCGCGCTGAAAACATGCAAATGGCAGTTGCTATAGCTCCGGCGCAAGGAGGCAAATGCGAACGCTGCTGGATTTACAGCCCAACGGTGGACCAGGATAATGAGCATCCGGCTCTTTGTCAACGGTGCGCTACTGTAGTAAAAAATATGTAAGCAGGATAAACCGGGAGCTAATCCCGGTTTATTTTTATTAAGCAGGGAATAATACCAATGGGGGTCTGTTTGTATGGACAATAAAAATCCAGTCAATACTAATAAGAGTGATGATCAGCAGCCTGAATTTATTGCCAGACAGCTGGAACGGCTGGTCAACCGGTTGGAATCCATGCGGATTGCCGATTATATGGAGACATTAGAACGCCCTGTCAGGCTGATTCTCACTAACTTTGTGGCCGGCATTGCCCGTGGATTAGGTATTGCCATCGGTGCCAGCTTGGTGTTTGCTTTATTGCTCGCATTCCTCAAGCAGCTGATAGTGCTCAACATTCCGGGTATCGGCGGCTTTATTGCCGATATCGTACGGTTTGTCGAAGCCAAGAACGGTACTTTCTAGATCATCATTACAGGGAGGCTGACACATGACAAAGGATATTTTTGATTGCATCCGCCAAAGCCATAGTATTCGCAACTTTAGGTCTGAGCAAATCCCTGATGCTACCTTAACCCGGATTCTTGAAGCCGGTAATATGGCACCAAGTGCCGGTAATTTGCAACCTTGGTACTTTTATGTGGTACAGGATGTTTCGGTAAAGGAAAAAATTGCGGCAGCGGCTTTTGATCAGGAGCAAATTAACGAGGCTCCCACGGTAATTGTAATTACTGCCGACCCGGCCCGTTCGAATGAACTCTATGGCGAACGCGGAGCACAATTGTATTGTATTCAAGACACAGCAGCAGCGGCACAAAATATCCTGCTGGCTGCCGAAGGACTTGGTGTTGCCGCTTGCTGGGTTGGCGCTTTTAATGAAACAAAAGTTGAGGAAGCAATCAAAGCCCCGCCACGTCTCAGAGCGGTAGCCATAATTTGTCTGGGATACAGCAACGAGCAGCCAAAAGAATATAAGGAACGCCTGCGTCTGGCTGAAGTCGCTAAATTTATTCACTAAGAAGGGGGCTTTAGCTTGCACTCAAAACGACTGGCAAAATCCAAAGCCCGGTTACTAGCAAAAAAGCAGGAGCTGATTGAGACTATTTTGCAGCTTGAGGATAATGGTCTGCGCTCAGCCTTAGCTAATACTACAGGCGAATTGAGCAGCTATGACAATCATCCGGCCGACTTAGGCAGTGAAACCTTTGAGCGGAGTAAAGACGTCGGGCTGCGGGACAATGAGCGTGTATTACTAAGCAATGTCGAACATGCCTTAGAAAAAATTCACCAGAGTACTTATGGCCGTTGTGATCGTTGCGGCTCTCAGATATCAGAGGAAAGAATGGAGGCGCTGCCTTGGGCCACCCAATGTATTGAGTGCCAACAGAAGGTAGATCAGAATGCCGTTACCCCCCGCCCCTTAGAAGAAGTAATCCTCACCCCGCCATTCAAAAAAAATTTCCTGGGTTCGTCCAGTTGTGAATGTGTCAGCTATGACGGTGAAGATGCCCTGCAAGACGTTATGCGCTATGGCAGCTCTGACACCCCCCAGGATGTTCCCGGTGCAAAAGACTATGAATCCGTATTCCTCAATAGTGACGAGCACCATGGTATTGTTGAGCTGACGGATGCCATTCCCACTGAACCGGGAAGTACCGGCAGACATGCAATCAAGCAGCAGAAATACGAAAAACAAACCAGGCAGTAAACGCCCGGTTTGTTTTTCTTTGCAGGATTTTATTGGGAAGTGTGTAATCATATAATCATTGTCAGGACATACTATTTAGGTTGCTAAAATACATGATGTTAACGATTTGCAGGTGATGGTGTAATGATTTGTCCGAAAGTCAAGCTCATATCCTTGGCCAAAACTGGCGTTTTAGGACTGGTTGTAGCCATCTATTTTTATTTGCCCGGAGTACAGCAATTTACCGGTGAAGGAATTTCTTATCTGCGCTCCCACAACTTCGAAGGTCTGCGCCAGTTTATTTTATCCTATGGTATATGGGCACCTGTAACCAGTATTGCCCTTATGACCTTGCAGTCCATGGTCCCCCTGGTGCCGGGGATAATCATTACCATTACGAATGCGTGGATATTCGGCTGGCAGGCCGGAGCGCTATACTCCTGGACCGGCGCACTGCTGGGCGCAGCCCTGGACTTTGGGATTGCCCGCTGGTATGGACGTCCGGTGGTAGAACGCTTTATCGGTATTAAATACCTCACGCTAACAGACAAATTTTTTAAACGCCATGGCATAATAGCTGTACTTATTACCAGGCTTATCCCAATCATTCCCTTTAAGGTAATCAGTTATGGAGCAGGCCTGACCAAACTAACAGTATGGAAGTTTATTGCCGCTACAGCAATCGGGCAAACGCCGGCCATTGTGCTTTATTCCATACTTGGTCAGAATCTCTCACATAATCTTACATTAGTAGCAGCTATTACTACAGTACTGGTAGTTGCCGGACTTATCGTTTACTATTTCCGCGATACTATCGACCGGTATATAATTCCCCCGAAAAATAAGTAAAGAAGTACGGTATTATCACCGTGCTTCTTTACGTTTGGGAAAAATTCCGGTATCATGTTATCATATACAGCGAGTTAAAGCTTTGCCGGCGGATGAATACACCATCGGCCGGCGACTGCAAATTCTTTGCTGTGGAATATATAGTATTGATAATTGGGTAAAAGATAGGAGAGAGAATTGGTGCCTAGAGTATTACTTGCAGCCATTGCTGTGGCAGTAGTCATAATTGACCAGTGGTCAAAGCATTATATTCAGTCCCAGATGTTGCCGGGAATGTCCATACCGGTAATTGAAAATATGTTTCACATTACCTATGTCCTGAATCCAGGTGCCGCATTTGGGATTTTGGAAAACCAGCGGTTGTTTTTTATTGTAATTGCGCTGGTTATGTTAGGACTGATTACCTACTTTTTTTCCCATATCCCGGATAACTTCCGTCTTATGCGGCTGGGAGTCAGTCTCTTGGCAAGTGGCGCTCTCGGCAATGTAATTGATCGGGTACAGACCGGGTATGTGGTGGATTTTTTTGATTTTCGCATATGGCCGGTGTTTAATGTGGCCGATATTGCCATTGTCACAGGGGTTGGCTGTGTTATATATACCCTTGTATTTATACCCTTTCCGGCAGAATACCAAGAAAACTAGTAGTCTGCCAAGTTTAAAGCTATAGGATGAATTGCGCGAGATTTTTCGTCCAGCAAGGCGGAGGAGCCGCACATATCGGACATATGTAAGGTGACGACAACGAAGTTGGGCGGAAAATATCGCTACAAGAACAACTATGGATTTAGGCTTGGTAGACTACTAAGATAGGATGATAGTATAGTATGGAACAGATTCCCACAACAGGCGGAGCTGAAACACGAATTGAAACAATATCCGATGAGCAGGGGCTCAGAATAGATGTACTCTTAGCTAAACGGTTTCCGGAACTATCCCGTTCCCATTTACAAAAGCTTATTGCCGATGATTTGGTGACAGTAAACGGAAAGCTAATTAAAGCAAACTACAAAGTCCAGGCTGAAGATAGTATCAGGATCATCTTTCCTGAAGCCAAACCTGTTGAAATTGCCGCTGAAGCCATTCCCCTTGATATACTTTACGAAGATGCCGATATTATTGTTATCAATAAATCACGGGGGATGGTGGTCCATCCGGCTGCCGGCAATTATGCCGGTACGCTGGTAAACGCCCTGTTAGAACACTGTCAGGACCTATCAGGCATTAACGGCGAAATCCGCCCCGGTATTGTCCATCGTTTGGACAAAGATACCTCCGGTGTTATGGTAGCCGCAAAAAATGACCGTGCGCACATAGCTCTTGCCGAACAAATCAAAAACCGTACCGCCAGCCGCAAATATGTAGCTATTGTGCATGGCACCATTGCTGAAGAGCAGGGGATAATCAATGCTCCGATTGGCAGACATCCGTCTGACCGCAAAAAAATGGCTGTTACGTTTAGTAACAGCAAGGAAGCTATAACCCGGTTTCGCGTCATTGAGCGGTTTATTAATTACACTCTGGTCGAATGTAAATTGCAAACAGGCAGAACTCACCAAATCAGAGTACACATGCAGTATATTGGCCACCCGGTAGTAGGGGACCCGAAATACGGGCCTGAGAAAAAAAGGTTTGCCATTTCCGGTCAGGCACTGCATTCGGCCGAACTTTCCCTCAAACATCCTATTTCTGGCGAAGAATTGCTGTTTACCGCACCGGTACCGCCAGACATGGCTGATATATTAACCAAACTGAAGGCGTTAAAAAGAGAGACTAACTATTAAAAGTCAAGCCCGAATTTGAGGATGGAGGACAAAAAACAGATGGTTCAAAAAAGGGTATAGCAAAACAGACGTCCACAGGACGCCATGCGGGCTATCGAGAGAGAATCAGGCTGCCAGACGATAAGGCTCGCCGGATTTCTCCAGAGCATAAATGAGCCGGACCAGCTTCTTGGCAGCATGAGAGATGGCCACATTGTAATGCTTTCCCTCGGCGCGTTTCCTGGCGAGGTAAGCGGCAAAGACAGGGTCCCAAAGGCAAACAAATTTTGTGGCATTGAAGATGGCATAGCGTAGGTATCTGGAGCCGCGCTTCTCCATATGGGCATAGCAATTTTTAAGCTGCCCGGATTGGTAGGTAGAGGGCGACAGGCCGGCATAGGCCAAAATCTTGTCAGGGGAATCAAAGCGTGAAAAGTCACCCACCTCAGACAGAATCATAGCCCCCATCCTGTAGCCAATGCCGGGAATCGTGGTAATAGGCGAAAGCATCTTGTCCATGATGCGTTGGATGACCTGTTCAATTTCCGCAATCTCGGCATCGAGTTCACGGATGAGCCGGATGGTATGCCGCAGTTCCAGTGATTTCGCGGTCGTCACAGAGCCAATCGATTGCCTGGCGGCTTCACGTATCTCTATGGCTTTGTCCCGTCCGTAACGGCCTTTGGAGGATTCGGCAAGCAAATGGGTGAGCCGCGTCAGATGTGCCGCTGCAATCTGCTTAGCCCCCGGGAACTCATCGAGCAAGGCGTAAACAGAGGCCATATGGAGTGACGATACCAGCTTTTCCAGCTCCGGGAACAGGATGCATACCAGCCTGGCAATTGAGGACTTCAGCTTAGCGCGTACCTTCACCTTGTCGAACCGGTATCTGGTGAGTGACTTTAGCTCCTCATTGTGGTAAGCTGTGTCTGTGTAGGGCTTGAGGCCCACATCAGACATGAGCATAGCCGCAATTGTTCGCGCATCGACACGGTCAGTCTTCGTCTTTCGCAGGGTGAGGCTTTTCCGGTAAAGATTGGTGTGCAAGGGGTTAATGACATAGGTGTCCAGACCATTGTCAAGGAGAAACCCGAGAATGTTGTAGCTGTAGTGTCCGGTAGCCTCAAGCCCTACCTTTATTTTGTCCAGGGGCAAAGAACAGGCACGGATTTTTTCCAACAGGTAGCCAAATCCTTCCATGCTGTTTTGGATGGTGAACACATTTGCAAGGACTTTACCCTCCGAACTGATGATGAAGCAGTCGTGTTTATCCTTAGCGACATCAATCCCGACACAAATCATAGCAAGACCTCCAACGGTATTATTTGATGCTGTACCCACAGAACACTTTGCTCTTGTAACCTTGTTCTACATCAACCGTCTGGCGGTATCTAACTGATTAACAAACCTGCAAAGGGCTGCGGTTGGAGCCTCTCTTGAACCATCTGGTGGTAGGAGATAAAACCAATCCACAGCATCCTTTACAGTGTAGCATATAGCCCTTGGAGAGGGGCTCTAATAACTACTACTCTATAATACAAGGAGCAGTAAAGTTATGACTAAGCATGTTAATATGGTTGACAAAGCAATTATTATGGATTCTCAGGCCATTAAACGCGCACTCACCCGGATAGCTCATGAAATTGTTGAACACAATAAAGGCGTAAGCGATATAGCGCTTGTCGGTATTAGGACCCGTGGTGTTCCTTTAGCCCAGCGCGTAGCCGAGGAAATCAAGCGCATTGAGGGTGTTGAAGTGCCTGTCGGCATTCTGGACATTACCCTGTATCGCGATGACTTGTCGACTTTGGCGTATCAGCCCATTGTTCATGAAACACTTATTCCGTTTTCCATCAATGGTAAAAAGGTCGTACTTATTGATGACGTATTATTTACCGGACGCACCGTGCGGGCGGCGCTGGATGCCATTATCGATATCGGCCGTCCGTCGTCTATCCAGTTGGCGGTACTTATTGACCGCGGGCACCGGGAACTGCCGATCAGAGCCGACTATGTCGGTAAAAATGTGCCGACTTCCGGCAAGGAAATAGTCAGTGTTCAACTGGCTGCGACCGATGAAGCCGAACAGGTTGTCATTAAGGAATTTACTCAGGAGTAAGTATTGCAGCAACAGTGGCTTTGTCAGGTGTTACATAGATTGTACTTTGGTGGTCATAAATGACAAAGCCGGGTTTTGCCCCTGATGGTTTGCGCACATAACGGCGTCTGGTATAGTCTACCGGCACATTGGCCGATTGACGGCCTTTGCTAAAATGGGCAGCCAACAGAGCGGCCTCGACAATGGCCTGTTCTGTTATCTCTTTATTATCCCGGCGAATAATAACATGTGAACCGGGTATATCCTTAGCATGCAGCCAAAGATCCTCAGACTGCGCCTGTTTAAATGTCACTATATCATTTTGCCGGTTATTTTTACCAATAATAATAGCAAAGCCGTCTGTCGTCTTGACTGACAGCGGTGAGGACTGGGCAGCAGGCAAACGGCGTTTGTCTGCTGCTTTCATATAACCGGCGGTTATCAACTCTTGCTTTATCTCGGTTACTTCGGCATTCAGGTCGGCATGCTCTAAGGCCACTGCAACGCTTTCCAGGTAGGTAATCTCCTGCCCGCACTCGACAAGCTGATTGGCCAAATGCTCTGCCGAGCGCTTAGCTTTGTTATATTTGGCGTAATATTGCTGTGCATTCTCCAGCGGCGTCAGTGCCGGATCGAGACTGATTATTACCTGGCTGTCTTGCTGCTCGCTGTAGATATCCGGCAATACCTGCTCATGGCTGCCTGCCGGGATATGGTATAGATTAACCATTAAAATATCGCCGTATATCCGCAAGGTGTCTGCATTCTCAGCCTGTTTAAGCTCCTCAGTCAATACACCTTGCTTACGGGTTAATTTAGCTAACTCTGCTGCCACCAATTTAACAAGTACTTCTTTTTCAGGCAGTGACGGACGCCCGTTAAAACTGTCAAAAAACGCAACAGCCTCACTCATGGTGGAGAAACTATGAAAACTATGCTGCCCCAGATGTTCAGGAACAAAAGCGGCAATTGCCAGCGGCCGGCCTTGACCCTCGACAACACTGGGAACAATCTGACTGTTGTTAAGCGGCGCCGCAATACTGGCAACAGCTTCTGCTAATGCATCTATATCCGAGACATCAAGAGCGCCTGACCTGATTTCAGGAGAAAAACCGGCACGCCAGACAATCTCATTGGCGGTGAGCGGCCCCAGACCGATACCGGCGGCAATAATGGCTTTACTTAACGGTAAATCGGCTGCTGCCAGTACCTGTTTGGCAAAGAGATCTGGTGCGACAGCCAGAATATTGATCTTATCCTGACCGGGAGGGTAGACATATTCTTTACCTGGCAGCACCTGGCGGTGGCGGCTTAGCTGATAGCCCACCCTTCTAATAGCATCAATAATAATATTATCCTGACTTAGAATAATATTGCTGTTTTTACCCATAATCTCGATAATCAGCCGTTTGGTGATAATTATCCCCCGGTCACCACGTACATCTATATTGATATTTATGATACGGTCAAGGCTGTGTTGTTCGATGCTGCCAATTCGTCCGTCTTCCAGATGCTTGCGCAGCAGCATGCAAAAATTAGGAGCTGCTGCCGGATTTTCCGGAGCAGAAGCGGCAAGCAAGATTTTAGGCCGCTGAGGATTGGCTGAAATATGAAGCCGAAGATTTTCCCCCGGCTGGCGTACCCACAGCAGCAGCGAATAGGGGTCTGGCTGAAATACTTTATCAACACGTCCGCCGGCTAATGCGGCATTTAGTTCATTTACCAGCGGCGCAAGAGACAGTCCGTCGACATTCATGGCATACCCTCCGTCAGTTACAAAGCTTGAGACAATTTGCCAATAGTATAACACCCTTGGCAATTAACGGTCAAACCCGGTCTAATTAAGCGGCTGCCAGAATAACATGGTTAGTAAAACACATGTTAGCGAGGTGGCTGCATGGACAGAGAAAAATGGTATGCACGTACGCCAGATGAAGTAGTTAAGTTCTGGCAAACAAATTTTACGGACGGCTTAACTTCTGCTGAAGCGAAGGCCAGGCTGGATAAATTCGGATTTAACCAACTGACCGAAAAAGAAAAAACGGCTTGGTGGAAACGGTTTTTAGTCCAGTTTCAAGATTTTATGGTATTAGTATTACTGGGAGCTACGCTCATATCGGCCTTTTTAGGTGAATATACCGATGCCATAACAATTTTACTCATTGTCCTGATGAATGCGATATTAGGTTTTATTCAGGAATACCGGGCCGAACGATCGCTGGCGGCCTTAAAACAACTGGCGTCACCAACCGCCAGGGTCGTAAGAAACAGTATGGTACAGCAAGTTCCGGCCAAAGAACTTGTACCAGGCGATATCCTGGCACTGGAAGCCGGTGACAAGCTGGCTGCCGACGGCCGACTTATCGAAGTTTATAATATGGAAGTGGAAGAAGCTGCATTAACCGGTGAATCTTTGCCTGTACGGAAAGTAGCTGACCGCCAGTACAGTGAGGATGCACCCTTAGGTGATAGAAAAAATATGGTATATGCCGGCACCAGCATTGTCCGCGGGCGTGGCCGGGCCGTAGTTTGTGCTTCAGGCATGGCCACAGAAGTCGGACATATCGCCGGCATGATTCAAGCATCAGCGGAAGAAGCCACTCCGCTGGAAAGACGGCTTGAAACTCTCGGGAAGTGGCTTGTCTGGGGTTGCCTGGTTATTTGCTGCATTGTTGTAGTTACCGGTATAATCAAAGGGGAGTCACTGTTTCTTATGTGTATGGCTGGCATCAGCCTGGCAGTAGCTGCCATTCCCGAAGGATTGCCGGCTATTGTGACCGTAGCCCTGGCCCTTGGTGTGCAGCGCATGATTAAACAACGGGCAATTATCAGGAAACTGCCGGCGGTGGAAACGCTTGGCTGCACAACCGTCATTTGCTCGGACAAAACCGGTACCCTGACGCAAAATGCCATGACCGTACGGCAGATATTTGCCGGCAGTCAAATTTATGAAATTACCGGCTCAGGGTATGATATTAAAGGCAGTATTTTACTTAACCACCAAGAGTTTGACTATGCCAAAGATAAAGCGCTTGAGCAATGCCTTGTCATCGGAGCACTTTGTAACAATAGTTCGCTGAAACAAAACAATGTTACCATTACCGGCATCTGGCGCAACAAGAACGAAACGGGCTGGTCCATTGAAGGCGATCCTACAGAAGGCGCTATCGTCGTCGCGGCCGCCAAAGCCGACATTTGGCAGGCTAAGCTGGAAAAAACCAAAAAGAGAATCGCTGAGATTCCCTTTGAATCAGAACGCCGCCGCATGTCAGTGGTATACCGGGAGACCGACGGCAATAGCAGCTTATATAGCAAAGGCGCGCCTGACACGATTTTAGAATTGTGCCGGTATTACCACACCGCGGCAGGGCCGACCTCGCTTACCCAGGAACATATTGATAAAATTAACAGCATAAATGAACAAATGTCCTCCCGGGCTCTCAGAGTGCTGGCTGTCGCCTATCGCCGTCTGACACCGGCTCAGGCGCAAAATCCGGACGAATCCCTGGAAACAAATTTAGTATTCGCCGGGCTGGTGGGTATGATTGACCCGCCGCGGGAAGAAGTCAAAGCATCTATTGCTTTATGCCGGGAAGCCGGAATTAAAACAGTCATGATTACCGGTGACCATAAAAGTACGGCGGTAGCCATTGCTCAGGAATTAAATATTTATAAAGAAAGCCAGCATAAGGCGCTCACAGGTAAAGAGCTTGACGCCATGGGGGAAGCTGAACTTGATTCTATCGTAAATACTGTCTCGGTCTATGCCCGGGTTTCACCTGCCCATAAGCTGAGAATCGTCCAGTCGCTCAAACGTAAAGGACATATTGTAGCCATGACAGGGGATGGTGTTAATGATGCACCAGCAATAAAGGAAGCCGATATTGGCGTGGCTATGGGGCTTACCGGCACTGACGTCACCAAAGAGGCTTCTGCCATGGTTTTAGCTGATGATAACTTTGCTACTATTGTCGCAGCCGTCGAAGAAGGGCGGGGGATTTATGATAATATCAGAAAGTTCATCCGGTACCTGTTGTCCTGCAATATTGGCGAAGTTCTTACCATGTTTCTGGCCGCATTGCTGGGATTACCCATTCCCCTCTTACCGGTACAGATATTGTGGGTAAACCTTGTTACCGATGGTCTGCCGGCTATGGCGCTGGGCATTGATCCTAATGATCCTAACAGTATGCGCCGTCCGCCCCGGCATCCGAAAGAAAGCGTATTTTCCCGCGGTTTAATTAAAAAAATTGTTGGCCGCGGCATTCAGATTGGTTTAAGCACACTTTTCGTCTTTAGTGTGGTATACTATTCCCAGAATGATTTAGCGCTGGCCCGGACAGCAGCCTTTGCCACACTGGTATACTGCCAGATGTTTCATGTGTTTGATTGCCGGTCTGAAACCTATACTATTTTCGAACTCGGGTTTACCAGCAACAAGTACTTGCTGGCAGCCGTTGCCTTCTCGACCAGCATGCAGTTGGCGGTTATGTACATACCTTTGTTAAGTTCCATCTTTTCCACAGTACCACTGTCTTTAAGTGAATGGGCGCTTGTCCTGACAGTTTCCGGCTGGACACTGATACTTAACGCTTTCAAGCATGTATTATTCGGACGGCGGCCGGCACGCCGCGCGGCGGTACCACACAACCGCTAAACCTGCACAAATCAAAAAAAGAAATCTTTATTTTTTATTCATAATAATTTAGGAGGAATAGTATGCAATTTACTAAATGGCATGGATTGGGCAATGATTTTGTAATTGTCAATGGCATGAAAGAGCACATCGCTGATTACCACAAGCAGGCGGTTGCTGTTTGTGACCGTAATTTTGGTATTGGTGCCGATGGCCTTGTTGTGCTGCTTCAGTCAGATATTGCCGACTTTAGGATGCGGATATTTAATTCAGATGGCAGTGAGGCCGATATGTGCGGCAACGCCACCCGCTGTGTAGCCCGCTATCTTTATGAAAATAAAATAACAAGTAAAACAGTCATCACCCTTGACACATTAGCCGGGATTATTACACCGGAACTCATTTTTCAAGACGGGGTACTGGCAACTGTCAAAGTCGATATGGGTGAACCCAGGCTCAAGCGCAGTGAAATCCCACTTGTCGGCGATGCACAAGAACAGGTAATCCATGCACCGCTGGAAGTAGACGGCGAACTGTATCACATTACCTGTGTTTCCATGGGAAACCCTCATTGTGTCATCTTTGTCGATGATGTGGCTAAAGTCAATTTATCAGCTATTGGCCCCAAAATTGAAAACCACCCTCAATTTCCCAAAAAGACTAATGTTGAATTTATCCAGATAATTGACAGGCAAACCGTAAGAATGCGTGTCTGGGAGCGTGGTGCCGGGATAACGCAAGCCTGTGGCACAGGTGCCAGCGCTGCGTTGGTTGCTGCGGTGTTAAACGGCTATACAGATCGCCAGGCTACCGTCCGACTGGATGGCGGTAACCTCTGGCTTGAATGGGCCAACAATAACCACATTTATAAATCAGGACCGGCCGTGGAAGTATTTCGTGGAGAATATCTGCTGTAAAGAAAACACGGCTTGGGTCGAGCCTGTGACGACGGCGGAAGCCGATGTTGCCCTTATCCTAACAGAAAGTTATACTTTCTGTTAGGATAAAGTAGTCGGCTCTGGCTGAGCCGGCTACTTTAATTATTTTTTAAATTCTGAAAAAAAGGTTTTTTTTGGTCGTAAGTATAATATGTATAGCAGGACAATTTGCCATCGGAGGTGTTAAGGTGAAGCTTGTTGCCGCTATTTTCAGCTTGTTCTTTTTGCTATCTATGCCGCTTGCTGCCAGTGCCATAGCTTTGGTCAATCGGGATGTCATCCTGGAAGCGCAAGAGTATGGTATAAAACGCAAACAGCTGCCGCTTACTGAGTTTCTTCATCCCTGGATTGTCTACGAGGAACAAGCAGCTATCCTTAATGAAACAACCGAACGGGCTTATTTGTATACCCCATTTTTGTTGTTGGCAAATGATGCCCGTGACAAAGCAAGAAGCAAAAAAACGGTTCAGCTTGCCGACAGTGAAAAGATTCTGGCCGATTATGCCGGATGTCTTGTCTTCAGTATAACAATTAATGGCAGCACCGAGAATTTCAGTAACGGTATTCAAGCCACGATTAAACAAGACAAGAAGACGCTCAAGCCATATCATGCTGTTATTAATTCTCCGGTAAAAACCCCTTGGTTCCCAGACGAACCAAAGTTCACAACCCATACATATTTTTACTTCAATAACAGAGAAGTACAGTTAAACAAGCCTGTGACAGTGGTGTTAACCACTAAAGACAAAAAGGAACGCCGCTTTTATTTTGATTTGTCTAATTTCAAATAACTCATTGCGATGGACAACCAACAAAGCAGGAGGAA
Source organism: Sporomusa sphaeroides DSM 2875 (assembly GCF_001941975.2). NCBI lineage: Bacteria > Bacillati > Bacillota > Negativicutes > Selenomonadales > Sporomusaceae > Sporomusa > Sporomusa sphaeroides. Next base: position 2,310,399 of record NZ_CP146991.1, on the reverse strand, counting down.
CTGTAAAAATCTACGGTTAAAATCGCATGAACAGTGAATAATAACATACGCAAAGGAAGGTGCAGTTTCCGTGCTCAAAAGCATGACCGGTTTTGGCCGGGGGGAATACATTGATTCAAGCCATCGCATTATAGTTGAGATTAAAGCAGTAAATCACCGCTACAACGAAATTGTTATCCGTATGCCGAAAAGCCTGGGCAGTCTGGAAGATAAGATCCGCCGCAGCATTGCCAATACCATTTTGCGCGGCCGGGTGGACGCTTTTATTACGGTTGATGAATATGGCGAAAAGAAACGTACGGTAAGGGTTGACAAAGAATTGGCAATGGCTTACCATAATGCAATGAGAGAATTAGCCGGCCTGTTGGAAATACCGGCAACTGATAACATCTACCATTTATCCAAATATCCTGAAGTTTTCAAAGTGGAAGAAATCACCGAAGATGTAGAACAGCTATGGCCCAAGCTGGCGGCGGCTATTGAGGCGGCAGTGGCCAATCTGATGAAAATGCGTGAAGCTGAGGGCGCAAATATTGAGCGCGACCTCCTGGAGCGGGTAGACAAGCTCAGCAGCTATATTGCGGCTGTAGAGGAGAGAGCACCGCAGATTCTTGTAGATTACCGGGAAAAGCTATTAAACCGTATGCGGGAGTTGCTGGCCGCAGTAGGGGCAGAACCTGACGAAACCAGACTGCTGCAAGAATCGGCTATATTTGCTGACAGAACTAATTTCACTGAAGAAATTGTCAGGCTCAAAAGCCATTTATCCCAGTTCCGGGCAACTGTAAACTCGCCTGACGCCGTGGGGCGCAAGCTGGATTTTATTGTTCAGGAAATAAACCGGGAAACCAACACAATTGCTTCCAAAGCAAATGACTCTGCCATCGCCAATATTGTTGTTGAAATTAAAAGTGAAATTGAGAAGGTCAGAGAGCAAATCCAAAACATAGAGTAATATAGGAGAATTACGTCTAAGTGGCCTATAAATTTATAGGAGGAGTCTTAATGGACATAAAATTAATTAATATCGGTTTTGGCAATATTGTGTCGGCTAACCGGATCATATCCATAGTTAGCCCTGAATCAGCTCCCATCAAACGCATTATTCAGGAAGCGCGCGACCGGGGTATGCTTATCGACGCTACATATGGACGCCGGACCCGCGCTGTAATCATTACCGACAGTGATCATGTTATTTTATCGGCAGTACAGCCGGAAACAGTAGCTCACCGGTTAACAAGCAAAGACACCAGCGATGACACTGCCGAATAAGGGAAAGGAGTTAAAGCCATGCCGCAGCAAGGAATACTACTAGTTGTATCCGGTCCTTCGGGTACCGGCAAAGGCACCATTTGCCGCGAGTTGCTGCGTAGCAATCCCCAGTTAAAATACTCTATATCGGCTACTACCCGCCAACCCAGGACGGGAGAAGCTGACGGAGTAAATTATCTTTTTGTTGCCAAAAATCATTTTCAAACCATGATTGAAAACGACGACCTGCTGGAGTGGGCCGAAGTCTACGGCAATTTTTACGGGACGCCACGCCACTATGTGCTTGAACAGTTAAAAAACGGATATGATGTCGTACTGGAAATAGATACCCAGGGAGCTATGAAAATAAAAGAAAAATTTCCGGAAGGTGTATATATATATATCATCCCGCCCTCATTGGATGAGCTTGCTGACAGAATTCATAAACGCGGTACTGACAGCCTGGAAGTCATCAAAAAACGCCTGCATTGTGCCAGCGCCGAACTTGCTCAGGCGCATAACTATCATTATATTGTAGTAAATGATCAAGTGGCGGCAGCTGTGCAAAAAGTGGAAACAATCATTGCCGCTGAAAAGCATCGGGCAGAACGCAATACCGATTTAATTGATAGTCTTTGCCAGGCACGTTGTAACTAACGAAACTTGGCACAGTAAATAAATTAGGCAAGGGGATATGCTATGATTAATCCGTCTTTAGATACATTAGTGAAAAAGGTTGACAGCAAATATACACTGGTTGTCTTAGCTGCCAAACGGGCTCGGGAAATTATGGATGCCCAGCAGCCACTGGTGGAGTCTAAATCGAATAAGCCGGTGACAATTGCCCTGGAAGAGGTGGCTCAAGGTAAAATTACCTACGAACGCACCAAAACCGGCATTAAATAGGAGTCAGCAATGTCATCAGGCCAAACTATCGTTATCGGAGTTGCCGGCGGCATTGCCGCCTATAAAGCAGTTGAAATTGTCAGCCGGTTAAAGAAAGCCGGGTATACGGTCTATGTTATCATGACCAAAGCGGCTACAGAATTTGTCACACCGCTCACCTTTCGCGAAATTAGCGGCAACCCGGTGGTTGCCGACATGTGGGAAGAGCCCAAGACCTGGAATGTGCAGCATATTGCACTGGCCAGCCGCGCTGACCTATTCCTCATTGCGCCGGCAACAGCCAATATTATCGGCAAAATAGCAAACGGCATAGCCGATGACATGCTTACAACCACCGTCATGGCTACCAAAGCACCGGTAATTTTGGCTCCAGCCATGAATACCAATATGTATCTAAACCCAATTACCCAGCAAAACTTAAACAAACTGGCAGGACTTGGCTATCATATAGTAGAACCGGCCTCCGGCATGTTAGCCTGTGGTGTGGATGGCCCCGGCCGCTTGCCTGAACCGGCAGATATTGTAAAAAAAGTTAAATCCCTGCTGCAAGGCAACCGGGATTTAGCCGGAAAGCGGGTACTGGTTACGGCTGCCGGTACGCGTGAACCCATTGATCCGGTGAGATATATTGGCAACCATTCGAGTGGCAAAATGGGATATGCTCTTGCCGAAGCCGCCGCAGCACGCGGCGCAGAAGTTATTCTTGTTTCCGGTCCGTCAAGTCTTGCCTGTCCGGCGGGGATAACTGTCACAAAAGTGGAAACTGCCGCGCAAATGCGTGAAGCTGTGCTTGCGGAGTTTGATACTGTCGATGTTGTAATCAAAGCCGCCGCCGTGGCTGATTATCGGCCTGAGACGGCAGCAGACCAAAAAATAAAAAAAACCGGCAATACCCTAACCTTATCCATGATCAAAAATCCTGATATTTTGCGCGAATTAGGCGAGCGTAAAAAGCATCAGCTCTTAATCGGTTTTGCAGCCGAAACGCAAGAGCTTTTAAGTCATGCACAAGAGAAACTAATTAAGAAGAATCTTGATATGATTGTTGCCAATGATGTTACTTTACCGGGAGCCGGCTTTAATACAGACACAAATATTGTCAGAGTCATACATAAAAATGGCCAGATTGAAGAACTGCCGCAGCTTACTAAACGCCAGGTGGCTGAAATTCTGATTGACAAAATTTGTGTAATGTTGACAAATTATACTTGATTTTTTTTTGTATTTGGATTAAAATCTTTTTGTTGTTAAATTGCATATGCTATACTCATCAAGAGTTGGTGGAGGGACTGGCCCGATGAAACCGCGGCAACCATTTAGTAGTTTTACTAAAAACGGTGCCAATTCCGGCGGATAAACCGCAAGATGGGAGTGAGAACAATCACGCCTCCCTTGCTTGCGGAGGCTTTTCTTTTTTGCAATATAGAATTTAGGAGGGACAGCACTATGGTAAAACGTGTACTTTTTACATCTGAATCTGTAACCGAAGGCCATCCAGATAAGATTGCCGATCAAATTTCCGACAGTGTACTTGACGCAATTCTGGCTCATGACCCCAATGCCCGGGTAGCTTGTGAAACATTGGTTACCACCGGTATTGTGCATGTGGTAGGTGAAATCACGACCAACTGCTATGTAGATATTCCCAAAATTGTTCGTGAGACCATTAAAAGTATTGGTTATACCCGTGCTAAATATGGTTTTGACGGTGAAACCTGCGGTGTGTTAATTTCTATTGACGAACAGTCTGCCGATATTGCTTTAGGTGTTGATAAAGCGCTCGAAGCCAAGTTAGGCAATATGGATGCCATTGAAGCGATTGGTGCCGGTGACCAGGGTATGATGTTCGGTTATGCTACCAACGAGACTCCGGAATATATGCCATTGCCCATCGCCCTGGCTCATAAAACAGCCCGCCGCCTCTCTGAGATTCGTAAGAACGGCGAGCTGCCATATCTCCGTCCGGACGGAAAAACCCAGGTAACTGTTGAATATGAGGATGGTAAACCGTTACGCATTGATACTATCGTAATTTCAACCCAGCATAGCCCGGAAGTCGACAGAGAAACCATTGAAAAAGATCTTATCGCCAAAGTTATCATTCCGATGGTTCCCGGCGAACTGTTAGATGCGCAAACCAAATACTATATCAATCCTACCGGCCGGTTTGTTGTAGGCGGCCCGCAAGGTGACTCCGGACTGACAGGACGCAAAATTATCGTCGATACATACGGTGGCATGGCTCGCCACGGCGGTGGCGCTTTCTCCGGTAAAGATCCCACAAAAGTGGACCGTTCTGCTGCCTATGCTGCCCGCTATGTAGCCAAAAATGTCGTCGCAGCAGGCTTGGCCGATAAGTGCGAAATACAATTAGCATATGCCATCGGTATTGCCCGGCCGGTATCGGTCATGGTAGAAACCTTTGGTACCGCGAAAATTGACGAGAGCAAAATTGTCGAACTGATCAACAAGCACTTTGATTTAAGACCTGCCGGCATTATCAAGTCCCTGGATCTGAGACGCCCCATTTACCGTCAAACAGCGGCATACGGTCACTTTGGCCGCACTGACATAGATTTGCCCTGGGAGCGTACCGATAAAGCCGATATGCTTCGCAAAGAAGCCAATATATAAGAGTTAACCGTTCTTTGGTTTCAAGTAAAAAAGGGTAAGAATCTTAGACAGGGTAGTCAGCGGATAAATATTAATTAATTAGTGGCCAATGGTAATACTAATATTGCTGGAGACTCAATTCAGTAAAAAGGGGAGGTATTCCATTGGCCACACAGAAAAATACCACACAATCCGTTTACCGTGTTGGGGGCCTCAAAGGCGACCATTGCCGGGACCGTATTGAGCATACGTTGTCCCACCTTCATGGTGTTTCGTCCGTAAAAGTAGACTTAGCTTCTAAGCAAATTGCTGTCAGCCATGATGCATCGGTGACTTCTAGCGGATATATTGAAGAAACCTTACAATCACTCGGTTATTCAATTCAAGGTTGAGGAGTCTGACATATGAAGCTCCATTTTTCACCGCTGAAAAAGCGCCGGATTAAGCGTTTTTTTAAACGTTTGCCAATGGACACCGGGCTAGATTGGGAAATGGCCGCTCATGATCCCGAAAAACCGGTAGCAGGTATTTGACACTGAAAAGCGAATATAAATATATATGTTAGCTAACAAAGGGGACTGCATAGTCCCCTTCTCTTTATCCTTAAGAAAAGAAAGCCAGGTGTAGAAAAAATGGCAAACACCGCTCAAATTATTGTAAATATTCCTGCCCGCAGCATTACTAAGCCTTTTTCCTACATTATTCCAGCTCACTTACCTGAGATCACTATCGGCTGGCGTGTATTAGTTCCGTTCGGCAACAGGAAGGTAGAAGGGTTCGTTGTCGGTGTGGAACCCGAATGTACGGAAGGCTTAAAAGCCATCCTTGCTATACTTGATGATTACCCCTGGTTTGATGACAATATGTTGAAAACAGCCAAATGGATAAGCCAGTATTATCTCAGTTCACTGGCCGAAGCCATGCGTCTGTTCGTTCCCGGCCTGTCGGGAGTAAAAACGCAAAAAGCCTATCAGGCATCTGCCGCAATGGATTATGAAGCGGCAGCCATGCTGCTCGACAACAAGCCGGAGGAATACCGCCAGGCACTCACCTATATTTATGCTCATGGTCCGGTTAGTCTCAAAGATCTTGCCAAACTTCCCGGTAACATAGATGCTATGATAAAATTTTTTTTACAACATAAACTAATTATTCATGCAGATACTGTCAATACACGCGGCAAAGCCAGTACAACGACGATTATTAACTTGGCTGTCAGCAAGGAAACTGCTGCTCAAGCTGAGCAAATGCTGCCCAAAACCAGGGCAGCCCAGCGCCGGCTTTTGCAGGCACTCCTGCAGAATAATGAACTTGCCTTGCCCCAGTTGCGCCACCTTAATATTTCGCAAGCCACTGTAAAAAAATTAGCAGAACAAGGGCTCATTACCAGCCGCAGTGTACCGGTACTCCGCAACAGCTATGACAGCGTTTGTCAGCAGGCTGCCGAGGTATCATTGACACAACCGCAGCAGCACGCCTTACAGCTAATAATTCCAGCCATTAAAGCCGGAACGCATAAATCTTTTTTGATTCACGGCGTTACCGGCAGCGGCAAGACGCTTATTTATATCAAGGCTGTCGCTGAAGCCCGGCGACATAATCGCCAGGCCATTGTCCTGGTGCCGGAAATTGCTTTGACCAGTCAGCTTGTCGCCCGTTTTCGGGCAGCGTTTGGCAATGATGTTGTTGTTATCCACAGCAAACTATCAGTCGGCGAACGGCACGATGCCTGGCGCCGCCTCCAGTCCGGCCAGGCTGGCATTGTTATTGGTGCACGTTCGGCTTTATTTGCACCTGCCCGCGATCTGGGCATAATAATTATCGATGAAGAACATGAGTTTACTTACAAACAGGAAGAATCTCCCCGTTACCATGCCCGGCAGGTTGCCTTAATCCGGGCCAGACTGGCCGGTGCAGCCCTGGTACTGGGCAGCGCTACCCCGGCGATAGAAACTTACTTCCAGGCACTTAACGGCACCCATACGTTAATCTCTATGAATAAACGGGTTGATGATGTGCCAATGCCGGAAGTTACACTTGTTGATATGCGCCAGGAATTGGCACAAGGACGCCGCAGCGTCATTTCACTGCCACTGCAGGAGATGTTAGCCAGAGCCCTGGCAAAAAAGGAGCAAGCCGTTATCCTGCTTAACCGTCGCGGCTATTCTACCTTTGTCCTGTGCCGCGAATGCGGCCATGTGCTCAAATGCAGACATTGTGATATTTCACTGGTATATCACACCCCCGGCAATAGCCTTCGCTGCCATTACTGTCAGGAACGCCATACTGTGCCTGATACTTGTCCTGAATGCGGCAGCCGGTATATCCGTTATTTTGGCGCCGGTACCCAGAAGGTGGAAGAGGCACTTACCGCATTATTTCCGGCGGCAAAAATTGTGCGTATGGATCAGGACACCACCCGAGGCAAAATGGCACATGATAAAATATTAGCGGCTTTCGCTGCCGGAACGTATGATATTTTGTTAGGCACACAAATGGTAGCCAAAGGTCACGACATTCCTAATGTAACGGCAGTTGGAATTATCTCGGCAGATACTGCGCTTAATCTGCCCGACTTCCGGGCAGCTGAACGGACATTTGCGCTCTTGACGCAAGCGGCAGGGAGAGCAGGACGCGGCGCAAAGAGCGGGCAGGTAGTAATGCAGACATATAATCCCGAGCACTATGCGATAACTGCCGGAGCAGAGCATAATTATCCGGCATTTTATGAACATGAGATTGCCTTTCGCCGTCAACTGAACTATCCACCGTTTGCTAATTTGATAAAAATAACAGTACAGGCTGCCGACGAAATCATGGTGCACCAGAGTGCTAACAAATTGGCAGTCGAACTGGCTCAAGCAATGGCGGGAATAGCTGCCGACATTATTGGACCGTTTCCGGCATCGGTTCATAAAATAAAAGACGTCTTTCGCATTAATATTTTAATCAAAACAAAGGATCCAGCTGCCGTGACCAGCCTGTTCACAGCTTTGCACATTAGCAGCCGCAAAGATGTGATTATTGACGTAGACCCTGTGAATGTCATCTAACCGTCACATTAAATTATTTTGTCAAAGCTTGACTCATGTATTTGACACTTTCGTCACCTGCTAAACTGTGATAAAATTTGTCTAATGGCCTGAAAGGAAAGAGGGAGGTACAAAACCATGCCAGTAATGGAAATTAAAAAGGCAGGCGACAAAGTGCTTAAAGATATTGCTGCGCCTGTAGAAAAGATTGACCGCAAAATTAAACAATTGCTTGACGATATGACTGAAACCATGTATGCCGCCGATGGTATCGGACTGGCTGCTCCGCAGGTGGGAGTATCCATGCGAGTGGTAGTTATCGATATTGGTGACGGCATTATCGAACTGATTAATCCGGAAATCATTAACAAAGAGGGCTGTGAAAATGGTACAGAAGGCTGTCTGAGTGTCCCAGGCATGTATGGGGAGGTAGAAAGGTATGGGACAGTAACGGTGGAAGCTCTGAATCGCAGCGGCAAAAAAATCCGGATTTCCGGTTCTGGCCTACTGGCACGTGCTCTGCAACATGAAATAGACCATCTTAACGGCATTTTGTTTATCGAACTGGCAAAAACCATACATAAGGGGTAGTTGTAATGGGAAAATTGCGTACGGTATTTATGGGCACACCCGACTTTGCGGTACCTTGTCTGGATATGCTTGTAAAAGAAGGTTATCCGGTAGCCGGAGTCATCACGCAGCCTGACCGCCCTAAAGGGCGCGGTCAAAAACTGGCCTACTCGCCGGTTAAAGAAGCTGCACTGGCATACAATCTGCCTGTTCTGCAGCCTGCCAGCATCAAAACTGTTGACAGCTACAACCAGATTGCCGCCCTTAACCCGGATATTATTATTGTCGTTGCCTTTGGACAACTTTTGCCTAAAAAGCTGTTAGAACTGCCGGCCTACGGCTGTATTAATGTACATGCCTCACTGTTGCCCAAATATCGCGGCTCAGCGCCCATCCACTGGGCCATCATCAACGGAGAAACCACCACCGGTATTACCACCATGTATATGGAGGTCGGCATGGATACCGGCGACATGATTGCCAAAGCCGAAATCCCGATCCTTCCGACAGATACTACCGGCAGCCTGCATGATAAATTGCAGGACCTTGGTGCAGCCGTATTATCAGATACTCTCCGGCAACTGGCGGCAAACAGCGCGCCGCGCGAAGTACAACAAGAGTCTGAAGCAACCTATGCCCGAATGTTGTGCCGAACCACAGAACGGATTGACTGGCATCTGCCGGCAACAGCCATACATAACCTCGTACGAGGCCTGAATCCCTGGCCGGGAGCGTATTGTACCTATCAAAATAAATCATTGAAAATCTGGCAGACTAGAGTACATGACGCTTCACACTCCTGTTCAATTCCGGGACAAATTATCCAGATAACCAAAACAGGATTGGTTGTTGAAACAGGTAAAGGGACAATCGAACTATTGGAAGTGCAGCCTGAATCCAAACGACGGATGAAAGCAAGCGACTGTGTTTGCGGCTATTGTCTTACCGTAGGCAACCTATTGGAGTAGAAGGTGAAAGTATGATTGAAGTAGCTCATCGTCCTCGCAAGCGTCTGTTTTTAATACTTATTCTCATCAGTTTATGTATTGCAACCATCTCAAGTTATGGTCTATGGATCGTTAGTCTGCCCGGCCTGGCTAACATCAGCAGCTATTTACCCATGATTCTCGGCGTAGTTTTGGCTGCGGTAATTTTGGCTGCTGCCTTTGGTGTTATCGGTATCATCCTGGCTATTTTGGGGTTTAATACCCTGGGAATGTTCCAGGGAGTGGCCTGGTCGGCCATTAATCTGTTATTTCCTCTTGCCATATGTGTGGGCAAGCTTTTTGACGTTGAAAAAGAACGTATTGAACGCTCGTTTATTGAGGTCAGCAACCATTTAATCAAACACAAGAACATCGTCGTAGAGTCCGGTAAGCTGCTGATTATGACCCCGCATTGCCTGCAGCATGAAGACTGCCCGCATAAAATTACCCGCAATGTTGCCAATTGCCGCCGCTGCGGCCTTTGTCCCATTGGTGACCTGACCACACTTGCCGAAAACTATGGGGTTCACATCGCAGTGGTAACCGGTGGTACTCTGGCGCGAAAAGTAATAAAAACAATACGCCCGCACGCCGTACTGGCCATTGCCTGTGAACGCGACCTGACAAGCGGCATTCAGGATGTTTTTCCCATCCCTGTCATTGGCGTACTTAACAGCAGACCACAGGGTCCCTGCTGCAACACGCAAGTCGACCTTAAAAAGGTCGAACAAGCGCTCCAAAGCTTTGTTACGAATAAGAAGCATAAATAATAAATAAAGATGGTGGCAGCAATGACCGCAAAAAAAATTGACGCCAGGGAAGTGGCGCTGAAAATAATTAATGAAGTTGAAACTAACGGCGCCTATGCCAACATTGCCCTTGCTAAAGAAATAAACCGGCGTACGGCCCAGGGACAGCTTTCTGATCAGGACCGGAGGTTTATTACCGAACTGGTTTATGGTACTGTCAAAGCAGGCGCGACTTTGGACTGGCTGCTCGGCCTCTATCTGAACCGTTCACTCACCAAAGTAGCACCTGTTATTAGAAACATCCTGCGCCTGGGTATATATCAACTGTTTTTTCTTGAAAAAGTACCGGCTTCTGCCGCTTGCAACCAGTCGGTAGAATTAGCAAAGAAGTATGGTCATGCCGGTACCGTTAAGTTTGTTAACGGCGTGCTGCGCAATGCTGCCCGCAATCCGGAAAAAGTTGTGTATCCCGACCGGGACAGTCAACCGGTTAAATACCTTGCATTAAAATATTTCCACCCTGAATGGCTGGTTGAACGGTGGGTGGAACGCCTGGGTGTAACCGATTGTGAAGCTTTGTGCCAGACTAACAATACTATACCGCCCCTTTCCTTACGCACCAATACTATCAAAATCAATCGCGACAGACTCCTGCAGCGCTTAGCCGGCGAAGGCGTAGCCTGTCAGGCGTCGGCCTGGACGCCTGAAGGAATTGTCTGTCAGGAACATCCGGGTCTGGGTACTCTTGCCTCCTTGCAGGAAGGTCTGTTCCAGGTCCAGGACGAAAGCTCCATGCTGGTCGCGCACATCTTAGACCCAAAACCCGGCGAATTTATCATCGATGCCTGTGGCGCACCTGGCGGCAAAACTACACATATTGCTGCCCTGATGAATAATACCGGGAAAATATTATCCACCGATATTTATGAGCATAAACTGGCACTTATCCGGGAGAATGCCGCCCGTCTGGCATTGACTAATATAGAAACCAGGGCACTTGATGCCGTAAATTTAGGCAGCATGTTTCCGCTTAAGGCAGATAGAGTACTGGTAGACGCTCCTTGCTCCGGTCTGGGGGTGCTCCGGCGAAAACCTGATTCCCGCTGGCGCAAATCGCCCGAAATACTGCGCGACCTGCCTAAATTACAGGCTGCTATCTTAGTCAGCGCCGCTCAATGTGTAAAGCCCGGCGGCGTTCTGGTATACAGCACCTGCACAACCGAGCCTGAAGAAAATCAAGATATTGTTGGTGATTTTTTACGTGCACATCCTGACTTTAGTCTTGAGCCCACAGGTCAGTACCTGCCGGCCCAGAAGCGTCCTGACAAGCTGCTGCAGCTCTGGCCGCATACCGACAGTATTGATGGTTTTTTCATCGCTCGTATAGCGCGTCAACAGTAAGGCGGTAATTAATATGACAACTACAGCAAAATTAGAATTGTTCGGGCTGTTTGCCGCTGAGATTGCAGAGGCCATACGGCCTTTGGGATTAGAAACATACCGGGCCAGGCAAATTGCCGAATGGTTGTATAAACACAATGTCCGTGACTTTAGCGCCATGACTAATTTGTCTAAAGACCAGCGAGTTAAGCTTGATGACCAATTTACCATTACCCAGCTTCGGCAAAAGGCGGTTCAACACTCGGGCGATGGACGGACAAGCAAGTTTTTGCTGGCCTTTCCTGATGATATGGCTGTCGAAACAGTTCTTATGCGTCAACCTTATGGCAATAGCGTTTGCATATCCACTCAGGTTGGCTGTGCTATGGGCTGTACTTTTTGTGCATCCACCTTAGGAGGGTTAGCCCGAAACCTTACCGGCGGAGAAATACTCGCTCAGGTGCTGTATATCCAGGAACTGTTAACACTTGAACAACAAAAGGTAGACTCTATTGTTATTATGGGTTCAGGAGAGCCTTTGGCAAATTATGATAACGTGCTGCGTTTTATTCGGCTTATCCATGAAGCCTACTGCCTGAATCTGAGTTACCGCAGTATAACCTTGTCAACTTCCGGACTTGTTCCTGAAATTGACAGATTATCCCAGGAATCATTACCGCTCACGCTGTCAATCTCATTACATGCACCTACTAATGAACTGCGAACCAGACTTATGCCGATTAACAAGCGTTATCCGCTCGAACAAGTGCTGGCGGCAGGTGACCGCTATTCTGCTGCCACAGGCAGACGTGCCACTTATGAATATACTTTGATTGCCGGCATTAATGACCAGCCGTCACAGGCTGCCGAATTGGCGGTTCTGTTAAAAGGTCGGTTGGCTAACGTCAATCTAATTCCCATTAACCCGGTGCCTGAACGGGGATTACTCCGTCCTTCGCCGGCTGAGGTCGTTAGATTTGAGCAACTGTTAAAGGCGCAGCATATTAATGTAACTGTCAGACGCGAGATGGGAACAGATATTGATGCCGCTTGCGGCCAATTGCGCCACAAAATAATTTTAGATAATGGTTAATTTTGACTAGCTCAGCAATATCGCGTATAATAAAGGAAATGCGTCCTGTACGCTAAATTTTAGCAAAAGCGGATGCCGGAGCAGAATGAAAGATTTAAGTGCTTAGCAGGAGTGTTATATTTGAAAATTGTTCGCAATATCGAAAATTTTTTTGAAAAATATATCGAAGGGTTCTTTAATAAGCAGTTTTCCAGCAGCCTGCAACCGGCTGAAATTGCCAAGCAATTGGCCAGGAAAATGGAAGATGAGCGTACGGTTGGCGTATCCTGCGTTTATGTGCCAAACCACTACGCGGTCTATATAAACCAGGAAGACTACGAACGGCTGGAGCCTTGTGCGCCAGCCGTGTGTGGTGAATTATCGATGTATTTGAGCCAAGAAAGCCGCAGTAAAGGTTATACTATGGCTGGCTGCCCTCAAATCGAACTCTTTGCTGATGAACAATTAAGCAAACAGGAGTTCAGGATTACGTCAAGTTTCACCGAAGCTCCCGCCGAAGAAAGTGACAACCAGCTTGACGCTATCCCTGATGCCGGCGATACCAGGATATTCGACAAAATGGAGCCCATGCTCCTAACCCGCCCGCCACAGCAGCTTTTACATGGCTTATTGACCGTAATTGACGGATTGGATGCCGGGTTAAAAATTGACTGCACTGTTAACCGGATAAACATTGGTCGCCGTAATACAAATGAACTGCCGCTGACAGACATGAATACCTCACGTCTGCACGCATATATTGTGTATGAAGAGAACTCTCATGTTATTCACGATGCCAAAAGTCTTAACGGCACTTATGTCGGCAACCAGCGTATTACCCACAAGCAGTTGAAAAGCGGTGACAGAGTAAAAGTGGGGAACACTGTGATTTTGTATGAGGTGAAGTAGAATTGCCCGGAAAAATGCAGGTGTTTAATATTGTTGTAATAGCCTTGCAGTATAGCCTGGTGATACTGCTCTATTACTTTTTGTACCATGTAATAAAAATTGCAGTCAAGGATTTGACAGGCTTGTCAGATCCGGTGAAGAATACTGTTTTGGTCAGTTCTGAACTGCAGGCGGCAGCCGGTAGTGATACACCGCCGCCCAGGCTTGTAGTTATTGCCGACAAGCAAGCCTTGCTGTCACAAACCAGTTTTGTCATAAGCGACAGTTTAACAATAGGACGCAGTGAGCATAATGATTTAGTAATTAATGATAGTTTTGTTTCACATGAGCATGCCTGCATCTCCAAATCGAAGCATAACTATCTGTTAGCTGATTTAAGCAGCACAAACGGCACGCTCGTTAACGGCCAACCGATTGAAGAAGAAATTGCTTTAGCGGATGGAGATGTAATACAGATTGGAGCGGTTACTCTTACGTTTGAGAGGTGATTTCCATGCTGGCATTTGCACAGTCAGACATTGGTATGGTACGCAAAATCAATGAAGATAGTTATGTTTTTTCGCCGCCACACTTGTTTGTAGTTGCCGACGGCATGGGTGGACATGTTGCGGGGGAGATTGCCAGTAGCCTTGGAGCCAGTACTATCCAGGAACATATCCAGAAAATTGAACAACCTGCCAACTGGGAACAGGTATTAAAAGAAGCAATTGACAAAGCCAATTGCATTGTTTACCAGATGTCCCAGAACAAAAGCGAATGTCAGGGTATGGGGACTACCGTTACTGCCATATATGCTGACGGTACTGAGATATGCTGGAGCCATGTCGGGGATAGCAGATTGTATTTAATCAGGGACAGCATATTACAGCAAATAACCAGCGACCATTCACTTGTTTGGGAACTGGTGCAAAGCGGCAACATCACCAGTGAGGAAGCACTGGTTCACCCGCACCGCAATATTTTGACAAGGGCTGTGGGCACCAGTGATACCATATGCATAGATTCAGGCAGATTTTCCTGGCAGCCTGGCGATAGTTTGTTGCTATGCACTGATGGATTAACCAATATGCTTAGCGAAGAAGTTATACTAAGGATTTGCACACAGCTAGACCAGCCGCAGACGATTGTCAATACCCTGGTAGAGCAAGCACGGGATGCCGGCGGCTATGACAATATTACAGCTATTCTCGTGCAATATAAGGGTTAGCTTATATGAAGCAGGTAAAACAAGCTGAATTTGGACTACTCCTACTGACTGGTGTCATTTTAATCAACGGGTACCTTGCAGTTACCCTGTCAAACCAGCAATTTACTTACCAAATACTTAGTATTATCGTTGGGTTAATCGGCTTGTGTATGACAGCATCATTACTTGTTCGCCGTTTTTGCACTGCTGCCGATCCGTTAATATTGCCGTTAGCCGTATTTTTAGCATCTATCGGGCTAACACTTATTATAAGACTTCGTCCTGATTTATTTATTCCGCAAGTTATCTGGTTAGCGATAGGGCTGGTGGCCTTTGTCGTTACGGCGGCATGTTTTCGCCAAGCCGATGCTATCGCTAAATATAAGTACCTGTGTGGTATAACCGGTGTTGCATTATTGATCATCACTATCCTGTTTGGCGTAGACATCGGTGGCAACAAAAACTGGATTATCCTAGGTCCGGTAAGATTTCAGCCTTCCGAGTTTGCCAAATTGCTGATTATTATATTTTTAGCCGCTTACTTAAGCGAAAGACGTCAACTTTTAACATTTGCCACCAGACACTACGGTCCGTTTACTTTGCCTCATCCGCGTTTTATCGCCCCTTTATTGGCCTTGTGGGGTTTAACCATGGCTATGCTTATTGTCCAGCGTGACTTAGGTTCAGCTTTGTTGTATTTTGGCACAACGGTAACCATGGTTTATATGGCAAGCGGCAGACTAAATTATGTAGTATTGGCACTTGGTTTGTTTTTTGCTGGTTCAACGGTGTGCTATCTGCTATTTCCTCATGTTCAGACCAGAATTGATATTTGGGCCAATCCCTGGGCCGACCCTACCGGCCAAGCATATCAGATTGTTCAGTCGCTGTTTGCTCTAGGCTCAGGCGGTATTCTTGGCAGCGGCCTGACATTCGGTTATCCCACTATCATACCGGAAGTACACACTGATTTCATCTTTGCCGCTATTGGTGAAGAGTTGGGGCTAATGGGTACGACTGCCGTAATGCTTGCTTATATGCTTATTGTCTACCGGGCTTTTCGCGCGGCGTTAATCTCGCCGACTCCATTTACCATGCTGCTGGCCGGTGGTTTAGGAGTCCTTACAGCACTGCAGGTTTTTATCATTATTGGTGGTGTCACTAAGTTTTTACCGCTGACCGGCATAACCCTGCCACTGATCAGTTATGGCGGCAGCTCCATGGTCTCAAGCTTTATCCTGCTGGGTATGTTATTTGCCATATCGGAGGCGACAGCACCCAATGAATAATCATAAAAAGCTTCCACATCAGGCAATCCGCCGGAGTATCCGGCAAGCCGCGCTGTTTTTGGTCGGTCTGCTGGTGCTGCTGTTTGGCTATGTGACATATCTGCAAGTTATTGCAGGCAACAGTCTTGCCTTTCACCCGCTTAACCGTCGCACAGCTGAAGCCTCCCTCAAAGTGGAGCGCGGCCAGATTGTCGATAGTCAGGGAAACGTGCTGGCTGTAAGCAAACGGTCGGCACAAAAAGAGTATCAGCGGGAATACCCATATGATACATTATTTGCCCATATTGTGGGCTATGACCATCCCAAGTATGGCAAAACCGGTCTTGAAAGCAGTTATGACGGCTACCTGTCAGGTCAAATAAATCCTGAACGGCGGTTAGGTGCAGTCAGCCAGTTATTTACCAGCAGTGCAGGCAACACTATTACCCTCACACTTGATGCCAGGCTGCAGCAAGCTGCTTATCAGGCACTGGGTAACAGACGCGGCGCAATTGTTGCCATATCGCCGCAAACTGGTGCCATATTGGCTATGGTCAGCCGCCCCGGTTTTGATCCCAATACGCTTGCAGCTAACTGGGATACCCTTTCACAGGCAGTGGGCAGCCCCTTGCTTAACCGGGCTACCCAAGGGCTATACCCGCCAGGCTCCATCATCAAGGTGCTGGTAGCCGAAGCTGCCTTGGCTGAGCGGGCGGCCAATGTCAACCAGCAGTTTACTTGTACCGGTTCACTAAAAATCGGTTCAGATTATACACTGCCGGAAGTCGATCACCAGGCGCATGGCAAAGTGACGTTAGAGCAAGCGCTGGCTGTATCCTGCAACGTTACTTTTGGTCAGTTAGCACTGGATTTGGGGCGGGATAAGATGGCTAAACACTATGAGCGCTATGGTTTGGCTCAGCCGCCTACAGGCGATATTCCGGTAAGTGCCGGCAGGCTGCCTGCTTTTTCCAAGTTAAGTGACGGCGATTTAGCCCAAACCGGCATAGGTCAGGGAAGTCTGTTAGTCACACCGCTTAGCATGGCGATGCTGGTATCGACCTTTGCCAACAAGGGAACTATAATGAAACCATATCTAGTGCAAAGAGTTACGGCTCCTGACGGCACTGTGCTCAAAGAAACTTCACCGGAAAAATGGCTGTCGCCGGTGGATGCCAAAATTGCCGGTCAGGTTGCCGCTATGATGGTAACTGTGGTAAATAAAGGAACAGGTAGCAGAGCTGCGCTGCGCGGTATTGAGGTTGCCGGCAAGACCGGTACAGCCGAAAATCCCCATGGCGCATCACATGCCTGGTTTATTGGCTTTGCTCCGGCTGACAACCCGCAAATTGCGGTAGCCGTGATTATTGAAAATGCCGGTTCAGGCGGTGCCTTTGCCGCACCCGCGGCCCGGCAAATATTTGTACAGGCATTACGTTAGGGGGGAGGGAACTGATGCTCAATCGCACACTTGATGATCGTTATACAATATTAGAACGAATTGGCGGCGGCGGCATGGCCGATGTATACCGCGCCCATGACAAACTGCTGGACCGTTCAGTAGCTGTTAAAGTGCTGCGTTCCCAGTTTACTGATGACGAAGAATTCGTCAGCCGTTTCCGGCGGGAAGCGCAGGCTGCAGCCCGGCTTTCTCACCCTAATATCGTTAACATCTACGATGTTGGTCTTGATGAACAAGCCTACTACATTATCATGGAATACATCTCCGGGGAAACATTGAAGGATAAAATTGAGCGCGAAGCACCGCTGCCGGTAGAAACAGCCGTGCGTATTGCTATCGAAATAGCAGAAGCGCTTGAGCACGCTCACCAGAATAATTTGGTTCACTGCGATATCAAACCGCATAATATTTTAGTCACCCGGTCAGGGCGGATAAAAGTAACCGACTTTGGCATTGCCAGAGCAGTTACTTCTTCTACTATGACTAACTCCGGTACCATTATCGGCTCAGTGCAT